>CANRIZ010000018.1 GCA_947630835.1 uncultured Clostridia bacterium | reverse complement strand
TTCTAAAATACAATATTTTACTATATTTTGTCAATACAATCAGGGTGAATGACCGAGAGATCAGGGTATAAAACTTGAATTTCGATTTTTTGCAGACAAAAATCGAGTTAAAACGCCCTCGGCGCAAATAAAAACGGCTTCTCCGATTGCAAGAGAAGCCGTTTTGTGTTTATCCGCTTGTCCACTCCGAAAATGCCGAATCAAAAGCCGATATTATTTTTCAATTTTGCTTTTTCCGCCCATATACATTCTAAGCGGTTCGGGAATGTTTACAGAGCCGTCCTCGTTGAGATTGTTTTCAAGGAAAGCTATTAACATTCTCGGGGGCGCAACAACGGTATTGTTAAGCGTGTGCGCGAAGTAATTTCCGTCCTTGCCCTTAATTCTTATGCCGAGCCTTCTCGCCTGGGCGTCGCCGAGATTTGAACAAGAGCCTACTTCAAAATATTTCTTCTGTCGCGGACTCCACGCTTCAACGTCAAGGCTCTTTACCTTTAAATCCGCAAGGTCGCCGGAGCAACATTCAAGCGTTCTTACGGGTATGTCAAGACTGCGGAAGAAATCGACCGTGTTGTTCCAAAGCCTGTCGTACCAAATATCGCTCTCCTCGGGTTTGCAGACAACTACCATTTCCTGCTTTTCAAACTGATGTATCCTGTAAACGCCCCTCTCCTCGATGCCGTGCGCGCCTACCTCCTTGCGGAAGCACGGGGAATAAGAGGTGAGCGCCTTGGGAAGCTCGGCCTCGGGAACAATGGTATCAATGAATTTGCCTATCATAGAATGTTCGCTTGTGCCTATAAGATAAAGGTCCTCGCCCTCAATCTTATACATCATATTTTCCATTTCGGCAAAGCTCATAACGCCCGTTACAACCTCGCCCCTTATCATAAACGGAGGGATGTAATAGGTAAAGCCCCTGTCTATCATAAAATCCCTTGCGTATGAAAGGATTGAAGAATGTAATCTCGCAATGTCGCCGCAAAGATAATAAAAGCCGTTGCCGCTTGTTTTCCTTGCGCTGTCAAGGTCGATACCGTTAAGATTTTCCATTATATCCACATGGTACGGCACTTCAAACTCCGGTACCGTCGGCTCGCCGAACTTTTGAAGCTCGACGTTTTCGCTGTCGTCCCTGCCGATAGGCACGTCCTTGCCTATCATCTGCGGAATAACCATCATTCTCTTTTTAAGCTCCGCTTCAAGCTCCGTTTCCTTCGCCTCAAGCGAAACCAGTTCGTCGTTGATTTCCTTCACCTTGGCTTTTGCCGCCTCGGCGTCGTCCTTTTGACCCTTTGCCATAAACATACCGATTTGCTTGCTTATACGGTTGCGGTCGCCCCTGAGAGTATCCGCCTTGTTCTTGGACTCCCTGAATTGCCTGTCGATTTCAATTACCTCGTCAACAAGCGCAAGCTTTTCGTCCTGAAATTTCTTTTTTATGTTTTCTTTTACCGCTTCGGGATTTTCCCTTACAAATTTTATATCAAGCATTTTTGTTTCCTCCGAATTTATTTGTTATTCAAGCTCTTCAAGCTGTTTCGTCAGCTTTTCAAGGTCGGATTTTGAGAAAAACTCTATTTCAAGCGTTCCGCTCCCGCCCTTGGAAACGAAAACCTTTGTCCTTCTGCCGAGCGTCTGCGTAAGCGCAAGCTCCGCCTCGTCGTAAAAGCTGTCCCGCCTTTTTTGACGTCTTTCGGGACTTTTCTTTTCCTTTTGGGCGCTTTTTGCAAGGCGTTCGGTATCCCGAACGGAAATGCCGCCCTCAACAATCATCTTCGCAGCTTTGAGCGCCTCGTTCCTGTCCTCAAACGACAGCAGCGCCCTTGCATGACCCATTGAAATATCGCCCTGCTTTACATATTCGGCAATTTCATCGGGAAGCTTCAAAAGCCTTAAAATATTCGCAACCGCTTCCCTTGACTTGCCGACCCTTTGCGCCGCTTCCTCCTGGGTTAAACCGAATTTGTCGATAAGAGCCTTTATGCCCTCCGCTTCCTCAATTACGTTTAAATCTTCCCTGTGCAGATTTTCGATAAGAGCGAACAGGCTCTCCTCCTCGTCCGTCATTTCCCTGATTGTGACGGGAACCTCGGTTAAACCCGCCATTCTTGCCGCGCGGTATCTTCTTTCGCCAGCGACAATCCTGTAGCTGCCGTCCGCCATCGGCCTTACAAGCAACGGCTGTAAAACGCCGTTCTCACCTATTGATTTTGCAAGCTCCGAAAGCGCCTCCGGCCGGAAGCTTTTTCTCGGCTGTTCGTGATTGGGTTCAATTTCGTTTATGGAAAGCTTAACGCTCTCTCCCAAGCCGCTGTCTACGGAATTGTCGTAAATTAACGCGTCTATGCCCTTTCCGAGCCCGCCTTTTTTTGCCGCCATTATCATGCTCCCTTCTTATTAAACGCCTTGTATTCCTCGGGATAGTTTTGCTTAAAATAATCCTCGCCGAAATATGTAATTGCGTCTTTTCCGTCCGACGTTAAGGTTATCAAAATATAATCGCCTTTGGAATACCAAATATAATTGTCGTTCTCGCCGCTTTCCGATTTCACATGCCTGCCGTACAAACCGTCAAAGCGTTTTATCGCCTGCTCCAGATTAAAGCCCGTTCCCTCGCTCGTTTCGTACTGAATTTCGCATAAATTTGCATACAAATCGAATATAAAATATACGGTGGACTTGACGCCTTTATTGACAAACTCAAGGTTATCCTTTTCAATGGCAAAGTAACATTGCCCGTTTTCGCTTAACAAAAGCCCGGCGTTTTCACCTATAATTTTCTGCACCTGTTCAATACTCATTCCCATTTGAGTGCCGAAAACCTTAAATTCGCTCATAGCCACTGTTTGCCGCTCCGTAACCTTGCGGGTGGTTGTGATAATCGGCGCGGGCTCAAATGTTCTCCTCTGCCGGCAAGCCGTCAACGCAACGCTCAAAACAATAAGTATAATCGGTATAAGCTTTAGGCTTTTCATACTTGAAAATCTCCTTTACTGCTTTTTTAAAAACTCCTTTGCAAAATTCTCATATGCGACAGCGCCCTTGGAGCTTCTGTCATAATACATTACGGGCTCGCCGAAGCTCGGCGCCTCCGAAAGCCTGACGTTTCTCGGGATTGCGGAAGAATAAACCTTTTTTGGAAAAAAGCGTTTAACCTCGTCGGCAACCTGCGCCGTAAGATTGAGCCTGCCGTCGTACATCGTCAGCAAAACGCCCTCAAGCTCCAACTGCGGGTTGTAAAGCCGCTTTATCTGCCTTACGGTCGCCATAAGCTGAGCCAAACCCTCCAGCGCGTAATATTCGCACTGAATGGGAACCAAAAAAGTGTCGCTCGCACAAAGGGCGTTTATCGTAATAAGCCCCAGCGACGGCGGACAGTCAAGAAAAATAAAATCATAAGCGTCCCAAATTTCCGCCAACGCCATTTTAACGAGGCTTTCGCGCCTGTTAATGCCTATCATCTCAACCTCTGCGCCCGCAAGATTAATGTCGGACGGCAGTAAATCAACATTTTTAAACTTTGTTTTAATAACGGCTTGCGACGCTTTAACGGAATTTATAAGCATATCGTAGGTTGAATTTTGAATTTCCCTTTTATTAATCCCGTAACCGCTTGTGGAATTCCCCTGCGGGTCTATATCTACAAGCAAAACCTTTTTGCCCATAGCCCCGACCGCCGCGGATAGGTTGACTGCGGTGGTGGTTTTGCCTACCCCGCCCTTTTGATTTATTACAGAAATGGTTTTTGCCAAATTAAGTCACTCCGTTAATATTATCAGCGTATTAATAAGAGTATAGCACAAATAAAAGCAAAATAAAATACCTTTTGTCAAATTTTACGGGATATATACAATAATGTTTCACGTGGAACAACGCAAAACGACGGCATCGGTGAAATTCCGATAACCGTCGTCTTGCTGTGGATGTGGGGTGTGAAAGAGAAGGATATGGGTATTTAAAACGGTACGCTTCAACAGGGGTTTTAAAGCGCACCTGTTTTAACTTGTTTAGACAGCCTCGCCCGAATCTCCGGGAAGGCTTATGCGAAGCTGCTCGAGCTTCGGTATTCTGACAATATATTCTATATATTCCGCCGTTTCGCTCTTGGCGGTGTCCGCGTCTACGCCCGCCCGCCTTATGGTATCAACGGCATGGTTTAACGTGTTTATGAAAAGCCTTATGTCCCTTATGCCCTTTATTGCGCTTTTGGGCTTTTGGCTTCTTGAAATCATCTGCTCTATGAGTCTTTCGGTCTCGGCTACGTTCAGCCGCCTGTCAATTATTATGGAAAGCGCTCTCGCACGCTGAATGTCGTCGGGCAGCGTCAAAAGCGCCCTTGCGTGTCTTTCGCTTAATCCCGCCCTTGAAAGCTTGAATCTCATTTCCTCGGGCAGCTTCAGTATTCTCAATTTGTTTGAAATTGTTGACTGCGCCAAGCCCAAACGCCTCGCAACGTCCTCGCGGCTCATGGAAAAATCGTTTATGAGCCGTTCTATTGCCTCCGCCTCTTCAAAAAAGTCAAGCCCCTGCCTTTGCAGGTTTTCAAGCAGGGAAAATACCGCCGAATCCTTTTCGTCGATGTCAACGACTATGGCGGGTATTTTTGAAAAGCCGACAAGCCGCGCCGCCCTGAGTCTTCTTTCTCCCGACACAAGCTCAAAACGCTTTTCGCCCGAGCGTTTAACCGTAATCGGCTGTAAAATTCCGTTTTCCCTTATTGACTGCGCCAAACCTTCAAGCTCGTCGAAGTCAAATCTTCTTCTCGGCTGTTCGGGATTGGGGTCTATTAAATCCTGCGGAATATTGTAGACCTCAGCGGCGCATTTTATTTTTTCCGACTTCAAAAAAACACCTCCTCAGTGCTTGTCCTCTGAACATAGGATAACACCGAAAAGGCGGTTTTGTAAAGAATTTTCGTTCGCCCGAAAACGACGCTGTTTTGCGGCTTTCGGGATTATTTTATAGGGCTTTTTGCAATCTTGGCGGAGGGCCTCGGATATTTTGTCGGAGTTTGCGAAATCTTTTTTACGGTAAAAATCCTGCGGGGGAGATTTTCCGCCAAATCGAACAGATAATCGCCGCAAAATTCCCCGCCCAAAAGCCCGACCGCTTTTTTTGCCTGTAAAAATTCCTCGTCCGACGAAGCGGATTTCATTGAAACAAACTTGCCGCCGACTTTAACAAAGGGCAGACAGTATTCCGAAAGACTGCAAAGGTTTGCAACCGCCCTCGCCGCCGCAAAATCAAATTTTTCCCTGTATTCGGGCATTTTCCCCGCCTCCTCCGCCCTTGCGTGGAGGAGTTGAGCGTTTAAACCGGTTTCTTTCAACACGTTTTCGATAAAGCCGAGCTTCTTTTTTGTTGAATCAAGGAGCGTAACTTTTAAATCCGGTCTTGCCATCAGCAAAACAAGCCCCGGGAAGCCCGCGCCCGTTCCCACGTCGATAACGGAAGAATTTTCGGGAAAATCGACAAATTTAAAAATCGCAAGGCAATCGGCAAAATGCTTTAAACTCACCTCGTCGGGCTGTGTAATTGCCGTCAGATTGAAGCTTTTGTTCGTTTCGACAAGCATTTCGGCAAAGACGTCAAGCCGTTCAAGCGCATTTTCGTCAAGCTCCGTATTAAAATTTTTCGTTACCCTGCAAAGCAGTTCTCTGTTAAGCATATTTACCCCTTTACCTGCCCGTTTTGCTCAAATAGATGAGCAGCACGGAGATGTCGGACGGAGAAACGCCCGAAATTCTTGAAGCCTGCCCCACGCTGTGCGGTCTTATTTTTGTAAGCTTTTCCCTCGCTTCAAGACGAAGCCCGTCAATACCGTTGTAATCTATATCCTCGGGCAGAGTTTTCACTTCGAGCCTTCTCATTTCGTTAATCTGCGCCTGCTGGCGTTTGATATAGCCCTCGTATTTAAGCTCGGTTTCCACCTGCTCGAATATCTCTGCGGGCAAATCGGGTCTTTCGCTGTCAAAAGGAGCCAAATCCGCATAGCTTAATTGAGGCCTTTTTAAAAGCTCCGCAAGCTTAACGCCCTTTTCAAGCGGAGTTGTTCCGAGCGAAACGAGCAAATTTTGCAATTCGTCGCTCATATGGATTGTGGTTTCTTCGGCTCTGCGCTTTTCCGCGTCTATTTTATTTACTTTGTCGAGAAAAGCCCCGTACCTTTTTTCGGAAATAAGCCCGAGCTTATAGCCGTAAGGCGTAAGCCTCAAATCGGCGTTATCCTGTCTCAGCAAAAGCCTGTATTCGCTTCTTGAGGTCATCATTCTGTAAGGGTCCATACAGCCCTTTGTAACAAGGTCGTCGATAAGCGTGCCTATATAAGAGGAAGCCCTGTCAAGTATAAACGCTTCCTCTCCCTTGACCTTCAAAGCGGCGTTAATGCCCGCGATAATTCCCTGCGCCGCAGCCTCCTCATAACCCGATGAGCCGTTAAACTGCCCTGCGCCGAAAAGCCCCTCGAGATCAAGGAACTCCAAGCTCGGCTTCAGCGCCAGCGGATCGACGCAATCGTATTCGATAGCGTAAGCCGTTCTCATAACCTCTGCGTTTTCAAAGCCCTTGATGGTTTTAAGGAATTTTAACTGTACCTCCTCGGGCAGCGACGACGACATACCCTGCAAATACATTTCCTCCGTATCAAGCCCGCAGGGTTCTATAAAAAACTGATGCCTCGGCTTATCGGGGAAACGGACTATTTTATCCTCGAAGCTCGGACAGTAGCGAGGTCCTATGCCTTCGATTTTGCCGCTGTACATCGGCGACCTGTCAAGATTTTCAAGTATGACCTTTTTCGTTTCGTCGTTCGTATAGGCTATATAGCAAAACGACTTGTTTTCCGGCGGAGCTTCGCTTTCAAATGAAAACGAGGTTTCGGTTTCGTCGCCCACCTGCTTTTCAAGTACGGAAAAATCTATGCTCCTTCTGTTTACCCTCGGCGGAGTGCCTGTTTTAAATCTTCTCAGCGGTATATTCAGCTTTTTAAGGCTTTCGGAAAGCTTTGTCGCCGGGAACATACCGTCCGGCCCGCTTTCAAACGACGTCTCGCCGATATATATCCTTCCGCCCAAAAAAGTACCCGTGGCAAGGACGACGCATTGCGCGGTGTAAACGGCTTCAAGCATTGTTTTAAGCTGCCATTTACCGTCCGCCGTTTTCCGTATATCGACTATTTCCGCCTGTTTCAAGTCAAGATTTTCCTGCAATTCAAGAACATGCTTGATGTATTTGGAATATTCCCGCCTGTCTATTTGAGCCCTCAACGAGTGAACGGCAGGGCCTTTTCCCCTGTTGAGCATTCTTGTTTGAATTTGAGTTTTGTCGGCGGCCTTTCCCATTTCGCCGCCGAGAGCGTCAACCTCTCTGACAAGATGACCCTTGGACGTGCCGCCTATGGACGGGTTGCAGGGCATATTGCCGACGGAATCAAGATTTATTGCAAAAACAACGGTCTTGACTCCCAACCTCGCCGAAGCAAGAGCCGCTTCAACCCCGGCGTGACCGGCGCCGATTACCGCTACGTCATATTCCTTTGCAAAATATTCCATATCCTTACTCCAAATGTTTCACGTGAAACAAAATTATTTACCGACGCAAAACCGAGAAAAAATCTCGTTTACCACGCTTTCGGTTGCCCTTTCGCCGGTTAAAACGTCAAGTTTTTCTATAGCGCAGTCTATGCTTACGTTTACGGCGTCCCTTGTAACTCCGGAGCGCAAAGCCTCCAAAGCCTCGTTTACGCTTTCCTCGGCAAGCTTACAGCAAGAATACTGCCTTTCATTCATCAGGGACGCGGCGGAAGTATCGAATTCGGCGGTACCGAGCGCCCTTTCGAGCTCCTTTTCAAGCTCCGTCAAACCCGCTTGCTCCTTTGCGCTTATAAAAACCGTCCCGTTAAATCGGGAGGTGATTTTTTCCGTCTCTATTTTTCGTTTAAGGTCAGTTTTATTGATTACCGCGACGGCGTTTTTACCCTTGCAAATCTCAATAATTGCCTCGTCCTCTTGCGTTAATTTCTCGGAATAATCAAAGACGGCAAGTATCAGGGCGGCCCTTTCCGCTTTCTTTTTGGTTCTGTCGACGCCGATTTTTTCCACGGCGTCACCGGTTTCGTGAAGCCCCGCCGTATCCGCAAGGCGCAAAACCGCGCCGCCGAGTGAAACGGTCTCCTCAACTATGTCCCTGGTTGTGCCGGCGACCGAGGTAACTATTGATTTTTCACAGCCCGTCAGCATATTCATCAGAGCGGATTTTCCCACGTTTGGCCTGCCTATTATGACGGTATCGACGCCCTCGATTACCGCCTGACCTATATCGAACCGGGAAATCAATTCCCCCAGCTCTTTTTTACAGCCAAGCAAAACGCCCGACAAATTTTCATCGCTTAAATCCTCTATTTCGTCGTCGGGATAATCCACCCACGCCGCCATTTGCGCCGCCGTTTTTTTCAGAGAGCTTGAAACGGCGTTTATTTTTCTGTACAAAGCGCCGTCAAGCGCATTGAGCGCCGCCGATTTTGCGTTTTCGGATTTTGCGCCGATTATGCTCATAACCGCTTCTGCGCTTGTAAGATCCATTTTGCCGTTGAGAAAAGCGCGTTTGGTAAACTCACCCGGCTCGGCAGCAGCAGCCCCTGCCGACAGCGCCGCTCTGAGCGTTTGCTTTGTCACGAGCAGACCGCCGTGGCAGGAAATTTCCACCACGTCCTCGCCCGTATAGCTTTTCGGAGCTTTGAAAACAAGCGCAACCGCCTCGTCTATTTCGTTGCCGTCCGCATATACCTTGCCGTATGCCGCGGTATAACCTTTTAAATCCTTTAATTTTTTGCCTGAAACGCTTTTAAAAATCCTGTCCGCTACGGACAGCGCGTCCTCGCCGGAAATTCTGACTATACCTATGCCGCCGGCGGCCTGACCGGTAGAAATAGCGGCTACAGTACTCATTTTTCCACCTCTTTAAAGCAAAATAAAATCGGGCGGTAAGCCCACCCGATTTACACCAGAGGGATTACCCTCTTATTCTTCGTCTTTTTTAACTTCTATTTTTCCGTAAAGAGAAGCCGACGAGTAATCGCTTTTCTTTTCGCGGTTTTCTGAAACTTCGGGTACATAAGCCTCTCTCTTAGGTCTTCTATCCCTTGGGGCTCTGTTCCTTTCCCTGTAGCCGTAATTTCCCTTTCCGCCGTTTTCGGGAGCGATTATAACGCGTCTTTCAAGGTCAACGCCCGTTGAAAACGAGGTTGCGCCCTTAAACTCCT
The DNA here is from genome assembly GCA_947630835.1 of uncultured Clostridia bacterium. Lineage (GTDB taxonomy): Bacteria > Bacillota > Clostridia > Oscillospirales > Acutalibacteraceae > Fimenecus. Next base: position 45,757 of record CANRIZ010000018.1, on the reverse strand, counting down.
GCACCGCGGTATGGATAATTCTTCTCTCATAAGGATTCATAGGCTCAAGAGCGATGTTCCTGCCCGTTTTAACTGCCCTTGCGGCGGTCTTTTTTGCAAGGTTTTCCAAAACGCCGACTCTTTTTTCACGGTAATTTCCAACGTCAATGAAAACTCTCTTATAGCCTTCGCCGCCTTTGTTTGCCGACATTCTCGCAAGATACTGAACGGCGTCGAGCGTTTCCCCTCGCCTGCCTATTACTATGCCGTAATCCTCGCCGCATTCAAGCTCAAAATAAATTTCTTCGTCGTCGGCAAGCGTTTTTACGTTACAATGCTCTATGCCCAAGCCCAAAACAATCTTTTTTATATACTCCGCCGTAGCGTCGTATTTGTCGGTAGGCTTTAAGCTTTCCTTTTTCTCGGCGGGGATAAACTCCTCAACCTCCTGCCTTGCGCGGCGCTGAGCGGGCTTTTTTTCCTTTTCCCCGACAGCCTCCGTCTTAGCCGGCTTTTCGTCGGGAATTTCAACCGTTACCTTTACCTCTGCGGGACAGCCGCCGAAAAGGCCGAATTTCTTTTTTTCGGGTACTTTTAAAACCTCAAGATTATATAAGTCCATTTCGCTGAGACCCAGCTCAAGAAGAGCGGCATTTTTAGCTTCCTCAATGGTAGGAGCCGTTTTGATACATTCTTTAATCATAATTAACACCTGTCGTTAAGCTTATTTTTTAAATTCGTTGATTTTTTTAGTGTTTTCCTCTTTTGAACGGCGATAAACCGTTTCGTCTATCATAGTCCTTGCCAGAACCTTTTTAGGCTCGTAAATATGGTTCAAAACTATCATCTGAACAAACGATAAAACAGAGGACATTATAATATAAATGCCTATGCTTATAGGGAAAAGGAATGCAAAGTAAATCTGCATAACCGGCGAAAAAATCATCATACAGCCCATAGACGGATTTTTTGCCATTTCGGGATTGGTTTTTTTCTGACGGTACATCGAATAAAAGCTTGTCGCAAAGGCTATAAGCCCGGAAACTATGGGAATTACCCATAAAATATCAAAATGCTTAAATTCAGGAGTTTTGGCAAGATCCAAACCGAATAAATTAAACTTGCTTATAAAAAGCTCAATCTTTGCTATATGCTCCTGAGTAAGACCCGAAACCGAAGCCAAATCAAGCTTGTTCCAGTTCATTAACGCGGTAAGCTCGGCTCTGTACATGTTTTTTTCGTAAACATTCGTCCCCAAAGCCATACCCATCGTTTTAAGCTGCTCGACAACCGAAGAGGGTATTTTTAAAATCCAAGAAAAAGGATGAAGATTTACCTGGTAAAGACCGAGCATAACCGGTAACTGTATAAGCATCGGCAAACAGCCGCCGCCCATAGGCGAAAAGCCTTCTCTTTGGTACAGCTCCTGAGTTTCCTGCTGAATTTTTTGCTGGTCGTTGCCGTATCTTTCCCTAATTCTTCTAAGCTTAGGCTGAAGGCGCTGCTGCATAGCGACGCTTTTTTGCTGTTTGATTGCCGAGGGAAGCAAACATATTCTGACAACCAGAAGCAGGCAAAATATTGAAAAAATATAATTGCCCGTCAGCACATAGAACAGTGAAATAACAAATCCGAAAGGGATTCCCAATATTTCATAAATTTTTGTCATTTATGTTCCTCCGAACAAAATGCACTCGCATTTTATTTTTATTTTTTCTTCTTTTCGGGTACCAAATCCACCCCTCCGGGGAAAAGAGGATTGCACCTTAACAAACGCCGTACTGCAAGTAAACCGCCTTTTAATATGCCGAACCTTTCTATAGCTGTAAGCGCATATTGAGAACAGGTCGGATAATACCTGCATCTCGGCGGAAAAAGCGGGGAAATTTTACGCTGATAAAATTTTATCATTTTAATAGCATATTCTTTCATTTAAACGGCACCCGCTTTTTGGAGTATTTCAAATAAAATTTTTTCAATATCCGTACTTTTCAAAAATTTAGTCCTGGTTCTTGAAACAAAAATAAAATCCCAATTTCCTTTAATTTTCGGCGATAAATTTCTGTATGCGGCTCTGATAATCCTTTTGCATCTGTTTCTTTCCACCGCATTGCCGATTTTTTTACTCACGGTTATACCTATACGACAAATTCCCGCACCGTTAGGCTTTAAATAAACAACCAGTGCAGGATTTGTATAGGACTTGCCTTTATAATAAAGGCGTCTGAAATCACAATTACGATTTAAAGTTACCGTTTTCATTCAGTAAAGATTTTAATAGGACAACTGCTTTCTGCCTTTAGCCCTGCGGCGGGCAAGCACTTTTCTTCCGTTTCTTGTAGACATTCTTTTACGAAAACCGTGTTCCATCTTGCGATGGCGCTTTTTAGGCTGATATGTTCTTTTCATTGCTCTACCTCCGTTTCATTACAAAAATAATCTGCGGAAAGATATTATATACTAAAATCACTTAAAAAGTCAAGATTTTTCACTATTTTAAGCTCTTTTGAAAATTTCAACTATTTATAGTAAAAATTTTTTCCTTAAAACAAAATGTTGTGCTTTTTTTCTCTCTTTTTAAATTTTTTCAAAAATTTCCGTAAATATTTCTTTAAAAATTTCATAAAAAAATAAAAATTTTTTCTTGCTGCCTTATTTAAATATATTACTTATTATATAATATTAAATATTTTACCAATATAAATATTGATATTTAATAAAAACTGTGCTAAAATGGTAATCGTTATAATTTTAATTATTTTGGCGTTATATCGCCTTTTTATGTTTTTACGGTAATTAAAGCCGATTTTTCAATAATTGATTTTAGCATACAATTTCAAATTATTTTTAAAAATCAGTATAAAAACGTACTTTTAACCAACATTCTATTTTTTGATTGGAGCATTGTTATGGAATCTCTTAACGATATGTGGAAAACCGTTTGCGAATATGCAAAAGAAAATCTCAACGTAACCGACAGTGCGTTTAATCTTTGGTTTTCGCCCATCACTTTAAAATCCTTCGACGGTCAAAAGGCCGTGCTTTCCGTTAATAACGAATTTCTTTTCCCTTTGATAATAAAAAGACATTCGGAAACCATAAACAACGCTTTTAACGAGGTTCTCGGCTTTGAAGTGGAAATTGAATTTATTTATGAGCAGCTCAAGGACGGCGAATTTGAACAGGCGAACGAGAATACAAAGGTTTCCGAAAGAACCATAGGCGATAATTTTGAAAACTTCGTTGTCGGCAAATCCAATAACTATGCCTACGCAGCAGCAAAAAAGGTTGCGGAGGATCCCGGTAAATCATACAATCCGCTTTATATTTACGGAAAATCCGGTCTCGGAAAAACCCACCTTTTAAAAGCTATTGAAAACGAGATGAAAAAAAGAAATCCACGGGCGAACATCATTTACACAACGAGCGAAAATTTTACAAACGATTTGGTTTACCATATCAGGAACAAAACCACCTATGAATTTCACGAAAAATACAGAAACGCCGACGCCCTTTTAATGGACGACATTCAGTTTATAGCTAAAAAGGAACAGACGGAGGAGGAATTTTTCCATACCTTTAACGCTTTGACCGAATACGGCAAGCAGATTGTTTTGACTTCGGACAGGCCGCCGAACGAAATTCAAATTTTGCAGGAAAGGCTTAAAACCAGATTTGAATGGGGCTTGATGGCGGATATTCAGCCTCCGGATTTTGAAACGAGAATGGCGATTATCAAAAACAAAGCCGAGCAGTTTGATTTTAAGCTTTCGGACGAAATTGTTGAATTTTTTGCTTCCGAGTTAAAAAACAACGTGCGTCAGCTTGAAAGCGCGGTTAAAAAAATCAAGTCTCTTTGCTCGCTTACAAACGTTTCGCCGTCGCTCGAAATTGCAAAAAAGGCTATTAAAGAGCTTACCAACAACAGCCAGCCCGTTACCGTAATAAATTCAAAAATTATCGATAACATTGCAAATACCTTCGGAATTTCCGCCGAAAACATTATGTCCGAAAAAAGAGATAAAAATATTAAAGACGCAAGGCAGGTCGCCATGTATATTATGAGGGAAATAACCGGTCTTTCCCTGGTTGAAATCGGAAATTATTTCGGCGGCAAGCAACATTCGACCGTTAAACATTCCATTGATATGACAAGAAAAAAAATGGACGAGGATTTTCTTTTCAGAAAAACGGTCGAGGATATTATAAAGAACGTTCAGGAATATTAAAAAAGTTTTAAACAAGTTTTTGTTTTAAACACGTCGGTTTTGAACAGTTAAAAATTATCTTAAATTTTATGTTTAAAAATATTTTATTTTGAACATTTATTAAACATATTTATTTTTCAAAAAAGCGCGGAACTTAAAAGGGTTTTAAAAGATTTAAACATTTTCGCCGTTCCCTAATTCTAATACTTTATTTAAATTATATTTATTTATCTTCGGAAAGGAAAAAATTATGAAATTCATCTGTGACTGTCAAAAATTTTCGGAAATATGTTCAAATGTCCAAAGGGCGGTTTCGAACAAATCAACAATACCGGCAATAGAAGGTATTTTGCTTACCACCACGGAAAATACGATTACCGTAACGGGTTACGACCTCGAGGTAGGCGTTATAACTTCCACGCAGGCAAAGGTTGAAGAACAGGGCAGTATAATTTTAAACGCAAAAGTGCTTTGCGATATTTTAAGAAGTCTTCCCGCCAGTACCGTAAAAATTGAGGTTGACGAAAGGATGTCCGCAAAAATCAAGAGCGGTGACGCCGAATTTTCGCTTAAAGGCATAAACGCTCAGGAATATCCCGAGCTTCCGTCCGTAAACAGCAGCTTTCCTATAGTTATAAAGGGCGAAATTTTAAAGGATATGATAAGAAAAACAATTTTTGCCGCCGCCGAGAACGATACAAAGGTGGTTCATACCGGGGTAAGATTTGAAATAGGCGAAAATTCGGTAAGGCTCGTTGCGGTTGACGGCTTCAGGCTTGCAATAAGGAACGAAACAATAGATTACAGCGGGGAGGAGCAAATTTTTGTTGTTCCGAAAAAGGCTCTCAACGAGGTAGTAAAGCTTATTACGGACAATGAAAAACCCGTTTCGTTAAATATTGGAAAAAGGCATATAGTTTTTGAAATAGACGATTATATTTTGGTTTCAAGACTGCTTGACGGCGAATTTTTAAATTATAAATCCGCAATAGCGATAAACGAAACCACAAAGGCCCTTGTAAATACAAGAATGTTGATAAGCAGTATAGAGAGAACCTCGCTTATTATTACCGACAGGGCAAAAAGTCCCATAAAATGTATTTTTGACGACGATTTTATTAAAATTTCTTCTTCCACGACTTTGGGAAACGCAAACGACAAGCTGCCCGCAAAAATTGAGGGAAACAAAATAGAAATCGGTTTTAACAACAGGTTTTTGCTCGACGCATTAAGGGTGTGCGAAACGGACGAGGTTATTATTAAGCTCGGAAGCCCCGTTTTGCCTATAATTATTTTACCTAAACAGGGCGACAATTTCCTGTTCCTTGTTCTTCCCGTTAAGCTCAAATGAAAAAAATAAGAATTACGGCGCGGGTTGCCGAAAAAAAGAAAAAAGAGCTTAAACTTGATACGGATTTTATCAGGCTTGATTCCGCTTTGAAATATGCGGGTATAGTTTCAACGGGCGGGCAGGCGAAAATGTTAATAGCAGACGGGTTGATAAAAACAAACGGCGAACCCTGCGTTATGAGAGGTAAAAAATTGAGGCGGGGAGACAGCTTTGAATATAACGGCGTAGTTTACGAAATGGTTTAACAGAGGAAAAAATGATTATTAACAGCCTTTCAATTTCGGATTTCAGAAATATCGATTACATTCAAATATCGCCGTCCGAAAATGTTAATATCATTTTCGGTGAAAACGCGCAGGGTAAAACAAACCTGATAGAAAGCGTATGGCTTTTTACCGGCTGTAAAAGCTTTCGTTCCAAAAGGGACAGCGAGCTTGTACGCTTTGAAACTGAATACGCAAAAAACGGGATAGAATATTTTGCCTTCGGCAGAGAACAGAACGCGGAAATTATTATTGACAAAAAAAGGCATGCAAAGAAAAACGGAATTGAATTAAAAAGTCCGTCGCAGCTGATAGGCGAATTTTATGCGGTAATTTTTTCGCCCTCTCATTTATCCTTAATTCAGGAAGGCCCCGTAAACAGGAGAAAATTTTTAGACACGGCTCTGTGTCAGTTAAAGCCCTTTTATGCTAAAGGGCTTGCAAAATACGCCCATACTTTGGAACAGCGCAACGCTTTGTTAAAGGATATTCAATTTCATTCCGAACTGTACGATACTCTCGACGTTTGGGACGATAAACTTTCTTCTTACGGCGCGGCGGTCGTAAGCGAAAGAATAAAATATGTTAAGCTTTTGTCGGAAAACGCAAGGGAAATTTATTACGGTCTTTCGTCGGGCAGGGAGGATTTCAGCGTAGAATATATCAACAACACCGGTCTTTACAGCGAAGACGCTTACGAAATAAAGGATTTTCTTTTAAAAAGGCTGAGAGAAACCCGCCGTGACGATATTTACAACAAAATAACGGGAGTCGGCCCTCAAAGAGACGATTTGAACATTAAAATAAAAGGAATATCCGCAAGAAAATTCGGTTCTCAAGGTCAGCAGAGGTCTTGCGCTCTTGCCCTTAAATTGAGCGAAGCAAACATAATAAGGGAAATTACCGGCGAAGAACCGGTTATATTGCTTGACGACGTTATGAGCGAGCTTGATTTAAGCCGTCAGGATTACATACTCAATCATCTTGAAAACAGGCAGGTTTTTATTACCTGCTGCGAGCCGTCCGTTTTAAATTTAAGCGGAGCTAAAGCATTTCATATCGAAAAAGGATGTCTTATCTGATGTATCTTCAAATAGGCACGGAAAAATTTATAAAGGATTCCGATATACTCGGAATTTTTGACCTTGACAACACAACGGTATCAATCAAAACAAGGGAATATCTTAACAATTCGGAAAAAAACGGCGAGACGTTTACCGTTTCGTATGATTTGCCGAAATCTTTTATAGTCACGTTGGAAAACGGAAAGAAAAACGTATATATTTCCCCATATTCCACAACAACCTTATTCAAAAGGACAGACGTAAAGGGATTTTAATATAAAAAACAATTAACTTTTATTACGGAGGAGCAAATGAGCGAAGAAATTAAAGAAATTCAGGAAGAAGAAATGAATACCGTCGTTACCGAAGAATACGGCGCCGACGCTATTCAGGTCTTAAAAGGTCTTGAAGCCGTAAGAAAAAGGCCCGGTATGTATATCGGTTCAACGGGTCCCAAGGGCTTGCATCATCTTGTATATGAAATAGTCGATAACTCCATAGACGAGGCTCTTGCGGGATATTGTACCCATATCGAAGTTGAAATTCTGCCCGGTAATATTATTACCGTTCGTGATAACGGACGAGGCATACCCGTCGGCATCAACGAGGAAGAAGGCTTGCCGGCGGTAACCGTTGTTTTGACCGTTCTTCACGCCGGAGGAAAGTTCGGCGGAAGCGGATATAAGGTTTCGGGAGGTCTGCACGGCGTAGGTTCTTCGGTAGTTAACGCGCTTTCGGAATGGTTTGAGGTTGAAGTCAGCCAAAACGGTCACGTTTATAAGCAGAGGTTCGAGAGGGGAGAAGTCGTTTCCGACCTTGAAATTATAGGCGATACCGACGAAACCGGCACGTTTATCCGCTTTAAAGCGGATCCGGAAATATTCACGGAAACCACGGAATATGAATTTGAAATTTTACAGCGCAGGCTTCGCGAGCAGGCGTTTTTAAACGCGGGTCTTCGTATATCGCTTACCGATAAAAGAGATGAAGAAAACAAAACGGAGGAAACCTACTGTTACGAGGGCGGCATACGTTCTTTTGTGGATTATATCAACACTTCAAGAGGGCTTACGCCGATTCACGATGAAATTCTGCATTTTTCCACCGTTCAGGACGACAAGAGCGCAGAGGTTGCCGTTTCGTATAACGACGGTTACAACGAGATAATACTTTCGTTTGCCAACAATGTGCGCACTATAGACGGCGGCACTCATGAGGACGGCTTCAAAACGGCGCTTACCAAGGTTTTTAATGATTACGGAAGAAAATTTAAATTGCTGAAAGACGGCGACAAAAACCTTTCGGGCGACGACGTAAGAGAGGGCTTGACCGTCGTAATCAGCGTTAAGCTTACCGAAGCCGAGTTTGAAGGGCAAACCAAGGGCAAGCTCGGCAATACCGAAATGCGTTCTCTCGTAAATAAAATGCTTTACGACAAGATGACGACCTATTTTGAGGAAAATCCCGCCGTCGCAAAGACAATTTTTTCAAAAGCGCTTGACGCTTCGAGAGCAAGAGAAGCGGCAAGAAAAGCGAGGGACACCGCAAGAAGGAAATCCGCCCTTGAGGGAAATTCTCTTCCCGGAAAGCTTGCGGATTGTATCGACAAAAATCCGGAAAACACAGAGCTGTTTATAGTCGAGGGAGATTCCGCCGGAGGCTCCGCAAAAGAGGGCAGGGACAACAGAATACAGGCTATCCTTCCCCTTTGGGGCAAAATGCTCAACGTCGAAAAGGCGAGAATAGACAAGGTTATAGGCAACGACAAATTAACGCCCGTCGTTTTGGCTCTCGGCACGGGAATAGGACAGGAATTTGACATTACAAAAATCAGGTATCACAAAATTGTAATTATGGCGGACGCCGACGTTGACGGTCAGCATATCAGAACCCTGCTTTTGACCTTCTTTTTCAGGTATATGCGTCCGCTTATAGACGAGGGTTATATTTATATAGCCCAGCCGCCGCTTTTTAAGCTTTCAAAGGGCAAACGTCACGAATACGCCTATTCCGACGCTCAGCGGGATACGCTTGCCGAGGAAATGGGCGGAGGCTGCGATATTCAGCGTTATAAAGGCTTGGGCGAAATGGATCCCGACCAGCTTTGGGAAACCACCATGGATCCCGCCACGAGGATTATGCTCAGGGTAACGCTCGAGGACGCAATGGAAGCCGACGAAACCTTCTCAATACTAATGGGCGACAAGGTTGAGCCGAGAAGGGATTTTATTGAGAAGAACGCAAAATATGTTAAGAATCTTGACATATAATTAAAGAGGTAAAAAAATGGCTGATAAACACAATCATTCTTTGGGCGAATATATACCGCTTGAAGCGCAAAATATAGTAAACGTTGAAATAAACAGGGAAATGCGAAATTCTTTCCTTGATTATTCGATGTCCGTTATTACGTCGAGGGCTCTGCCGGACGTTCGCGACGGTTTAAAGCCCGTTCACAGAAGAATACTCTACACGATGTATGAAAACAGTCTTTATCCCGATAAACCCTACCGTAAATGCGCCGATACCGTCGGTTCGGTTTTGGGCAGGTACCATCCGCACGGCGACGCTTCGGTTTACGACGCTATGGTTCGTTTGGCACAGACTTTTTCCATGAGATATATACTCGTTGACGGTCACGGAAACTTCGGCTCTATTGACGGAGACCCGCCCGCCGCCTACCGTTATACGGAATCGAGAATGAGCAAAATCGCTCTCGAAATGCTTACAAACATCGACAAGGATACCGTAGATTTTACGACAAACTACGACGATCGTCTTAAAGAGCCCACGGTTTTGCCGTCAAGATACCCCAATCTTCTTGTAAACGGCTCAACGGGTATTGCGGTCGGTATGGCGACGAATATTCCTCCCCACAATATGGGCGAGGTTATAGACGGCATCTGCTGTGTAATTGACAATCCCGACGCCACGCTTGAGGAAATTATGGAGCATATTAAGGGACCCGATTTCCCGACTCGGGGTATAATTATGGGTAAAGCGGGAATCAGAGCCGCGTACGCCACCGGCAGGGGAAAAATCACCCTCAGAGGCAGGGCGGAAATAGTCGAAAACGAGAAAAACGGCAGATTTCAGATAATTATAACGGAGCTTCCCTATCAGGTAAACAAAGCCCGCCTTATCGAGTCTATGGCGGAGCTTCATAAGGAAAAGAAAATCGAGGGAATGTCGGATATAAACGATTATTCCTCTCAGCGGGGCGGCGGCATAAGAATAGTTATTGATTTAAAGCGCGACGCAAACCCGCAGGTTATTTTAAATCAGCTTTATCAGATGACGCAGCTCCAGATTTCCTACGGTATAATTCAGCTTGCCCTTGTAAACGGCGAGCCGAAAATCCTTACCCTTAAAGAAATTATCGAGCAGTATATCAAATTCCAGTGCGAGGTCATTACAAGGAGAACCAGTTACGATCTCAAAAAGGCTCAGGCGAGAGAGCATATCCTTGAGGGTCTTGCCAGGGCTATAGATATTGTTGACGATATAATTGCCACGATCCGTGCCTGCAAAGGCGGAAAGCCCGAGGCAAAGGCGGCGATTATGGAAAAATTCGATTTTGACGACCCGCAGGCGACGGCTATAGTCAATTTCCAGTTGGGACAGCTTGCAGGTCTTGAAATTAACAAAATAATAAGCGAGCGGGACGAATTAAGGCAAAAAATAAACGAATACCTTGAAATTCTTGCTTCCGAAACCAGGGTTAAGGAAATTGTTAAAACGGAGCTTTCCGCTATCGGGCAGAAATTTGCCGACGAGAGAAAAACCGAAATTTCAAGCGTTGCCGGCGAGGTTGATATAGAGGATCTTATTCCCGAGGAGGACTGCGTTTATACCCTTACCAAAATGGGATATATCAAGCGCCAGTCGGCTTCCGCTTATCAGAGCCAGCGCAGAGGCGGCAAGGGTATCAAGGGTATGTCAAGGCGTGAGGAGGATTACGCCGAAACTATGTTCACCTGCTCCTCGCACGATTATATTATGTTCTTTACCTCCCTGGGTAAGGTTTACAGGCTTAAAGGTTATGAAATTCCCGAGGGCAGCCGTTCAAGCAAGGGTATGAACGTGGTAAATATTTTGCCTATAGAGGCAAACGAAAAAATTACGGCGATGATTAGAGTTCCCGACTTTAACGATGAGGAAAATTATTATCTTTGTATGCTGACTCTGAACGGCATTATCAAGAGGACTCCTCTCAACGCCTACAAAAACATACGCAAAACGGGCATTTTGGCAATTAATCTTGACGAGGGCGACGAGCTTCGTTGGGTTTCGCTTACCGACGGCACAAAGGATATTATGGTAGCCACAAAGCACGGCTTTGCAATTACCTTTAACGAAGCGGACGCCAGGGTAATCGGCAGAACCGCAAGGGGAGTTAAGGCGATAGCTCTCAGAAGCGGCGACAGGGTTACGGGTATGTGTATCCTTGACCCCGACAAAAAGGTTCTCACCGTTTCCGAAACGGGATACGGCAGAAGAAGCGCCATTGACAATTACCGTGTTCAAAACAGAGGCGGCAAGGGTATTACTAACTACAAAACGGAGCTTTACGGCGACGTTACCGCCGTTTCTATGATTGACGACGACCAGGATATTATTATAATTTCCTCGGACGGTATTATAATAAGAATAAAGGCTACGGATATAAGCACCTTCTCAAGAACGTCTAAGGGCGTCAGGGTTATGAGGGTTTCTCCGGGAGAAAAGGTCGCGGCATTTTCAATAGTTGACCACGAGGAAGAAGAGCTTTCCGAAGGGGAGAACGCCGCTCCGACCGAAGAAAATCCGGAAATCGGGGAATAATGTTTCCGCTTTGTTCTTTCTTTTGTAACAAATTGTTAATTTTAAGATGATATATTTTTTCAAAACGTTTAAAAAGGGAAAGATATATGTATTATCAGCAAAACTATGATTATCAGCGGTTTTTGGCTTATAAGCAAAACGAAAAAAGGAGACTTTCCGAAATAGGGAAAAAATGCGGCGCGGCAGTAATTGCATTTTTGCTTTCGGGATTTTTGCTCGGCTTTATACTTTTTAAATTCAAGGGTTTTGTATCGCTTTATTCCGACAATCCCGATTTTGTTACGTTATTCGAGGGTCTGCTCTCCGTAATAACGCTGTTTATACCGTTTGCGATTGCCTGTCGGGCGCTTAAAAAAAAGCGCTTGTTGGGCGATATTCCCTTTGAAAAGCCTCGGGATACGGCGGATTTTCTGCTCCTTGTTCCGATAGTGATTTTAATTTGCCTTATTGGCGAGTTTTTGACAAGCAATCTCTCTGCGGCGGTGGATTCCCTGTTCGGAATCGAGTTTATTGCGCCCGAAGACCCTTCGGATTATTCCTCCCCCGCGGGAATTTTAATTTCGCTTTTTTCAAGCGCGGTTATACCCGCCTTTGTCGAGGAGTTTGCCATAAGGGGCGTTGTGCTGCAGTCGCTTAGAAGATACGGCGATGTTTTTGCGATTATTATGTCGTCGTTTGTGTTTGCGCTTATGCACGGTAATATGATTCAGATACCGTTTGCGTTTTGCGCGGGCATAGGGCTCGGTTATACGGCGATTAAAACGCGAAGCATTTGGCCCGGAATATTGGCGCATTTTTTAAATAACGGTATTGCGGTAACGATGCTAAGCGTATCCGAAAATTTTTCGGAAAAAGCTTATATAAAATTTGTTATTGCGCTGTACACGGGCATTGTCGCTTTGGGGATATTTTGCTGTCTGCTGTTTTACAAAAAAAACGGAAACGCTTTAAAATATCTTTATCGGGGAAAAATCGGCTGTTTGAGTACGGGCGAAAAGATATCGGGCTTTTTGTGCAACGTTCCTATGATGATTGCGATAGCGGCGCTTGTTATTGAAACCGCGACTTTTGTTAATGCAAATGGATAAATTCGATTTTATGAGGCTTGCCCTCGAACAGGCAAAAAAAGCATATGACGAGGGCGAGGTTCCCGTGGGAGCTGTAATAGTGAAAAACGGCGAGGTCGTTTCCGTGGGCAGAAACCGCAGGGAAAGAGAAAAAAACGCTCTGTGCCACGCCGAGCTGGAGGCTATAAATTCCGCCTGCAAAAAACTCGGCGGCTGGCGGCTTTGGGAATGTGAAATGTACGTTACCCTCGAGCCGTGTCCCATGTGCGCGGGAGCCGTTATAAATTCAAGGCTTATAAAGCTTACATACGGCGCAAGGGATAAGAAAAACGGCGCTGTTGATTCGGTTGCCGAAATGTTTAACCTGCCGTTTACGCACAAGCCCGAATTTGAGGGCGGAGTGCTGGAGGACGAATGTGCCGGTATACTTTCCGACTTTTTTAAAAAATTGAGACAAGGGGATTTTAAAGATGAGCGAGTGTAATCACGATTGTTCAAGCTGTTCTTCAAAATGCGGCGAAGAAAAGCAGGATATGAGGCTGCCGGCAAACGAGTACAGCAGCATAAAAAAGGTAATAGGCGTTGTAAGCGGCAAGGGCGGCGTCGGCAAAAGCACGGTAACGTCCATGCTTGCGGTTGCGGCGCAGTCAAAGGGCTTTCAGGCGGCTATACTTGACGCCGACGTAACAGGCCCGTCCATTCCCAAGGCGTTCGGTATTCATCAAAGGGCGCAGGGAGACGAGCAGGGGCTTTTCCCGGCGGAGAGCAAGCTCGGTATCAGGATTATGAGCGTTAATCTTTTGCTTGAAAAGGAGGACGCTCCCGTTGTTTGGAGGGGACCCGTAATTTCCGGCGTTATCAATCAGTTTTGGCAGGAGGTTATCTGGGGCGACGTAGATTATATGTTTGTCGATATGCCTCCCGGTACCGGCGACGTTCCCTTAACCGTTTTTCAGGGGCTTCCGCTTGACGGCATAATTATCGTTACAACCCCGCAGGACCTTGTAACGATGATAGTCAAAAAGGCGTACAATATGGCTAAGCTTATGAATATACCCGTTTTGGGCGTTATCGAAAATATGAGTTATTTTGAATGTCCCGACTGCGGCAAAAGGCATAATATTTTCGGTGAAAGCAAAATAGAAGAAATCGCGCGGGAGCTCGGCGTTCCCGTTCTTGCCCGTCTGCCCATAGATTCCAAAACCGCAGACCTTACGGACAAGGGCGCGGCGGAGCTTGTAAATACCGATGTTTTAAACGCTCTTATAGATAAATTGGCAGATTAAATAAAAATTTAAGATAAACACCTGTAATATATTTACGGGTGTTTTTTAAATATCTATTGAATTATCCGTCCGTAAAATGTTATAATCTACTGTATTAATATGGATAAGTATATTATGAGAAAGGATTTTTTATAAAATGTATAACGAGGTCTTTGATTCGGCGGAATTTGTTTCACGCTTTGACGCCGAGGTCGGCGAAGCAATGGGAAAGGAGCTTGCAAGGCAGAAAAGAAATATCGAGCTTATAGCGAGCGAAAATATTGTTTCTCCGGCGGTTATGGCGGCAATGGGAAGCGTGCTTACAAACAAGTACGCCGAGGGTTATCCGGCTCACCGTTACTACGGCGGTTGCGAATGTGTTGACGAGGTGGAAAATATCGCCGTTGACAGGGTTAAAAAGCTGTTTTCGGCAAACTATGCGAATGTTCAGCCCCACTCCGGCGCGCAGGCAAACATTGCGGTTTACTTTGCGCTGCTTGAACCGGGCGACACGGTAATGGGTATGAACCTTAACGAGGGCGGTCACTTGACTCACGGCAGTCCCGTAAATATGTCGGGCAAATACTTTAACTTTGTTCCCTACGGCGTAAACGGCGAGGGCTTTTTGGACTATGACGAAATGGAGAAAAAGGCAAAGGAATGTAAGCCCAAGCTTATAGTTGCGGGCGCTTCGGCGTATCCGAGAATTATTGATTTTAAGAGAATTTCCGAAATAGCCAAGCAGGTCGGCGCATATCTTATGGTAGATATGGCCCATATTGCCGGCCTTATCGCCGCAGGGCTTCATCCGTCGCCCGTACCGTATGCCGACGTCGTCACCTCGACAACGCACAAAACCCTCAGAGGTCCGAGGGGCGGTCTTATCCTTACAAACGACGAGGAATTGGGCAAAAAATTCAACAAGGCGATTTTCCCGGGAACACAGGGCGGCCCGCTTATGCATGTTATTGCCGGCAAGGCGGTTTGCTTCGGCGAAGCGCTTAAACCCGAATTCAAGGAATATCAGCAGAGGGTTATCGACAACTGCCAAGCGCTTGCAAAGGCTATGCTCGACAACGGCTTTGACCTCGTTTCCGGCGGCAGCGACAATCATCTTATGCTTGTCGATTTGCGTTCAAAGCACATTACTGGTAAGGAGCTTGAGCAGAGGCTTGACAAGGTGTTTATCACCGCAAACAAAAACGCCGTTCCCAACGACCCCGAAAAGCCGTTCGTTACAAGCGGTTTAAGGCTCGGAACGCCCGCCGTTACAACGAGGGGCTTCGGCAAGGAGGAAATGGTTAAAATCGCAGAGTATATTTCTCTTGCCGCAACGGATTTTGAAGCAAAGGCGGATTACATACGAGGCGGCGTTACGGAAATCTGCAACAAGTTTACTCTTTATTAATACCGGTTTTTTGCGGCTTTAGGTTTGCCGCAAAACGGCTGTACCGCGGTAAAGGGAGGTTTCGTTATGAAGTTTACGAAGATGCACGGCGCAGGCAACGATTATATTTACGTCAACTGCTTTGAGGAAAGCGTAAAAAATCCCGAAAAATTTTCCGTAAAAATAAGCGACAGGCATTTCGGCGTAGGTTCGGACGGCCTTGTGCTTATTTGCCCGAGCGAGGTCGCCGATTTTAAAATGGCTATGTACAATGCCGACGGTTCGCAGGGCAAAATGTGCGGAAACGCCGCCCGCTGCGTTGCAAAATATGTTTACGACAACAAAATGACGGATAAGAAAAATATTTCACTCGAAACCCTAAGCGGAATTAAGTATATAGAGATTAAAACGGAAAATTCCGTTGCCGTGGGCGCAAAGGTGAATATGGGAAAGCCCGTATTAAAAGGCGTGGATATTCCGACAAAATTTGACGGCGATACGGTCGTTAGACAAAAATTGACTATCGGCGAAAAAGAGTACGAGGTCACCTGCGTTTCCATGGGAAATCCCCATTGCGTGGTTTTCGTTGAGGACGTAAACGATTTGGCGCTTGAAAAAATCGGCCCGCTTTTTGAGAACAACGAAATGTTCCCCGAAAGGATAAACACGGAGTTTGTCCGCATTGTAAGCGACAACGAAATTGATATGCGGGTTTGGGAACGCGGCTCGGGAGAAACTCTCGCCTGCGGAACGGGCGCGTGCGCTTCGGCGGTTGCTTCGGCGCTTAACGGTTACTGCGGCAGGGACAGGGATATTAAGGTTAATTTGCGGGGCGGAACGCTTTATATAAACTGGAGCGCGGACGGCGACGTTTATATGACGGGCCCCGCCGAAAAAATTTGCGACGGCGAAACAGAAGAATAAAATATAACGGAGACAGGATTATGAAAATTAACGAAAACTTTTTAAAAATCGAAAGCAGTTATCTTTTTTCAAACATAGCAAAAAAGGTTAAGGAGTATTCTCTGGCAAACCCCGAAAAGGCAAAGGACATCATAAGGCTCGGAATAGGCGACGTTACCCGTCCGCTTGCGCCCGCATGCATAGAGGCTATGCACAAGGCGGTTGACGAAATGTCAAAGGGCGAGACCTTCAGAGGCTATCCGCCCGAGTACGGCTATGATTTTCTGCTTGAAGCGATAAGGGATAACGACTACAAGTCGAGGGGCGTTGAGCTTGATATTTCCGAGATATTCGTTTCCGACGGCGCAAAGAGCGACACGGGAAATATCGGCGATATTTTCTCGCTTCAAAACAAGGTTGCCATCTGCGACCCCGTTTACCCCGTTTACGTCGACACAAACGTAATGTCCGGACGTTCGGGGGATAAAGCGGACGGAAAATGGTCAAACATATATTATATGCCTTGCATTGCGGAAAACAAATTTCTTCCGCAGCTTCCGAAAGAAAAGGTAGATTTGATTTACCTTTGCTTCCCCAACAATCCCACTGGTATGGCGATTACCAAGGCGGAGCTTAAAAAGTGGGTTGACTACGCAAACGAAAACGGGGCGGTTATACTCTACGACGCGGCGTACGAAGCGTTTATAACGGAGGATGACGTACCGCATACCATATATGAAATAGAGGGCGCAAAAACCTGCGCCGTCGAGTTTAAATCCTTTTCAAAAACCGCCGGCTTTACGGGTGTGCGCTGCGGTTATACGGTAGTTCCGCACGAGTTAAAAACGGCGGACGGCACGGAGCTTAACAAGCTTTGGGCAAGGCGTCAGGCGACAAAGTTCAACGGCGTTTCCTATATCACGCAGAGAGCCGCCGAAGCTGTTTATTCGCCGCAGGGCAAACAGCAGGTAAGGGAAATAATTGAGTATTACAGGCATAACGCCAAGACTATTTACGAGGGACTCAAGGCTTGCGGCTTCGAGGTTTACGGCGCAAAAAATTCCCCCTATGTATGGCTTAAAACGCCCGAAAATATGGGAAGCTGGGAATTTTTCGATATGCTGCTTGACAAATTGCAGGTTGTAGGCACTCCCGGCGAGGGCTTCGGACCGAACGGCGAGGGGTATTTCAGGCTCACCGCATTCGGCTCCAAGGAAAACACCGAGAAAGCGGTCGAGAGGATTAAAAATTATTTTGCAAAATAATTTTGTTTGCGCAAAGACTTAAATTAAAGGAGTATATGATGAAGGATATTTACGAAAGCCCCTTAAATTCAAGGTATTCGAGCGCCGAGATGAAATATGTTTTTTCTCCCGATTTTAAGTTCAGAACCTGGAGAAAGCTCTGGATAGCGCTTGCCGAAAGCGAAAAGGAGCTGGGGCTCGATATTACGGACGAACAGATTGCCGAATTAAAGGCGCATGCGGACGATATTAATTACGAGGTTGCCGAGGAGCGCGAAAAGCTTGTTCGCCACGACGTTATGAGCCATGTTTACGCTTACGGCGTGCAATGCCCCAAGGCAAAGGGAATTATTCACTTGGGCGCAACCTCTTGCTATGTCGGCGACAACACAGATGTAATTATTATGACGACGGCCTTGAAAATTGTCCGTAAAAAGCTTGTAAACCTTATAAACGAGCTTTCGGAATTTGCGCTTAAATATAAGGATATGCCCTGCCTTGCATATACGCATTATCAGCCCGCCCAGCCTACAACGGTAGGCAAACGCGCTTCGCTTTGGCTTTCGGACCTTGTTATGGATATGGGTTCGCTTGAATTTCAGCTTTCCCGTATGCGTTTGCTCGGCTCAAAGGGAACAACGGGAACTCAGGCTTCGTTCGTTGAGCTTTTCAACGGGGATTGTGAAAAAATAAAGGAGCTTGACAAAAAAATTGCCGGTAAAATGGGCTTTGAGAGCTGTTTTGCCGTTTCCGGTCAAACTTATTCGAGGAAGCTTGACTACAACGTGCTTTCCGTGCTTTCGCAGATAGCGCAGTCGGCGTATAAATTTTCGGGCGACTTGAGAATGTTGCAGCACGAAAAGGAAATCGAAGAACCGTTTGAAAAAAACCAGATAGGCTCGTCGGCTATGGCTTACAAGAGAAATCCTATGAGAAGCGAGAGAATAGCGTCGCTTGCAAGGTATGTAATCGCCGACGCGGTAAACCCCGCAATTACCGCTTCCACCCAGTGGTTTGAGAGAACGCTTGACGACTCCGCAAACAAGAGAATAAGCGTACCCGAGGCGTTTCTCGCCATTGACGCCGTGCTGGAGCTTTATATTAACGTCGTCGACGGAATTGTTGTTTACCCGAAAATGATTGAAAAGCATCTTTTGGCGGAGCTTCCGTTTATGGCGACGGAAAACATTATGATGGCGGCCGTTAAAAAGGGCGGCGACAGGCAGGAATTGCACGAGAGAATAAGGGTACATTCCATGGACGCGGGCAGGGTCGTAAAGGTCGAGGGCAAGCCCAACGATTTAATCGACAGGATTGCCGCGGACGATATGTTCCCGCTTACCAAGGAGGAAATCCTCGAGCATATGAAGCCTTCCGATTTTGTCGGCAGAGCGCCCGAGCAGGTTGAGGAGTTTATCGAGGCGGAGGTTAAGCCGATAATCGAAAAATACAGGGATGAACTGGGATTAAACGTAGAGATAAAGGTCTGAAAAATTTTTAAACAGAAGTTGATGTTATGAACTATTTAAACGAAAAATGTCCCGTTTGCGAAAAGCAATTCACACAGGCGGACGATATTGTGGTTTGCCCCGTTTGCGGAACGCCTTGTCACAGGGAATGTTACGAAAGTCTCGGCAAGTGCAAAAACGAGGCGCTTCATTCGCAGGGCTTTGAGTGGACGCCTTCTCATACAAACGAGCCGGTACGGGCGGCAAACAACGGCCATGAGATTGTCTTTTGTCCGAATTGCGGCAGGGAGAACCCCGCAAGCGAGCCCGTGTGCCTAAACTGCGGCGAAAGACTTTACAACAATCCGAACGGCGCGGGTGAGCGTTCGGCTATGCCGCCGAATATGCAGCCCGGAGGGTTTGCGGACTATGTAATCAGAATTTCGCCCGACGATACAATAGACGGCAACAAGGTATCGGACGTTGCCGAGTACGTTCAGCTAAACGCTAACCGCTATATTCCCAAGTTTTATAAAATGGAAAAGCTCGGCAAAAAAATCAGCTTTAACTGGGCTTCGTTCTTCTTTTCACCGTATTGGTTTTTCTTCAGGAAAATGCACGTTATAGGCTTTGCAATAATGCTTGTAATGCTTTTGATAACCGGCGCATGCACAACCGACAGGGTGGTTAATTACACCAAAAACTATGTCGAGGCCGCCGAACAGTATTACAGCGGCGAATTAAGCGCGGAGGAATTTGCCGAGATTTCCAACAAAATTGTACGTCTGCCCGAGGTTGCGATTATGTCTGTTTCAAACGTTGCAATAAGGGTTTTAAGCGGATTTTTCGGCAATTATCTATACAAAAACAAGGTAAAAAAGGATATTGACGATTGCCGCCAAAAGGCGCAGGGCGACGAAGAATACAGGCTTATGCTTTTTAAGCGCGGCGGTATATCGGGGCTTATGTGCGGACTTTCGCTTATCGGTTATTATTGCGCCGAACAGATTTTAACCATGCTTTTATCAAGGTAAAAGGAGAGGAAAAAATGAAAATCACAAAGGCAATTATCCCCGCCGCGGGGCTCGGAACGAGGGTGCTTCCCGCGTCAAAATCCGTTCCCAAGGAAATGCTCAATATAGTAGACAAGCCCGCAATTCAATATATAGTAGAAGAAGCGGTCGAAGCGGGTATTACGGATATTTTGATTATAACGAACAGGGGAAAGGGCGCTATTGAGGATCACTTTGACCATTCCTTTGAACTGGAAGCAAATCTTAGGGGCAACGCCTCCAAAAAGAAGATTTACGACGACGTGGTTTATCCGTCAAACCTTGCGAATATCTATTTTATCAGACAGAAAGAGACAAAAGGTCTGGCGAACGCCATATCCTGCGCCGAAAAATTCATAGGCGGCGAACCCTTTGCGATACTCTACGGCGACGACGTAATAGCTTCGCCCGAGGGGAAGCCCGTAATCGGCCAGCTTATCGACGCTTACGAAAAATACGGAGTCGGCTGCGTGGGCGTAAAGGAAGTACCGAGGAAGGACGTGCCCAAGTATTGTTCGCTTGATATAACGCCGATTGAGGATAATATTATGAGCGTTCACAATATTATCGAAAAGCCTGCGCCCGAGCAGATTGTGTCCTGCTATTCGATACTCGGCAGGGTGGTTATGCCGCCTTCGATTTTTGACTATATCAGGCGCACTCCGTCCGATGAAAGACTCGGCGAGGTTATATTTACCGATTCTATGGTAATGCTCGCAAAGGACGGCGGCTTGAATGCCGTTGATTTTGACGGCAAGCGTTACGATATGGGCAATAAGCTCGGAATTATGAAAGCCAATTGCGAATTCGCATTAAACCACGATGAAATAGGCGAGGATTTCAAAGAGTATTTGAAGCGTTTGGTAAAGGATTTTGATTGATAAGATTTACGGATATTCGATTTAATTTATTTTCATTATTAAAAAAATGTGCGCTCAAGCAGGGCGCACATTTTTTGTATAAAAGTTTTCGTATAATTTAAATAAAAACCGAGACTTTAAAATCTGTCGTTTGCCGCGTCCTCGATTCTTTGGGCGAAGGTCTTTTTACCGCGCTTTTTACGCCGTTTGCCGTCTAAGACGTTAAGTATTATCAGCGCGGGAACGGTGACGCATATCCAAAGAGCCGTTTCAAGGGCGTTTTCGTCGCCGCCTGTTTTGGGTATAGCGGCTTTTTTGGCGGGATTTGTTTTAACCTCTACGGATGCGGCGGGTTTGCCGCTTGCCGTCGGGACGTTTTCCTGCTCGGCGCTGTTTTGCCCGACGCTGCCGTTCTGCGCTTCGCCCGCTTCGGAAGCTTCCGCGTTGTTCGGGTTTTCGCCGTTTGCTTCGGAGCCTGTCTGCCGATTATCGTCCGGTTCCGTAGGTTGATTGTTGTCGGGTTCCGTAGGTTGATTGTTGTCGGGTTCCGACGGGTGGGTTTCCTCCGGTTCTGTCGGCGGATTATCATCGGTTTCGCCGTTTTGCGGCGGATAAATCTCATATTCCAGCTTGACGTTGCCGCTGTAATTACCTATACCCTCAACCGTTAAGTACGCCGTGCCGACCTCGGTATTGTTGAAATATTTTACCGTGTAGTCTTTGCCGTTTTCGAGAAAGGCGTTGTTTTTATAAATTTTAACCTGCGGTTCAACCGCCGAGCCGTCAAATTCGGACGCGCCTTCAACGGTAATATCCTCCGCGCCGAACGGACAGGGCAGTATGGTGAAGCTGTAGGAGCGTTCGCCTTCAAAACGACCCATACCGCATACGGTTACGGTTGCAGTGCCCGCGTTTACGTTGTTTTCGAGACGAACCGTGTAATCGACGCCCTCTTTTAAAAGCTCCGAGCCGAAATAGACCTCCATTTCGGGCTTCAGCGGCGCGCCGTTGTAGGTGGCGGTCATCTGCGTTTCGGAGAACACTGTAAATGAATAAACGTTGTTTTTGTAAACGGTAAACGTCTTTTCCGCCATACCGCTGTAGTTGCCTGTCCCGCGGATTATTACGGTTGCCGTGCCCGCTTCCGTATTGTTGAGATATTCCACCGTATAATCCGTATTTTCCTTGAGAGGTTTGCCGTCCAAAGTAACGCTTACCTCGGGTCTGATTTCCTTGCCGGTATAGGCGCTGTCGGCAATTTCCGCAATCTCGGCGCAGGAAATGTCCTTTCCGAAGATTTTAAACCGCGCTGTAACCGTACCTTTAAAATTGCCCAAGCCGTAAATTACCGCAGTACCGAATCCCGAATTTACATTATCAAACCATTGCACCTCGTAATCTTCGCCGTAGACAAGCGTAAAGCCGTTCCAGCTAAGCGTGGGAACGGGGCAAATTTCCCCGCCCGTATATACGCTGTCGGGAAGCTCGAAGACCTTTGCCTCCGAGATGTCGCGGCGCACAATGTTGTAATAGTATTTGTTTGAACCCGTGTAATTGCCTATTCCCGTTAAGGTGAAGAACAGGGTTTCGGCGTTTGTTTTTGAGCTGTATTTAATCAGGTAATCAACGCCCTCGACAAGCAGTATATCGCCGTTTTTGACCGTGACGGCGGGTCTTATCTCTTCGCCGGAATACAGGTTATCCTCAACATATTCAACCGTCAGCTCCGATATATCCCGCTTAGTTATCGTAAACGGTTTACCCATTTCGGGCAGACCCTCGAAATCGCCGATAAAATTAACCGTTACAAGCGCCGTTCCAATCGCCTTGTTGTCACGGTATTCGACGGTATAATCCTTTTCGGGGACGAGCGTCATACCGCTTATGCTTACTATTATGCCCGGGCAAACCGCCTTGCCCGTGTAGGGGAATTGCGCGTTATTCGGAATATCTATATTAATCACGTTTAAGGGAATGTTGTTCTCTGTCGCAAAGGCGTACGGTACGGAGCGTTCGCTGCAATAGAAGGTGATTTTTCCGTCGTTTTCAAACACCCCGTCGGAAATAAACAGACTGTCGTAGCCGAAGATAGCTATTTTCAAATTGGCGCAGCCGGCAAACGCTCCGTCGCCTAAAAATTTACATTTTAACAGATTGATTTTTTCAAGCTTTCGGCAGTTTGCAAAGGCAAAATCGCCTATTGAAACGATGTTACGCAGGTCGATTTCCCGAATTTGACTGCCGCTGAACATGTTGTCGGCAATATGGTTGAAATCGCTGTCACGGAAAGTGATTTTTTCAACCGAGGAATTTTCAAACGCTTTAACGCCCCTGTACTTTGACGACTCCGCGCTCAAAGAATCGAGCGTTACGGCGCCCGTAAGCTCCAGCTCTTTAAGCTCCTTAACGCCCGAGAAGGCGCAGTCGAAAAGCTTTAGAACACCGTTCGGGCTTTCGATTACCTTTCCCGTAGAGTACGCGCTTCCCTTTTTTTGGGCGGGGTATTTAAGCAACGCAATACCGTCGGTATCACGGTAATAAAGCACGCCGTTATCGGAAAAATATTTTTGGTTATCGGGCGAAACCTCCACAGCTTCGAGCGACGGGAGATTTTCAAGCCCTATCGACGCGGGCGTATCCGCAAAGCCCGAGCCGAGATACAAACGCTTCAAGCCCGTACAGCCGCCGAATACGTTTTCCGTATAAGGTACGTCGTCAAAGGTTTTCAACCTGTCGGGCAGCATAATTTCTGAAAGTCCCGTACAGTCGGCAAAAGCATAGCTTTCGATGTAATAATAATTGCTTTGAATACTGCCGAAATCAAAATATGTAAGCGAAGCGCAGCCCTGAAGCGCCCTGCCGCCGATTTTATCGAGATGAGCATAGTCTACAAGCTTGTCAAGCATTTCGTTTGTAAGCTTTTTACAGCCGTTGAACACATATGAGGGCAAGCTCCTGAACCGAACCGAACTGTTGACCGTTTCAAGGCTTTCACAACCGGAGAACATACCTGTTGCCAAAAGCTTTACGCTCGCCTCTTTAAGAGCCGTACAGGCGTTAAAGGCGTAATCCTGCCGCCCTTTTTGGGTGTCGAGAACGGCCGTTACGAGCTTGTCGCAGCCGTAGAATACGTTTGATTTAAGAGAAACTCCCTCGGGAACGTATAAATCCCTGATACCGCACCCGGCAAAGGCGTAATTGTATAATTCGCAGCTTATGCCGTCGGCAAAGGTAATTTTCTCAAGCGTAGGATTATACGCAAAGGCGTTTTCCCGAATTTGAGTAACGCTTTTTGGAATAAACACGGATTTAAGAGGCTGTCCTCCGAATGCCGAAGAATTGATTTTCACTACCGGCGTTTCGTCTATAACGTCCGGGATAACAAGGTCGATGTCCGAATTTTTTGAGGAAAAACCCGTTATCGTAATTTCCGAGCCCGAATTTGTGTATTTATATGTATTTGCGTCTTTATCGGTATAGGTTAAATCCTCGCCGAAGCAGACAAGAGTGAAAACAGATATTGTCAAGGTTATAAATATTACCGTAAGCGTATGCTTTAAAGCTTTTTTCATAATTATGCCTCCTCTACTCTTATAAGAAAGCTGAACGAACAGCCCTCGTAAGTTACCGTTACTATCCTGTTTGCCGGGCTTTCGGTTGAAAAGCCCCGAACGTCGCAGGAGGATACGGGGATTTGCTTTTGACTGCCGTTATCATAGCTTGCCGTTATGGTAAGGCCGCTGAAATCCGCCGCCTCGCCGACCTTGTAATCCCGCTTAAAATCAGAATCGTAAGTCGGGGTAAGCCTGATTATTTGCGGCGCCGCCGTTTCGTCCTCGTCCTCTCTTATAAAGGTCTTTTTCGTAGTGGTTTCGGCGGGCTTTGAAGCGGGCGGGTTTTCGGGCGTAAGAACCTGCTCCAAATTCGGGTTCTTGGGGCTTAACGTGGTTTGCGGCGCTTTGCTCGGGGCGGCGGTTTGCGTTTCCGACCCCGGACGGGTGCGCGGAGGTATGCTTTGGGTCACGGCGGGGCTTTTTGCGCTTTGCGTTTGAGCCGAATTTTCGGGCGCTTTTTCGTCAAAATACGTCCTTTCGGTCGTTTCGGTAAGGTCTGCGCCCGCCTGACGGGTAACGGCGGAGGTTGTTGTTTCAAAAAGTCCGTTTCCGGGGACGTAAACGGGTTTTTCCCCACCGTCTTTATAAACGTGTTGCGTCGTATAGTCCTCCTCTTTTTCGCTTGCTTCGGATTTGTCGGTTTTTACGTCCTTTTCGGTCGCAGTTTTGTTTGCCGCCCCGTCAAAGCCGAGAGCTTCGGTATCTCCCGTCAAAATATTCCGTACCGCCCTCGCCACGTTTGCAAGCACGTCTATACCCGTGGCTTTTTCCGTTACCGTGTTTGCCGTGAATATAACCGCCAGCGCGGCGCAGGCGACTACGGCCGTTTTTGCCGCAGTTGCGAGCAATCTCTGTTTTCGGCTGTCGCCGATATATTTCAAGAATTCATCCGAGGTTTGCAGTCTGCCGACGACGTGCAGCGCGCCGCCGTCCTCGTAAAGCTCGTTTATCATATCGCAGTATTCGTCGATTAAATCAAAATTCGCTTCTTCGTCCGGCTTTGCAAGCTCTTCGTCGATAAGCGCTTGAAGCAAGAGCGCAAGTTCTTCTCTGAGGGCGCCGTCGTTAAATATGCTTTGCGCAATTTCCCTGTTTAAAGTAATTGTGTTCATCTTTTTTCCCGCCTTTCTAAACTATAATGTCCTCAAGAGCTTTTTTCAGCTTCTTTCGCAGTCTTGACAGCCGCATGGTCACAGCGCCCACGGAAAGATTTGCTTCGTTTGCTATCTGTTCAATCTTTTTGCCGTTCACATATTTTTCCGTATATAAATAAGCTTCGTCTTCGTCAAGGCTGTTTTCCAAAAGCCGTATGTATTTTTCGTAATCAATTTCCTCTTGCGCCGTTAATTCGATATGAACGTTCGGGTCATCGAGCGAGAGCGTGTCTCTTTGCCTTGCAAAAATTTTCGACCGTTGATTTTGTATAATACGGTCAAGCGTTCTGTATAAAAACGCCCTCGGATATTCAAATTGTTCACCTTTTTTCAGCCTGTTGTAAAACACCATAAACGCTTCCTGCACGCAGTCCTCCGAGCAATCGCTTTTTTCTATAAGCCTTGCACGGGCAAAGTTTACGAGACTTTCGGCATATTTTTCATAGCATTGTCGAAAAAAATCGACCGCGTCTTTTTCCGCGCTGTTCGTCATCATATCTCTCCTTTGCTGTTTTTTCCTTCTGCCGTGTAGTGTCGAAAATCACATAAACCTAACAAAAATTTTTGCGTTTTGGCGTTTTGTCCGCTTTTTTGTAAAAATAAAACTACCCCGTATCCGTTTTTAACGGAGCGGGGAAGCGTTAAAAAGCTTTTCGGGCGGTCAAATTATAACTGCCGTTCCTGTGGTCGTTACGCAGACATATCGCGTTTTTATCGTCATATTCGGATTTTTTTCGTTTCATAATTTGCCTTAACCCAATAATTTTGAAAATTCCATGTCGGATTCTTTCTTAACCTCCGACGCGATAAAGCCCAAAGTCATACAAAGCAAAGCGCTTTCAAGCCGTTGCTTTGAATCGGGATTGGGACCCTTGTAATCCCGAAGCTCCAGTTCGATTATTTCCATAATCTGCGACTTGTCCGTTGTGTTTTTTTCGCTTATCTGCGAAATAACGCAGCACAGAAGATTAAAAAGCTCCCTGTCGGGAATAATATCGTCGCTTCGGTCGTCAACCTTGCCGTTTATGTAACCCATAAGCGCGACTATTTTTTCAAGCTGCATAGCGTTTCTCAGCATATTTATCAGTATTATCCTTACAATTTGCTGTTCTGCGTAGCGTTTGCCCGACGGGCTTTCTACCCAGCCTCGTTTTACCCAATTCTGAATGGTATAGCCCTCCAGCCCCGTTAACTCCTTTAATTGACTGAGCGTAAGGCCCTTGGTTACGGATATAACGGGCGACAGAACCGCAAAAGCGTTTTTGCTGAGTCCCTCGGTCCATTCGAGCGCCGTTCCCGGTATATTTTTAAGCGTAATCATCACTCCTTTTTGCATTATACAATGATTATACTACAGGTTCAGAGGAACTTCAACCTTGTTTTTGACAATTCGGACGGATTTTTGCCCGTCATATTTCGTTTTGCAACAAAATAAATAATTTAAGCCCTTAAATTCTTTATTTATTTACAAAACTGTGTTATACTTCATATAAGTATTGTCAAAAGCGGCGACGCGGCTCGGACAAAATCGGTCGCCGAAAACCGACGCGGATTCGCTTACAAAAGTTTTTAAGCAAAAATGCGTTTTAATACACATAAAAGTTACAAAAAGAGGATTGATTTATGGATATTGTTCCCTATAATTCGCTCGACGGCTTTTACAAAAGCAAATTCGGCGCTTTAAGGTCGGGCGAGAGCGTTAAGCTCAGGATTGTAGTTGCCCGTTCGTTTATGGCAAACGGCGCTTCTTTTGAAATTCGAGACGATTCGCAGGGCGATTTTAAGAGCTTTCCTATGTACTGGGCGGGTATGTATTCCGACGACAGCGAAATTTGGGATTTGGAATTTACCGCTCCCGAAGCGGGGCTTTACTGGTATCATTTTAACGTGTATTCACCCTGGGGAGAATGTAGCGTTTATAACGACGGAACTTCAAAAGGCGTTATCAATACGGCGAACTCGCGGCATATCGAGTGGCAGCTTACTGTTTACTCGGACGATTTTACAACGCCCGACTGGTTAAAGGGCGGGGTTATATATCAGATTTTCCCCGACAGGTTTTACAATTCCGGCAAAGTCAAGAGAAACGTCCCCAAGGACAGGATTATAAGAACGGACGTTGAGAACCTGCCGTATTGGCGTCCCGACGACGAGGGCAGGGTGCTTAACAACGATTATTTTGCGGGGGATTTAAAGGGAATAGAGCAGAAGCTTCCGTATCTTGAGGATTTGGGGGTAAGCTGTATTTATCTCAATCCTATTTTTGAGGCTCATTCCAATCACAGGTACAACACCGCCGATTATTCCAAAATCGACCCGCTGCTCGGTACGCAAAAGGATTTTGAAAGCCTTTGCAATGCGGCGCACAAAAGAGGTATAAAAATTATACTTGACGGCGTGTTTTCCCATACGGGCGACGACAGCGTTTATTTTAACAAGTACCGCCGCTACGGGAACGGCGGAGCGTATAACGACAAAAATTCTCCCTATTATAAATGGTTCAAGTTTGAGGAATACCCCGACAGGTACAAAAGCTGGTGGGGTTTTGAAACCTTGCCCGAGGTTGTGGAGGACGGCGAGGAATACCTCGAATTTATGACCGGCAAGGACGGAATAGTAAGAAAATGGATAAGGCTCGGCGCAGACGGCTGGAGGCTTGACGTTGCCGACGAATTGCCCGACGGCTTTATTGACGCGGTGCGTAAAGCGGTAAAAGCGGAAAACCCCGACGCCGTTCTTTTGGGCGAGGTATGGGAGGACGCGACAACCAAGTTTTCCTACGGCGAACGCAGACGTTTCCTTTTGGGAAGACAGTTTGACAGCATTATGAATTATCCCCTTGCAAACGCTGTTTTGGATTTTGCAAAGTACGGCATAGCCGAGGATTTTGAAAGGCGCGTTATGTCGATAGCGGAAAACTATCCCGCCCCCGCTTTAAACGTAATGATGAATCACATAGGAACGCATGATACCGAAAGGGCAATTACAAAAATAGCGGGCGAGAGCTGCGAGTTTACCGACCGCGATTGGCAGGAAAAGCACAATAAGCTTCCCGAGGACAAATACGAACAGGGCGTCGGGCTTTTGAAGCTTGCCGCCGCAATTCAATATACGCTTCCCGGCGTCCCTTCGGTGTATTACGGCGACGAAATAGGTATGCAGGGTTACAAAGACCCGTTTAACAGGGCGTATTTTTCTTGGAACGGCATAAACAAAGAGCTTCAGGCATATTACAAAAAATTGGGAATAATAAGAGAGAGCAACGAATGTCTGAAAGAGGGCTCAATCAATTTCCTTTCCGCGGTTCTCGGATGCGCGGCTTATGAACGAAACGGCGCAAAATCCGCCCTGCTGGTTATCGCAAACAGAAACGACGACGATATAACGTACTATCTTCCCGAAAGATGGCGTTACGCTAAGGAGCTTACAAAGAATATTCCGGTAAGCGACGGCGTGAGCGTGCCGAAAAGGAGCGCGGTAATTTTAAAGAGAATTTATTGATTCACCAGAAAAAAGGTGATAACGGCGCCCGTACCCGCCGAGGCAAAAAGACCGAGCGCTTTAAGCAGAATGCCGAGCGCCTTTTGCCTTTTGCAATTCGGGATTTTATCACAGCCGGCAAAGGTTTTTTGCGCGGCGTTTCTCAAGCGTTTTTCGCTGAGGGTTGAGTATTCCGGCTTTACAAAGAGTATGGCTTTTTCAAAGTATTTGCTGCCCGTATCGTGAATTTCAAGTACCTGCCTGTTTACGCCTTTAATCATATCTTGCTTTCCTCGTTTTCAATGTATATGTTTTAGTATTAAAGACAGGAGCAAAAATATTCCGAAGCGGTCGGATTTTTGTGTCAATATGGGATTTTACACAAAATTTTTATCCCGAAAATTATACGGAAAGTATAATGATTTTTACCCAAAAAATGTTCAAAACACTGTTCAAAATGTAGATAAGTGAGCCAAAATTGGCATAAAACCCGTACTTTGAACCGTTTTTTTCAAAATGTTTATAACTTTTTTGAAGTTTTAAACATTTACCGAAAGTTGAAAAAAAGCTCGGTTTTTATACAAGATGTAGTAATTTTTTAAGTAACGGATGTTCGGATTTTTGTGCAAAATAACCTTGTCTGATTTGACTAAAAAAGTAAGAAAAAATTGTCTAATATTGCGGAGTGAAGAAATTGAAGGAAGAAAAATTTGAAATAGATTTGCCCGAGGTTTTTAATCTTGGGCTTATGCTTGACTGCGGGCAGGCGTTCAGATGGAAAAAAGAAGCGGACGGGAGTATGCGCGGCATTGTCGGCGACAGAGTTTTCAGCTTGCTGCAAAAGGACGGTAAGCTCATATGCAGCTGCTCTCGCGAGGAGTTTAACGGGGTTTTGAGGCGTTACCTTGATTTTGACAGGGATTACAAGGCGCTTGTCAACATCTTTTCCGCCGACAAATACCTGAAAAAAGCGACTCGGGAGTTTTCGGGCATAAGAATACTGCGCCAACAGCCTTGGGAAACGCTTTGTTCGTTTATTATTTCGCAAAACAACAACATACCCAGTATTAAGGGGATTATAGAAAGGCTTTGTCAATCCTTCGGCGAGGAAATCGAGGAGGGCTGTTTTTCTTTTCCCGAAGCGGAAAGGCTTAAAAATTTAAAAATTGAGGATTTGGCGGTACTGCGTTCGGGCTTCAGGGCAAAGTACATACTTGACGCCGCCGAAAAGGTTGCCGACGGCGAGGTGGATTTTGATAAAATCGAGTCTTCGCCGATAGAAACGGGACGCGAGGAGCTTATTAAAATAAAGGGAGTCGGGAAAAAGGTTGCGGAATGCACCCTGCTTTACGGCTTCGGAAAGCTTGAGGCGTTTCCCGAAGACGTTTGGGTAAAAAGGATAGTTTCCGAAATGTACCCCGACGGGCTTCCCGAATGTATCAAAGGCTATGACGGCGTTGCGCAGCAATATCTTTTTCACTGGAGAAGAAACGGAAAAGAGTTCGGTTGATTTGCTTTTTAAAGCATTAACTTTTAAAAAGATGAAATTTACATTTAATTAATAATTTTTTGCTTAATTTAGGGTTGAGAATTTGACCTCTAAAGGGTATAATATAAACTGATTAACTGTGATTTTAATTTATCGCTTAAACGGTGTGAAAAAATAAGTAAGCTTTATGAAAGGATGCAGAAAAAAAGATGTTGTTTTCCCAGGACATAGGTATAGATCTCGGCACGGCGAACACTTTGGTTTTTGTTAAGGGAAAGGGAATAGTTATCAGAGAACCCTCGGTAGTTGCGGTGGACGTAAGCTCTTATCCGCAAAGGGTGGTTGCGGTCGGCAACAAGGCAAAGCAGATGATAGGCAGAACGCCCGGCTCGATAACCGCGGTAAGACCGCTTAAAGACGGCGTTATCGCCGATTTTGATATAACGTCGGATATGCTTAAGGAATTTATCAGAATGGCTATAAGCTCGTCGCCTTTTTCAAGGGCGAGGGTGCTGATATGTATTCCCTCGGGCGTAACCGAGGTAGAGAGAAAAGCCGTTCACGACGCTGCCCGTTCGGCGGGCGCAAAGTATGTAAGCCTTATTGAAGAACCCATGGCGGCGGCGGTAGGAGCGGGGCTTCCCGTTGCGGAGGCTACGGGCAGTATGGTTGTCGATATAGGCGGCGGCACAACGGAGGTTGCCGTTATCTCTTACGGCGATATTGTAACGGCGCAGTCGGCAAGGGTTGCGGGCGACGATTTTGACGAGGCGATTATAGCTTACATAAGAAGGAAGCACAATCTTTTAATAGGCGAGAGAACCGCCGAGGATATTAAAATTAAAATAGGCTCTGCTTCGCCATACGACGGCGAGGGCGCGGTTGACGTTAAGGGCAGAAATCTGCTCGACGGGCTTCCCAAAAACATTGAGATAACCTCGGAGGAGGTTAGGGAAGCGCTGTCCGATTGCATAAGCCAGATACTCGATACTATTCGCGTCACGCTTGAGAGAACGCCTCCCGAGCTTTCGGCGGATATAATCGACAGAGGCATTATGCTGACGGGCGGCGGAGCGCTGCTGAGAGGGCTTGACAAGCTCATTTCCGAGGAAACGAAAATGCCCGTCCATGTTGCGGAAAATCCCCTTGACTGCGTTGTTGAGGGCACGGGTATATGCCTTGAAAATTCGGGGCTTATGTCGGGCAGAAATTACGATTAAATTAATTAGCCTTTTTTATAAACTTGTAAGGGGGGTGCGGTTGTGAAAAGCTTTTTTAAAAGCAGAATATTTAAAATACTGTTCGCGCTTGCGGTTGTGCTGCTTGCGGGCATTATTGCCGCAGCCTCGCTTGGAAGCCGCACTTCGCCCGTCACAAAGGCGGTTTCGACAATATTTTCGCCCCTTTCGAGGGTTTCAACCTACATAACGGACAAGCTGAGCAATATCCGGGGCGGCTTTATATCTTCAAGCTCATATATGCAGAGGGTTTCGGAGCTTGAAAAGCAGGTTGCGGACTATCAAAGCAAGCTTGTCGATTACGAAAAGCTGAAAAAGCAGGTCGAGTCTTACGAAAAATTCCTTGACATAAAGGAGAAAAATCCCGATTATAAATTTACCTCGGGTTCCGTTATAGGCAGGGATTCCGCCGATTTGTTTTATTCGTTTGAATTAAACTGCGGAGCAAAGGACGGGGTAAGCGTAAACGATCCCGTAATAAGCGGGGAATACCTTGTGGGGCTTGTAAGCAAAACTACGCCCACCACCTGCACCGTATTAACGGTAATCGACCCCAAGGTGAACACCGCCGCATACGAAATCAAAACGGGCGAATTGGGCTACACCGATACAAACGCAAAATCAGGCACGGAATCGGTAATAAAATTTTCCGGGCTTACCAAGGATACCGCAATAGCCGAGGGCGGCATAGTATGCACCTCGGGAGTCGGCGGCATTTTCCCGAGGGGGCTTATAATAGGCACGGTAACTTCGGTAAAGCCGGAGGAAAGCGACGTTTCCTACTATGCGGAGGTTAAACCGCAGATTGACTTTAACGAAATTCAGGACGCATTTGTAATAACTGATTTTGAGGGTAAGGGCGATGCGTAGGAACACAAAACTTTTGATAGTAAGGCGCTTGATATTTGCGCTTGTGATATTGATAACTCACGTTTTGCAAAATTCCTCGGGCCTTGTGCCGACTGTTTTCGGCGCAAGAGCTTTTTTGATTATTCCGCTTGTAGTGTGCATAGCGATGTTTGAAAGGGAGCTTGCGGGCGCATTGCTCGGGCTGTTTGCGGGAGCGCTTTGGGACGGCGTTTCGGGTACGGGCGACGGATATTACGCTCTGTTTTTTATGGCAGTCGGGGCGATATGCGGTTTTTTGATAAACGTGCTTATGCGAAATCATTTGCTTACCGCAATCATATTGTGCGCGTTTTCGGCGCTTACGTTTTCGGGAATGTACACGGTATTTTTTATAACCGCGCAGGGCGTGGATTCGGGAGGCTACCTGTTTTTGAGGTATTATCTGCCCTCCTGCGTTTATACGCTGCTTTTTGTACCGCTTTATTATTTGTTTGTAAGGGAAATTATGAGAAGAACCGCCGTCGAGGACGAGGATTGATTTTTATTTGCGATTGAAGGAGGCGAGCAGTAATGAACAACAGAACCCTGCATTTCAGAATAAGCGCGTTTACCGTTGCGGTTACGCTTGTTTTTTCAATATTTGCCGCCGACCTTTTCAGGATACAGATTATCCACGGCGACGAATACAAAAGCGAGAGGGTTGCCTATAAGCAAAGCGACACCACTATCGTCGCTTCAAGAGGAGAGATACTTGACTGCAACGGAAAAAAGCTTGTTACAAACAAGCAGATAAATACGGTCGTTTTTAACGGCTCGTATTTTCCGAGAACCTCCGAGCAGAAGCAGAGGAACGAAATTATTATTTCGCTTATCAGGCTGTTTGAAAAATACAAAGCGGAGTGGAACGATTGGCTTCCCCTGAAGCTGTCGACGGACGGCAAGCCGGAGTTTGAACCCGACAGGGATGAGGACATAAAGCTGTTAAAATCAAAGAGCATATTAAGCCTTAACGATTACGCCACGGCTCAAAACTGCCTTGACGAAATTAAGGCGAAATTCGAGCTTCAAGATTATTCGGACGCGGACGCTTTGAAAATCGCCTCTGTATGCTGTTCGCTCAAAAGGCTTGTTTTTTCGACCACCAACCCCTATACCTTTGCGGAGGATATACCGGTTGAGCTTGCTTCCGCAATAAAGGAAAACAGCAGGTTTTATGCGGGCGTCGAAATAGTCGTTACCACGGCAAGGCAGTATTTAAACGGCACAATAGCTCCGCATATTATAGGTATAACCGGTCCGCTCAACGCAGAGGAGTACGAGAGGGAAACCAAAAAATACGAGCAGGCGAAGCAGGACGAAACTTTAAGCTCACAACAGCAGAGCGTTTTGGATTTAAGGGCTTACTCTTTAAACGATACCATAGGCAAATTCGGGCTTGAAAGCGCTATGGAGGAATATTTGAGGGGCACGAACGGAGTTGAGAGAACGATAACGGACTCCGAGGGCAATAAAACGACGGAGGTTATAACGGCGCCCGTTCAGGGTTCTACCGTTATATTGACGCTCAACGCCGATTTACAGCTTCAGGTGCAGGACGCGCTGAAAAGCTTTGTTCAAAGCCATAGGGATAATTCGGCGATACCCGCAGTCGGTTCGGCGGTTGTAACGAACGTAAACACAGGCGAAATCTTAGCCTGCGCCACCTACCCGAGCTATGATTTGACAAGCTATTACGACAATTACAGCGAGCTTTCAAAGGATAAGGCTTCCCCGCTTTGGAACAGAGCCTTGCAAAGCACCTACGAACCGGGTTCAACCTTTAAGCTTGCCGTTGCGCTTGCGGGGCTTGAGGAGGGCGTAATAGACAGCAAGTCCACCGTTTTCTGCAATCATATTTACGATTACTTTAAGGATACGCCGTTTAAATGCCTTGGCAAGCACGGCTACGTTGACGTTACCGAGGCTTTAAACCAATCGTGCAATATTTTCTTTTACGAAACGGGCAGGAAGCTCGGAATAGAAAAAATGAACGACTACTGCACAAGGCTCGGACTCGGGCAGAAAACGGGCGTTGAAATCAACGAATCCGCAGGCGTTCTTGCAAGCATAGAGTACAGGCAGGCCCACGGCGGCATATGGTACCCGGGCGATACGGTACAGGCGGCAATAGGTCAGTCGGATAATTTGTTTACTCCTATTCAGCTTTGCAATTACGTTGCAACCGTGGCAAACGGCGGCACAAGATATAAGGCGCATTTTGTAAAGAGCATAAAATCTGCGGATTATTCGCAGACCATTGTTGAGAACAAACCCGTTGTTTTAAACGAAACGGGCATTTCAAAGAAAAGCATAGATATTGTTAAGGCGGGTATGAACAGGCTCGGCGCAAGGCTCAGCGCGTTTGACGGGCTTCCCGTTAAGGTTGCGGCAAAGACGGGTACAGCGGAGTCAAAGGCTAAGGTAAACGGAAGAATAGAATCGGGACTTAACGGCTTTATGGTTTCGTTTGCTCCGTCGGACAAGCCCGAGATTGCCGTATGCGTTGCGATAGAAAACCTTAACAGCGGCAGCGCGACGGCGGAGCTTGTGGCGAATATTTACAAGGCTTATTTCAATACCAAGAGCGAAATCAACAAAAGTCAGGATATTAATACGGTTTTACCGTAAAAAGAGGTGAGCGGTTTGGCGGAAAAAATACTTGTCTTTTCGGGTAAGGGCGGAGTGGGAAAATCCACTGTTACCGCCGCAATTTCCAAAAGTCTTTCCTCTGCCGGCAAAAGGGTTCTGTGTATCGACGCCGACGCGGGCTTTAAAAGCCTTGATTTGATGCTCGGCGTCGGCAACGCCGTATATAATTGGCTGGACGTTATAAATAAGCGCTGCGACTGCGCCGGCGCAACCGCGTTTTCCGAAGGCTTACCGGATTTTCTTTCTGCGCCCTCCGGTCTTGACGACGGCTTTAATTCGGAAAACTTAAAGGAGCTTTTTGAACAGCTTGACGGCAGTTACGATTATATTTTTATAGATTCCCCCGCAGGCTGGGGAGAGCTGCACGAGATTTTTTCGGACGTTTGCGACAGAGCGCTTTTGGTAACAACGGCCGATAATATTTGCGTAAGGAGCGCGGAAACGGCGGCTTCAAAATTAAGAAAGCGCAACCCGCTTATTGATATAAAGCTAATAATAAACCGCTTCGACAAATCGCAGGCAATCAGAGGCGGTCAGCTTAAATTGGACGACGTTGTGGACGGCGTAAGGGAAGGCTTGACGGGCGTTGTACCCGAGGACCGAACAATGGGTAAAATGCCGGAAGGCGATATGCTTTCTTTCAAAGCGCAGGCGGCGTTTGACAGAATTTCAAAAAGAATAACGGGGCAGGACGTCGTTTTTAATCCCAAGGCTTTATAAAAAACATTTGTTAAAACTGTTGAAAAATATAAAAAATTTTGATATTATACACTTATCAAAAAAGCATACGCTTATTTCAGTTTGAGGAAAGGAGACTTTTATGAATATTGCACTTATGGCTCATGATGAGAAAAAAGAACTTATGATACAGTTTTGCATTGCATATTGCGGCATTCTTTCCAAGCATAATCTGTGCGCCACCGGAACTACGGGCAAGCTTGTTTCGGAGGCGACGGGGCTTAAAATTTCACAGTTTTTAAGCGGCCCGCAGGGCGGAGATCAGCAGATAGGCGCAAGAATAGCCTGCAACGAAATAGATTTATTACTGGTTTTCAGGTCGTTGGAGCCTAAGCCCAACGAACCGAAGGAATCAAGCCTTTTAAGACTTTGCGACGTGCATAATATTCCGGTTGCCACCAATATCGCAACTGCGGAGGCGCTTATACACAGCCTTGAAAGGGGCGATCTTGACTGGCGTGATATTGTTAATCCCAAATGATGTAACAAAACCGCCCCTTCCGAAAGGAAGGGGACAATCTTTTTATATTCAGGTGAATGAGTAATGGCGCTTATAACTAATGCAATTAAGGGAACGCTCGACACTTTACCGTCGGGCAGTTATAAAATACAGTATATCGAAGCTGTAATGCGTGAAATTGCGGAGAATTACGGCTTCCGTGAAATGCGTACCCCGGTTTTTGAGCATACGGAGCTTTTTCAGCGTTCCGTCGGCGAAACTACAGATGTTGTGCAAAAGGAAATGTACAGCTTCGAGGATAAGGGCGGTCGGTCTGTTACCTTAAAGCCGGAGGGTACGGCAGGCGCGGTAAGGGCGTATCTTGAACACGGTCTTTTCAATGAAGCTATGCCGCAGAAAATATATTATATCACACCGTGCTACCGTTACGAAAAGCCCCAGGCGGGCAGGCTTCGCGAGTTCCACCAGTTCGGCATAGAATGTTTCGGCGCGGGCTCGGCGGCGCAGGACGCAGAGGTTATATTGCTTGGCAACGAGATTTTTAATTATCTGGGCATAAACAATCTTACGCTTGAGATAAACTCCATAGGTTGTCCCGCTTGCAGGAAGAATTTTCAGCAAGCGTTGAAGGATTACTTTAAAGCTCATTACGACGAGCTGTGCGACACCTGCAAGGGCAGACTTGAAAAAAATCCTATGCGAATACTTGACTGCAAAAGTCCTATCTGCTCCGAAATAGGCAGGGACGCGCCGAAAATTCTCGATTATCTCTGCGACGATTGCAGCGAGCATTTCGAGTTAGTTAAAAAATATCTAACAGCAAATAATATCGAATTTAAGGTAAACCCGACAATAGTAAGAGGGCTTGATTATTACACAAGAACGGTGTTCGAGTTCGTTTCAAACGAGATAGGCGCGCAGGGTACGGTTTGCGGCGGAGGCAGATATGACGGTCTTGTAGAGGAGATGGGCGGAAAACCCACTCCCGCCTGCGGCTTCGGGCTTGGGCTTGAAAGGCTTTTGCTTTTAATGGAAACGCAGAAATCGGAATTTCCCGAGCCTAAAAAGTGCGATTTGTTCATAGGCTCCATGGGCGAGGACGCAAACGTAAGGGCGAGCGTTATCGCCGCCGATTTAAGAAACGAGGGCGTTTCGGCGCAGTTTGACACGGTGGGAAGGTCCGTTAAGGCTCAAATGAAATATGCCGATAAAATCGGCGCTCTCTACACCATGGTTATAGGCGACAGCGAGCTTGAAAGCGGCAAGGCTTCGCTTAAAAATATGAATACGGGCGAACAGTCGGAAATATCGCTCGAGAATTTTACGGACAGCTTTCAGTCTGTGATTATAAAGCAGGCAATGGACGGGCTTGACGGCACGCCGATACAAGGGGTAGATTTAACAGAGCTTTTGGGAGGCGATGTAAATGGATAATATGAAAGGCATTAAAAGGAGCGACTATTGCGGTACGCTCGGAATAAAAGACGCAGGCAGGGAGGTAACCCTTTGCGGTTGGGCGCAGCGCCGCCGCGATCTCGGTTCTCTTATATTTATTGATTTAAGGGACAGAACGGGCATAGCTCAGCTTGCATTTGACGAAAATACGCAGAAAGACGTGTTTGAAAAAGCTTTTACCGTAAGAAGCGAATACGTTTTGGCGGCAAAGGGAACGGTGCGGGAGAGAAGCTCAAAAAATTACGATATTCCCACAGGTGAAATAGAGATTGAGGTTAAGGATTTACGCATACTTTCCGTAAGCGAAACGCCTCCTTTTGAAATATCGAAGGCGGATGAGGTCGGCGAGGAAACGAGGCTTAAATACCGTTATCTTAATTTGCGAAACGAAAAGCTAACTAAAAATATAATAATGCGCCACAATATCGCAAAAATCACCAGAGAATATTTTTACGAAAACGGATTTATCGAAATAGAAACGCCTATGATGATTAAATCCACGCCCGAGGGCGCAAGGGACTATGTTGTTCCCAGCAGAATACACAACGGAAAGTTTTACGCCCTGCCGCAAAGTCCGCAGATTTACAAACAGCTTTTGATGGTTTCGGGCTTTGACAGGTACATTCAGCTTGCCCGCTGCTTCAGGGACGAGGATTTGAGAGCGGACCGTCAGCCGGAGTTTACGCAGATTGACCTTGAAATGAGCTTTGCAGACACCGACGACATTATGGAAATGGCGGAGGGCTTTATAAAAAGGCTTATGAAAGAAACGCTCGATGTTGATATCGAGCTTCCTCTGCCGAGGCTTACCTTTGCCGACGCTATGAGCAAATACGGCTCGGACAAGCCCGACACACGCTTTGATATGCTTATTGAGGATATATCGGACTGGGCGCAAAAAACCGACTTCGCCGTGTTTAAGAGCGCAGTCGAAAACGGCGGCAGCGTAAAGGCGATAGTCGCCAAAAACGCCGCTTGCGTATATACGAGAAAGAAAATCGACAAGCTTACCGAGCAGGCAAAGGGCATAGGCGCAAAGGGCCTTGCTTATGTGCGTTGGGCGGAGGAAGAGCCCGGCTGTTCGTTTGCGAAATTCTTAAAGGAAGGCGAGCTTAAAAGCCTGCTTGACGGCTTAAACGCCGAAAAGGGCGACTGCGTATTTATCGTCAGCGATAAAACGAGCCTTGCGCTGTCGGTAATGGGCGCGCTTCGTTTGAGCGTTGCAAAGGAGCTTAATATAATCCCCGAAAACAAATGGAATTACATTTGGATTACGGAGATGCCGTTTTTCGAGTATGACGAGGACAGCGGCGAATGGGTTGCTATGCACCATCCCTTCACAATGCCGCTTGACGAGTGCATAGAGTATCTCGATACCGACAAGGCAAAGGTCAGAGCAAAGGCGTTTGACTTGGTTCTCAACGGAATCGAGCTGTCCTCAGGCTCTATGAGAATAACCGACTGCGAGCTTCAGAACAAAATGTTCTCGCTGCTCGGTATGGAAAAGGAAGAAATCGAGGCGAAATTCGGCTTCCTTGTCGAGGCGTACAAATATGCGTCTCCGCCGCACGGAGGCATGGGCATAGGGCTCGACAGGCTTGCGATGCTTATCTGCGGCGCAGAGAGTCTTCGCGATGTAACGGCGTTCCCGAAGGTGCAAAACGCCAGCGAGCTTATGAGCGGCGCACCGTCGGAAATTGACGACGTTCAGCTTGAAGAACTCGGTATAGACTTGGCGGCGCCGAAGGAAAAATAGGATTTTATATTCAAAATTTTTGGCGCGCAACGGTCAAGGTTTTCCCCGACTTTTACAAAAGTCGGTGGGGTCGAGGGGCAACGCCCTCGTCGCAGTCCGCAGACTGCGAAATTCTTTTACTTCAAAAGCGCAGGAGGGGCGCAAAACAGTCCGCCGGACTGCTTTGCGGCGGGGAACCCTTGCCGGGGGTTCCCGTTGCTTTGAAAAAAGCAAGTTTTCTTAATCGAATTAAGAATTAAAACGCCTTAAAAGCTTTGTTTAAGGCGGACAAAAACTTTAATTAAAAACCGCTTTACAAAAAAGAACGCTATGCTTTTTAGGCATAGCGTTTGCTTTTTGTAAGTTTATATCATTTCAGCTTATCGAGCGTAAGCTCGTATGCGGGCAAAAACTCTTTTACAAAAATATCGGCTTCCTCGCAGTTGAGCGACTTGATAATATCCTTTGTAGAGCTTTCCGCTTCCGCAAATTCGCTGTTGCCCGCCTTTCTTTCTTCAATACATTTAACGTATGCGCTGATTTTGTCCGCCGCCTTCACAAGCGCCCAAAGCTCTCCGTCCTTTTCCTCTTTATAAAACAGCGGGGAGTATTCCTCCCTTAAATCCTCGGGCAGCATATTCAAAAGCGTTGAACAGGCGTTGTTTTCCACCTTTTCAAAAACGCTTCTCATATCCTTGCTGTAATATTTAACGGGCGTAGGCATATCGCCCGTGATAATTTCCGGTACGTCGTGATAAAGCCCCAAAAGCGCCGCCCTTGAGCTGTCGTAGCTTTTGTTAAGGCGTTTGTTGCCTATTACCGCAAGGGCGTGGGCTATTACCGATACCTCGTGCGAATGTTGGCTGAGCGTTTCATAGGTAGTGTTTCTCATAAGCGCCCAACGGTTTATGTATTTGATTCTGCTTGTAAATGCAAAAAAACAGTTTTTCATTTTTTCACCCGCTCATTAAAAAAGCCCACGTTCTGGTGGGCCTTTTATTTGTTTTATCAGCTTCTTTGAGCTATGTAATTCATCTCTCCGATGTCGTCCCAAAGGATGTAGAAATCGTTTAAGCTCCTTCTGTATGTGTCGTATTGGGTTTTTGCGTCGCCCTTGAGGAAGCCCGCGTTGAGAAGCCCCTCCTCGAACTGGTTTGCCATAGCAGCCGACCTCATACGCAATCTCATAGTCATAACGAGCTTTGCGGGGTCGACAATTCTGAGCTTAAATCCCGTAAGCCACCAGTGAGCCTGCCATTCTCTTGTAAAGAATACCCTGCCCGCTTCGTAATCCGCCTTGTTAAGATAAAGCGCGGATTCCATATATAAAAGGTGGTCGTCGTCGGTGCAGTGATAAAGCATTTCGTTTTCAACCGGGTCCTTGTTGTAAACGCCTATTTCACAGCCCCCGAACGGACCGTAAAGCCCCTTCCAAAGCTGGATACGCCAGTCCATACCGTCGGTTTGACCGAAGTCGATACGAACGGTGCGGTAATTCATATTAAAATAGCTTGCTGCGGTGTCATAGTGGGAAACGAAATTGCCCTGCCTCTGCCAGTTGTCCATACTCGTATAGAAAATTCCCTGCGCAGGGTCGTAATCATAACCCATTACGTTTACAAATTCGGCAAGCGCGGCAGCG
Source organism: uncultured Clostridia bacterium (assembly GCA_947630835.1). Classification (GTDB taxonomy): domain Bacteria; phylum Bacillota; class Clostridia; order Oscillospirales; family Acutalibacteraceae; genus Fimenecus. The sequence continues at coordinate 4,300 of CANRIZ010000018.1, read as the reverse complement.
TCAAACCCGCCCGAGTTTCCGTTTTCAACCGCCTCGTTAATCTGCTGGTTTGCCTGCGGATTTGTAACGGTTACGGAAGGCTTTGCGGTAGTGCCTTTGCCTGCGGCCGCCTTTTTGGTTGTGGTGGAAGCGGCGGCGGTAGAACCCGCGGTTGTCTGCGTGCTTGCGGGAGCGCTTGTTACGTCGTCGGGGAATTCCTCGCCGAAAATATTGTTCTCTCCCTGATTTTCGGGAGCGGCTATGGTATTTGTGCCTCTTGTGATTTCCTCGTCCTGCGTTTGTTTCTTGGAGCAGGAGGAGGCTATGCCGATAAGTAACGCAAGGGTAAGTATTACAGCGGAAGCTTTCATTATTCTGCTGTTTCTTTTATCTGTTTCCATTTTACACACCCCTTTTAAGAATACATATTAATTATCGCATAATATTTTTTCGGTGTCAATACATATTGGGCTATGTCCGTATTGATTTTTTGCCGATAATGTGATAAATTATTTTAGTTAAAAAATATAGGCAGGGTGAAAAAATGAGCATAGTGAGAGATAAAAGCCTATGGCAATCGGGCGAGAGGAAAATAGAGTGGGTAAAGGCGAATATGCCGCTGCTTTCCGGGCTTGAAAAGGAGTTTGCGGCTCAAAAGCCGTTTGGCGGCCTGCGAATTGCGCTGTCGGTTCATCTTGAGGCAAAAACGGCGTACCTTTGCAGGGTGCTTGCGGCGGGCGGAGCCGAGATGTACGTTACGGGGAGCAATCCCCTTTCTACCCAAGACGACGTTGCGGCGGCTCTCGAGCGTGGCGGAATAAATGTTTTTGCGCTTCACGGCGCAAGCGAAGAGGAATATTTTTCGCATTTGAAAGCGGTAATCGAGGCGAAGCCGAACATAATTATTGACGACGGCGGCGACCTTGTCAACATCATACATAACGAATATCCGTTTCTTATTGAAAACGTCCTCGGCGGCTGCGAGGAAACCACAACGGGAATTATCAGGCTTAAAGCTATGGAGAAAAGCGGCAAGCTCAAATTCCCCATGATGGCGGTCAACAACGCCGAGTGCAAATATCTTTTCGACAACCGCTACGGAACAGGTCAAAGCGTTTGGAACGGTATAAACAGAACCACAAATCTCGTTGTTGCGGGCAAAAAAGCGGTTGTTGCGGGTTACGGCTGGTGCGGAAAAGGCGTTGCTATGAGGGCAAAGGGCTTGGGCGCGGACGTAATTGTTACCGAAATAGATCCCATTAAGGCAATGGAGGCAAAAATGGAGGGATTCACGGTTCTGCCTATGGAGCAGGCGGCAAAAATCGGGGATTTCTTTATCACAGTTACCGGCTGTAAGGACGTCATAACGGAAAAGTCGATAAAAAATATGAAGGACGGCGCAATCCTCTGCAACGCAGGGCATTTTAACGTCGAGATAAACATAGGCGACCTTGAAAAGAACGCCATTAAAATTTATGAAAGACGGGATAATATAACGGGCTATGTTATGTCGGACGGCCGCTGTATAAATCTGCTTGCTCAAGGCAGGCTTGTAAACCTTGCCGCGGGCGACGGACATCCCGCCGAGATTATGGATATGAGCTTCGCAATACAGGCTTTGAGCGCAAAGTACATAGCGGAAAATCGGGGGAAGCTCAAAACGGGCGTAAACAGCGTGCCTGCGGAGATTGACAAAAACGTGGCGAAACGCAAGCTCGCCTGCTGGGGGATAACGATAGACGAATTAACCGCCGAGCAGGAGGAATATCTCGGCAGTTTTAACGTTTAAACGAAAGGTAAGCACAGGATTATGACAGTATTGACAGGGGCGCTGGTAAACGCAATCGCCACGGCGGCGGGCGGTTTTGTAGGTCTGTTTTTGAAAAAGGGCATACCCGAAAAAATCAAAACCGTTCTCAATACGGCAATGGGGTTATGCGTTGTTGTTATAGGAGTACAGGGCGCTTTAAAAACCGAAAATTTCGTGATTATGATAATATCCATCTGCATAGGCGCGGCTCTGGGCGAATGGATAGACATTGACGGCAAAATGAATAAGCTCGGGAGCTTTTTGCAAAAAAAGCTTTCAAAGGATAAAACGGGAAGCTTCGGCGAGGGCTTTGTAACCTGCACGCTTTTTATCTGCACGGGAGCTATGGCGATAGTCGGAGCTGTCGAGGCGGGTATGAAGGGCGATTTTACTACGTATTATGCGAAATCCGTCCTTGACTGCCTGAGCGTGATGATATTCACAACCGCTTTCGGGGCGGGCTGTTTGCTTGCCGCTCCGGCGCTGTTTTTGTACCAGGGCGGAATGACGCTTGCGGCAAAGTACATTTCCTTTTTGCTGACGGACCATATGATAAACGAGATGTCGGCGGTCGGTTCGCTTATAATTATAGCGATAGGCTTAAATATGCTGAATATTACCAAGCTTAAAATCGGTAATTTTGTTTTGGCTACGTTTATACCTATTATACTCTGCCTTTTCCTGTAAGCTTTAATTAAGATAAAAAAACGACGTTTTCAAACGCCGTTTTTTTTTGCCCTTTTTATGATTTTACAAGCCGAACCTGCTCGGAGTAAAGCTCTTGCCCGCCCGTATTTCGGCTGACTATATCTACAACGCCCTTTGAGAAGCGCATCTTTGTATATTTTATATCTTTGTTGCCGTCCTTAACTCCGCATATATAATATGCTATGCCCGTTTTGCTGTCCTCGGCGGAAACAAAATCCGTTTTGTGGCTGTGTCCGCAGATTGTAAAATCAATACCCAGCGAGCGCAAATCTTCGCATACGGGGGAGGGCTTGTCGTCGGGTTCAAAGAAAATCTCGGAAGAATGGGTTATCAGCACGTTGTAGCCGCTTTCCTTTTCAAGGCTCTTAACCCAGTTTGTCTCTTCGTCGAAATATGAGGAAAAGTCGTTATATCCCGCGTATTCGTAATTTTCGTCCTCCTTGTCCTCGCCCGAGTCCAAAACGGTGAAGGTGTAATCGCCTATGCCTACGCGGTAGTAGTATTTTCCGAAATCGAGAGCGTCAAGCATATATTGAACCTCGTTCCCTCGGTGGTCATGGTTCCCCAAAGCATATATAACGGGCTTCGAGCCTTCGCTCATAATTCCCGCAGGAACCAAAAGATTGTCAATAATACTGCTTGTTGTATAAAGACCGTTTGCAATATCGCCCAGAAAAACTATCATATCCGAGTCCTTGCCCACAACCGTCCAGTCCGGACTGCTGCCGTGATTGTCCGTAACGCAGGTTAAGTTAAAATCATCTTCCCTGCATGGGGTGAATTTTCCCACGCTCTGCGTTATTTCCTTTCCCAAATGCCCGCCGTAGGCAATATCCTCCGTCGCCCGAATTGCGCCTACGGCGTATGTTTTTCCGTTAAGCGCTTCATAAGGCACTTTTACGCTGTGAATACGCGAGGAGTCCTTTCTGCCCGCCTCGCTGTCCCAAATAAGCTGTTCCGAGCCGTCCGCTTCAAGCTTTACATAGCCGAGCGAATTACGGTTGGTGGCGAAAACGATATGGTATTCGCTGCCCGTATCGAAAACGGCGGGACTGCTTTCAAACGCAAAACCGCCTATCGGGAACAATCCCGCAAGAGCCGTAACGCAGATTGCGGCGGCGGTTACCCCGGCGATAATTCTCTGCGCCGATACGCGTATCGAGGGGAAAATAAGCGCAAAGAACAAAAAAGCAAAGAAGCCCGCAAGGTAGGGGAGAGTTTCCCTTGATACATAGATAAAGTTCAGAATATCGTCCTTGCCGATTATTACAAAGGCTATCGAAGCGGCTATGCTTAAAGCCGTTAAAACCGTGTTTACAATAAACAACTTCTTTTTAAAGCCGCCGCCTTTTCGCAATATGCCGCCAAGCTCGAACATCAGGCAAACCGAATTGACAATAAACAGCGCCCACAGGGTATAGCATAAGCTGTCGAAAACAACGTGGTCAACAAATACGAAGCCTATGCGAAAACCGCAGAAGCACAGCGAAATCAAAACGGACAACGCCGTTACAACCGATAATTGAACAACTTGCTTGTTTTTATTCATAAAAATTCCCCCTTTTGTTTCCAACTTGATTTTAGCATAAAAGCGGACAAAAAAGCAACAGCATATTGCTTCCGATTTTTTGTTTAGAAAAAAATTTATCGCTTTAAAATTTTGCAAAATCGGTATTTAAGCCTCCCAAATATGGCGAATATCGGCAGTTTTCGACCGTTTTGATACAAAATATATTTTTTGTATCAAAAAATTCGTAGGGGTGGAGGGAAAATAAGGAGGTACAGATAATTGAAAAACGTAAA
>CANRIZ010000017.1 GCA_947630835.1 uncultured Clostridia bacterium | reverse complement strand
AAGCTGCGTTACAGGATATTGGTTTGATGCCTTTTTGTGCCTTGTAGCGCAGCGGAAAGGAATGGTCATATTTATGACAATTCAGGTAATGCTCAGCGAATTGGCAAAAAGTTTTATTATAACGCTTGAAATTTTTTCCCTGACGGTTTTGGGTTCAATGCCGTTGGGACTTGTTGTGTATTTTTTTAAAACAAGTAAGTTTAAGCCTTTAAAATGGATTACCGATATTTACATTTCGGTAATGAGAGGTACTCCGCTTATTTTACAGCTTATGGTCGTGTATTACGGACCTAATCTTATTTTCGGTATCACTCCGCCGAGTAATTGGCGATTCAGCGCGGTAATCGTGGCGTTTATAGTAAATTATGCGGCATATTTTGCGGAGATATACAGGGGCGGTATAGAGTCGATTTCAATAGGGCAGTACGAGGCCGCCGATGTGCTCGGTTTTACGAAGCCGCAGACATTTTTCAAAATTATTTTGCCCCAGATGATAAAAAGGGTACTGCCTGCCGTTACCAACGAAATCATTACTCTTGTAAAGGATACCTCGCTTGCCTGCATAATAGGCACGGTTGAGATGTTCACCAAAGCCAAGCAAATAGCCGTATCGCCCCACTCTCCGGGTATGTTAACCTTTGTTGCGGCTGCGGTTTTCTACTACGTTTTCAACTATCTTGTAGCGTTTATCATGAACAGGATAGAAAAAGCGCTGAATTATTATAATTAAGGAGGGGGCCTTTTTGAAAGTATTAGAGATGAAAAACATAAAAAAATCCTTTGCCGATAACAACGTTTTAAAGGATATTTCGCTTTGCGTTGAAAAAGGCGAGGTTGTTTCCGTAATAGGCTCCTCGGGTTCGGGTAAATCAACCTTACTGCGCTGCGCCGCATTTTTGGAAAAAATCGACAGCGGCAGTATTTCTTATATGGGTGAATTTGCCGTCACAAGCGATAGCGGTAAACCGGTTTATGCCAAAAATCTTAAAAAATTTAAAAACGAATTCGGGCTTGTATTCCAAAATTTTAATCTCTTTCCCCATTATTCGGTAATGAAAAATATTATTGACGCTCCCGTATGCGTTCAAAAAAGAGATAAAAAGGAAGTAACCGTTCAGGCTAAAGAGCTTTTAAAAAAGATGGGTCTTGAGGATAAGGCGGAATCGTATCCCTGTCAGCTTTCGGGCGGTCAACAGCAGAGGGTTTCGATAGTCAGAGCGCTCGCTATGAATCCCGAAATCTTGTTTTTCGACGAGCCGACCTCGGCGCTTGACCCGGAATTGACGGGCGAGGTTTTAAAGGTTATAAAGCAGCTTGCGGAAGAAAAAATGACTATGGTTATAGTAACCCATGAGATGGAATTTGCGCGTCAGGTTTCCGACAGGGTTATATTTATGGACAACGGCGTGATAGCCGAGCAGGGAACTCCGCAGGAGGTATTTGACAATCCCAAATCGGCAAGGATAAAGCAGTTTTTAAGTAATTATAAAAATGGCTCAATGTAATTATTATCTTGTAAACCCCACAGGAAATATAACTGTTTTGGTTGAATCTCGGTTCAGTACCGAGGTTCAGCCTTTTGTCGCTAAAAAGCTTTTGGAGCTTGAAAAAAGCGGCGAACAGGCGGGCTTTATAATTAACGAAAAAAGTGATGATTTTGATATAAAAATCAGAATGAGCGGCGGCGAGTTTTGCGGAAACGCCTGTATGGCAGCCGCAGTTGTTTTTTTGGAAAAAAGCAGGGATTTTAAAAAGCTTGTAAAGGTAAGCATAAGCGGGTGCGACGAACCTGTAAACGTGACGGTCGACGAGAAAACCGACTCGGGTTACGTCTGCCGCGTTCAAATGCCGAGGGCGGAAAGCGTAGGCGAAATTACCGCGGTCATAAACGGCGCCGAAACCGTTTTGCCGATTATTCATTACAAAGGAATATCGCACATATTAATTAAGGGGCGTTTGAGCGCAAATTATGCCGAGACTTTTGTAAGGAATTTAAGTAAAGAGCTTAGCTGCGACGCTTTGGGGCTTTTGTTTGTAAACGAAAGTCTTACGAGCCTGACTCCGTTGGTCTATGTACCGGCAGTTGACGCTTTGTATTGGGAAAACTCCTGCGCAAGCGGTACTGCCGCTTTGGGAGAATATCTGTTAAAATCCGATTACAAGGCTTTTCCGATTGCCGTAAAAGAACCCGGAGGGATTTTGAAAATTTCTAATAATAACGGAGTTTGCCTTGAGGGAAAATGTAGAATTGAGAAGTATGTAAACGAAAACGATATATTAAATTCTGTTGAATTTTGAGAGCAACTATGTTATTATTTATTAAGTAATTACTCGGAGGACTTTATGAATAATATTAACAGAAGCTTAAAAATATTTTCTGTACTTATGCTTTTAACTTTCTTATTTTCCGTTGCGGTATTTGCAGAACCCGAAACAGATACTCAGCAGAACGAACTCACCGACGACGAAGTTATAACGGCTACCGTAACCGAAAACGTTACCGATGAACCCGAAACCGAAGCGCCGAACACTACCGAGCCCGCAACCACGCAGACCGTTTCCGTTAAAACGACCGTAACTCAGGTAAGAACAACGCGTTCAAGACCTTCCACTACAAAAAAAGCGTCTCCGACAACTACGCAGGCGCCGAAAAAATCCGATAACGCCGACCTTTCAAGCTTATCCGTAATCGCCGTTTTGTCCGACGGAGGGGAATTGCCGTTAACGATTACTCCGCAGTTCAGCTCAGATACAATCACGTACGGCTCGACGCTTTCTTCCGAGGCAGTATTGCTAAAAGTAAGCGCAAGTGCAAAGAGCGACAAGGCGAGCGTTGAAATCCCGCCCGAATTTAAACCCGTAAACGGCGACAATGTAATAAAAGTTACGGTTACCGCCGAGGACGCAACCGAAAAAATCTACGAAATAAGCGTTAAATATACCGTTGAGGAAACTACCTCGACCGTCGCTTCAACAACGCTTCCTCAAATTACACAGGCGGCGAATATACAGCAAAATAAAGGCAAAATCAATACATATACCAAGCTCGGAATAGTTTTTGCCGTCGGAGGAGCGGCATTGCTCGGAATTTCCGTTTATCTTTTCTTTAAGAGAAACGACTGATTTTGAAAGGATGTTTATTTTGAAGCGAATAGTTTTTGAAAAATGCCCATATTGCAATTCCACAATGCTTGTTTACGGCTATCAAAACGATTCCGCAAATGTTTTTACCGACGTCAGGGGCAGCGTGTTCGGTTCGCCTATCGAGCATATTATTTGCCGTGAGTGCGGCAGTATAATTTACAGCAGGGTTATTAAGCCCGAAATGTTTAAGGAATTTGTAAACGAGGAAGGCAAACAAAAGTATGCCGAACGGTTAAAGGGCGAATCCAAATCCGGCAGGGAAGGAATACTCGAAATTATAGTTGACGACAATTAAATTATAAATCCCACAGATTGCCGTGCGCTTTCTGTGGGATTTTAAGATGAAACTTTAGTTAAACCGCAATCGCCTAAAACGCAAAATGCGTCTTTAACAGCGCGCGGAAGCTTTGTTTATTTTTGAAAAATGAAAAAATACAGTATCAAAGCAAGCTGAAGAAAAATAATTATCGGTATTCCTACCATAAATTTTTTGTGCTTTGTCTTATGCCTGATTTTTTTCATACTTATCAGCATAGCGGCAGAGCCTCCGAGCGCCGAAATCAATAAAAGCGTCGATTCCCTTATGCGCCAAAGCCCGTTTTTTGCCGCATATTTGTCATATACGGTTGCCGAAACGCCGATAAGCGATATAAGCGCTTCATAGATTAAAAAATAAAACGCCGCCGTATTTTTATCCATAAAAATCACCGAATTAATTTTAATTTATTAATTCATTAAAGTCAATGGAGTTTGTTATGAGAAAAAAAGCGATAATTTTTATATTGGTTTTCTGCCTTCTTTCAGGCGGATGCAGAAACAGCGGCGGCGCCGAAAAAGACGGCGAAACCGAAAAGCCGAAAAGCACCGAAATAAAAGCCGTTTGGGTAAGTTACAGCGAGCTTGACGATATTATTAAAAGCTCCGACAGCGCAGAGAGCTTAAAAAACAACATAAAGACCGTTGTTTTAAATTGCAAAAGCTTGGGGCTTAACAGAATTATCCTTCATACGAGGGCTTTTGCCGACTCATATTATCTTTCTTCCGTCTTTCCGGAAGCAGACAGCCTTTCGCAAAAGATTAAAAAGGACAAAAATTTTGACCCTTTGAAGATGTTTTGCGAAATTTGCCATGAAAACGAAATCAAAACGGACGCATGGATAAACCCCTACAGGGTGTCTTATTCAAACAAAACGGACGATTTGCCCGATAAATCGCCGATAAAGAATATGCTTTCCGACAAAAGCGACGACGTTGTTGTAACCGACGACGGCATTTACTTAAACCCCGCTTCTTTAGGCGTTCAGAAGCTTATACTCGACGGCGTTCGGGAAATTTTAGGCAATTATGAAGTTGACGGAATACATATCGACGATTATTTTTATCCCGAAACCGACGAAAGCTTCGATAAACAGTCTTACGAAAATTACAAAAACGAAAACGGTAAGCTCAATTTGGAGGATTGGCGAAGGGAAAACGTCAACAATCTTGTTTCGCAGCTGTACTCTACCGTAAAATCCTATGGAGATGATAAGCTTTTTTCCGTAAGCCCGAGCGGGGATATAGAAAAAAATTATAACGAATTTTTTGCCGACGTTGAGCTTTGGTGTTCGCAAAAGGGATACGCCGACTGTATAATAGTTCAGGCTTATTACGGCTTTGAAAATGACAAATTGCCGTTTGAACAGCTTGTCGGGGATTGGGAAAAAGCGGCGGACGCAAATTTAATCAAGCTTTGCTTCGGGCTTGCCTGTTATAAATCGGGAAGCGAGGACATTTATGCCGGCAGCGGTATTAACGAGTGGAAAGAGCATAACGACGTTATTTCAAGGCAGATTTCCTTTTTAAAGCTTAAAGAAAAATGCTCCGGTATATGTCTTTATTCCTATTCGAGCCTGTTTTCCGACAGCGCCGCAATAAGCGACGACGAGTTGAAAAATATAAAGAATGTGTTATAATAATCTTTAGCGATATTTCGGCTTAGGGGATTTATCTTTAGGGATGCGGTTTCAGCTTTGGTAAGGGGTTGCTTTATGTTAAAGCAAAAATCAAGGATATTGGGCGCAGTAGGCTTGGCGGCTTTTACTGCCTTAATCTGTTTTGCGGTGATTTCCTGTCAAAACGGCAAAATAATTCCCGCTTTTTCTCGCTTCTTTAATTCGGGAAGCGTTGAGCTCAATCCCGGGCTCGGCGCAGGGGAATCGTTGATAATTCTTTCGCCGTCCGAGGCGGAATTTTCTTCCGATACTCCGCTTGTCAGCTTTGAGGGATATTGCCTGCCGGACAAGCCTTTAAAAATTAATTCAAATCCCGTCAGCGTTGAAAGCGACGGAGCGTTTAAATACGATTACAGCTTAAATTCCGGCGAAAACGCCGTTACCGTAACGAACGGCGATAAAAGCTTTACGTATAAAATCAAATATGATTTAAGCGTAATCAGGTCTGTTTATCCCGATACGGACGTAACAATAAACAGCGATATGGTACTTAGACTTTCCGCAGACGCGCTCAGCGGCTCGAAAATTTACGCCGTAATAGGCGCTCGAACCGTGGAGCTTAAATGCGGCGACAGCTCCGAAGGCATTTTTAAAACCTATTTTGCCGATTATACCGTTCCCTCGTTTGAAAGCGACAGGGAAGAGCTTGGCAATATTAAGTTTTATGCCGAGTTCGGAGATTATAAGGAAGAAAAATCCGGCGGCAAGCTCAGCGTTTTAAAGTCGATAAAAGAATATACGCTCAAAAGCGGCAGGGGGAGTATAGTTGCTCCGGAAATTCTGCCCGATAATACCGTTAAACTTCTTTCTCCCGAATTTGACCATTCGCTCGGCTCGGCCCGGATGTGCGTAGTAACCAAAAATTACGCCGAGGTTGTGCCTGCTTCAACTGCGGACGACCGAAGCGACCCGCGCTTTACGCCTTATCTTTCGGGTACCGTCGATTATATAACGAGTGAATGTAAATATGACAATCAGGAATATTGCATATTGCTTTCCGGCGTTAAAATAGCCAAAAAGAATATAAAGCCGTTACGGGGTACATAATGCCTATGAATACGGTGTCGGCCGCAAGCGCCGACGGCTCGTCGGTAATCCTTACTTTGAACTGGAAGGTTCCGTTTGTTTCACAGCTTAAACTGCAAAGCTATTATACGGGACACGCTTCAAGGGCTTTCAACGTAAGAAAATTTACCGCGTCTTATATAGATTTTGTTTTTAAGTACACAAACGCCGTTCCCGACTCGGATTCAGTCTTTGGCGAAAATTCTCCCGTTTCTTTTGCTCAGTGGCTTGATATCGGCAAAGACGGTACAAGCACCTTGAGGGTGTTTTTGAAAGAAAAGGGGGCTTATTACGGTTACAGGGCTTATTATTCTTCCGATAACAGACTTGTTATTTCCTTTAAGGAAAAGCCCTTGTCAAACAAAAAGATAGTTTTGGACGCGGGCCACGGCGGCAAGGATTGCGGAGCTATAGGCGCAAACGGAACGTATGAGTCAAATATCAATATCGATATTGCCGAAAGAGTGAAAAATTACCTTGAAAATAACGGCGTAAGCGTTGTTATGACGAGGCGGGGCGACAGCTTTTCTTCGCTTGACGAAAGGCAGGATTTTGCAAGGGCCGCAAATGCGGATATGTTTATTGCCGTTCACAGCAATTCTTCCGAGGACGTTTCGTTAAGCGGAACGGAAGCGTATTATTACACGGCTTTTTCAATGCCGCTTGCTTCTGCCGTTCACTCAAAGCTTGCGGGAGTGTGGCGGGAATTATATTTGAATAATTCTTTAATGTATGATAAAATAATACCTCGTGACGGAGGGGTAAGGTTTTTCCCTTATCAGGTTATAAGAATTGAGGAATGTCCCGCGGTTTTAATAGAATGCGGTTATTTATCCAATCCCACCGAATGCGATATGCTTTCAAACGGTGAAAACCGAGAAAAAATTGCGAAAGCGATTTCCGACGGTGTTTTGGAATATTACAATCAAAATAAATAAGGAGATGTTGAAAATGAAAAGCAAGCTTATCAAAGTATTGTGCATTTTTCTGGCGGTATTTATGCTTTTGCCTTTGCAGGCTTTCGCCGCTCCGGCTTCGGCTAATCAAAATGAGTCTACAAATACCGACGGTACGCCCGTCGATTCAAAACCCGTTTGGGGCGACGTAAACTGCGACGGTCAGCTTAAGATTGTAGACGCAAAGCTTATTTTAAAGCATGTTGCAAATATTATAGTTTTGACCGACGATCAGCTTAAAATTGCCGACAACAATAACGACGGCAAGATAAGCACGGTTGACGCAAAAAGGGTTCTCAAGGTCGTCGCGGGGCTTGACGCGGACGCTCCCGACCCCGTTCCGCCCGCTCCGGTTGAGGAAAAGGTTAATTTGCTAACGCCTTACACGGACCACGGCCTCGGTACAAAGCAGATGTGCGAGGTTACGGCGGATTTTGCGGAAACCGTTCCCTCTTCAACCGATAACGATAAAAACAACCCGAATTATTCACCCGAAATAAAGGGTACGTTCGATTATATCGTAAACACGATAAAAAAGGGCGGAAATTACGACCAGGATTATTATGTTCTCGCTTCCGGTACAAAGGTTGCGACTAAAAACGTAAAATCGTTTAAAGGCTATACGATGCCGCAAAACAAGGCTTCGGCTTACAAAGCGCAAAGCGATAATAACGCTACCGACCTTACAATTACCGTTGATTGGAAAGTTCCTTTTATAGCCAAATTGAATATAGATAATTTCTTTACAGGCTATGAAAACAGACCTTTTAACGTAAGCAGCTTTAAGGGCAGCTATATTGATTTTAAATTCTTTTTCACACCGTCGGCAAGCGGCGAGTTTGAGATTAAAAACAGCACGGTTATCAGCAAAGCTCAATGGATAACCGACAGCGATAACTCAACGTCCACGCTTAGGGTTTACTTTAAAAACAGCGGAAAGTATTACGGCTACAAGGCGTACTATTCGGAATACAACAGGCTTGTTTTAAGCTTTAACGAGAAGCCGACTTTAAGCTCTGCGGTGGTAACGCTTGACGCGGGACACGGCGGAAACGACCCCGGAGCAATCGGAACTAACGGTACGTATGAAAGCTCCGTAAACCTTAAAATCACAAATTACGTTAAGGCAAACCTTGAAAACAGGGGAGTAACCGTCAAGATGACGAGAACCGACAACTCCACAAAGAGTCTTGATGAACGTCAGAACTTTTCCAGAAAATCAGGTTCTGATATTTTCGTTGCAATTCATTCAAATTCTTCTACCTCCTCTAAACCGAGCGGCACGGAAGCGTATTACTATTACGGATTTTCACAGCCGCTTGCAAAGAAGGTTCACGACAGGCTCGTTACTGCTTGGAAGGACATTTACAGCGGCAATTCAACTATGATTAACAAGGTTAACCCCTCCGACGGCGGCGTTCGTTTTAAGCCCTTCCAGGTTATAAGAGTAGAGGAGTGCCCGGCGGTACTTATCGAATGCGGGTACCTTTCAAATTCAACAGAATGCGGCAAGCTTTGCACGGACAGCGTTCAGAAAAAGCTCGCAAACGCCATAGCCGACGGTATAATTGATTATTACAATGCTCAGTAACAGGAAATATTAAACTGTTGAAAATATTGCGGATATATGCTAAAATTCGCTTGAAGCTGCAGAGAAGGAGAATATTATGAAAACTAAAAGGTTATTTTTTGCCATTTCGTTTATTTTGACCTTTGCATCTTTATTTTCAATAGTTTCCTGCGCCCTTACCACCGCTGTTGTAAACGGTTCGGGCGGAAATATGAATATGCGTAAAGGTCCGGGTACGTCTTACGCCCTTGTGGTTACCGTACCTAACAATACCTCCGTTGTTTTAAACGGAAAAAAATATTGCGACGACGGCACAACAAACGGCTACTGGTACAGTTTAAGCTGTAAGGTCAACGGAAAGGAATATTCGGGCTACATAGCCGCTTCGGGAATTTCAAATATAAAAACCGACGGCGCTGCCGACGGTAAATATGTTGAGGGTATCTCAAACGCAATTCCCGATATATATTTGGACGCTGTTTCCAAGTTAAAGGCAGCTCATTCCAACTGGACCTTTAAATTTTTCTATACGGGGCTTAACTGGTATGACGTTATTAAGAGCGAAACAAGGCTTGGTTCAAATTCGATAGCCGGTTCTTATTACATTTCGTACCGTTCAACCACGGTAAACTATACTCCCGGCAGTTCTTCGGGCAGTAACACGGGCGTTGTTAACAACACGTTTGCCACTTTATCCATTAGAACCGGCGCGGGCACGTCTCACAGTAAATTGGGCGAGCTCGCTCAGGGTACCAAGGTTACGATTTTAGATTCCGTAAGCTGTGACGACGGCACAACAAACGGTTCTTGGTATAAGGTTACGGCGATTACAACCGAAGGCAAAACCGTTACCGGTTACGTTGCGGCAAACTGCATTAACGCTTCGTCCGGAGCCTCGGCTTCGTTTAAGCCTGTGGAGGGTTCAAACTGGTATCAGGCTCACGGTCAGGTGGTTTCTTATTATATAGACCCGAGAAATTTCCTTACCGAGAACAATATATTCCAATTTGAGGAATTGACCTATAATTCAAGCGTTCATAAGCTTCAAGGCGTTGAGGCTATATTAAAAGGCACTTTTATGGACGGGGTTAAAATCAATACCACGGACGGCAGGTCGATTACTTATGCCGAGGCGTTTTTGGAGGCGGGCAAAAAGTACAACGTAAGCCCGTATCATCTTGCCTCCAAGGTTATACAGGAGGTCGGCAGAAGCGGAAGCAAATCCACCTCCGGCGATAATGCAACTTATAAGGGAATTTATAATTATTACAACGTAGGCGCAAATACCGGCTACCTTGACGGACTTAAATGGGCAAGCGAATCCGGCAGTTACGGCCGCCCTTGGAACACTCCGTACAAGTCGATTATCGGCGGCGCCGAGTTTATAGCTTCCGGCTATATCTCAAAAGGTCAGAATACCATTTATTTTGAAAAGTTTGACTTTATTCCCAACGGCGGATTGTATAATCACCAGTATGCGGCGGACGTAACTTATTCGATGGTACAGGCGAAAAAGATATATGATTCCGTCTATTCGGGAATTTTAAGCACGGATTTCTGCTTTGTAATTCCGGTATTCAGAAATATGCCCCAAAGCGCTTGCGCTTTGCCGGCGGCGTCCACCAATCCGAATACGGCTCCGGACTGTCCCACGCTTACAAATACCGTTGATCCCAAGCCCACTACATATTCGGGCGCGGCAGGGTCAAGCGTTCCCGACGTCAATTTGCCCGGTCCAAAGCCCGATATACCCATATTGGAGGTTACAAGCCCCGACTGCGGCGACGTTAATAAAGACGAGAAGATTTCAATTGTCGACGCCAAGTGGGTTTTGCAGAACGTTGCGGGAATAAAGCAATTTAACGACGATGAAAAAATCCGAGCCGACGTAACCTGCGACGGGAAAATTTCTACCGTTGACGCAAAGAAAATTTTGCAGATTGTTGCGGGCTCTTTGGATATTAAGGTCAACAACAAAGCAGACGATACTGTTAAAATTTCGACCTCCGATTATACTTTCACCATGCCCTCGGGTTGGGATTACAACGATGAAAATTCCGTTTTCGTTAAAAAAGACACCGATAACGACTGCTATGTTAAAATAGAAAATATCGGCGTCAATGACGAAGAGTTGGACTACACCATGGACGCTTTCTACGACCAGGCGTTCCAAGGCTTAAACGAGCTTGCCGAGGAGGAGAAAAAGAACAACCGCACCGCTTCTGTTTCACAGGGCAGTCTTGAATTAAAAAATGCGGATTCTGTTTTAAATTACTGTTCTATTCTAAGCCTTGACGAAAGCAATAAGCCAGCGGATTATCAATACGTCGCCTATGTGATTATAAAAGAGCAGATTTTCTGTATTCAGTATAACTGCATCGGCGGTGTGGGCTACGACGAGAGCTTCGATTTTACAGAGCATCTTAAAAACAATTTTATAATCAAATAAAATTAACGGTCTGAAGCTTTTAGCGGCTTCAGACCTTTAACTTTTAAAGATAATTTAATTGTGAAATTGCGTTAAATCCTTTACAACTTCACCTGCGATAATAAGGCCCGCGACGGACGGAGTAAAAGCGTTGCTGCCGGGGTAGCTTTTTTCGCCCGGATTCTTTATGGGCGGTTCTTTTGAATAGACTACCTTCAGCTTCTTTATTCCGTATTTTTTTAACCGGGTTCTCATTACTTTTGCAAGCGGGCATACGGAGGTCTTGTAAATATCGCTTACAAGGAACATTTCGGGATTCACCTTGTTCCCCGCGCCCATTGAAGATATTATCGGAACATTTGCTTTTTCGGCGCATAAAACAAGCTCTGTCTTGGCTTTTACCGTGTCTACGGCGTCTACAATGTAATCGTAGCGAGAAAAGTCAAATTCGCTTGAATTTTCGGGCAAAAAGAAAGTTTTGTAAGTATTTACTTCGGCGTTTTCGTTTATGTCGAGTATTCTCTCCTTCATCACATCAACCTTGTATTTGCCCACCGTGCTGTTCAGGGCGATAAGCTGCCTGTTTATGTTGGAGGCGGATACCTTGTCGCTGTCGATTAAATCAAGCCTTCCGATCCCACAGCGGGCAAGGGCTTCGCAGACGTAAGAGCCTACTCCGCCTATGCCGAAAACCGCAACGTATGAATTTTTTAACTTTTCAATATTTTCCGAGCCGAAAATCATTTCGGTTCTCTCGTACATCTCGTCCATTTATTCACCGAAAAGAAAAGCTCTGCAATATTTTACAGAGCTTAAAAATTTTATTTGCCGAAATATCTTTTAAGAAGCCCCTCAAAAGCCTTGCCGTGCCTTGCTTCGTCGCGTGCCATCTCGTGAACCGTGTCGTGAATGGCGTCAAGACCTTCCTCCTTGGCTCTCTTGGCAAGCTCCGTCTTGCCGAGCGTTGCGCCGTTTTCGGCTTCAACTCTCATTTCAAGGTTTTTCTTGGTGCTGTCGGTAACAACCTCGCCGAGTAATTCGGCAAACTTTGCGGCGTGTTCGGCCTCTTCGTAAGCGGCCTTTTCCCAATAAAGACCGATTTCGGGATAGCCCTCTCTGTGGGCAACCCTTGCCATTGCAAGGTACATACCTACTTCCGTACATTCGCCGTTAAAGTTAGCTTTAAGACCGTCGATAATATCTGCGGGAGCGCCCTTTGCAACTCCTACAACGTGCTCTGCGGCCCATGAAAGCTCGTTTTCAACAACCTCTGTAAATCTTGAACCGGGAACCTTGCACTGAGGGCAAGCTTCGGGCGGGTTTTCGCCTTCATAAATATAGCCGCAAACCGGGCAAATCCATTTTTTCATAAAAATTACCTCCAAATTTATTTTTAAATATTATACTATATTGATTTTTGTAATTCAAGCATTTTTTAATTTTGAGAATATAGTTTACAATTACTTAATATATATTATAAAAAGAATTATAAACGGAGGATAATTATGGACATATCTAAAAAGAATTTCAGTGTTTGCACAAAGGACGTTCTTTGTGAGGATACCGTTGAGCATACCGTGGAAAGCGACATAACCTTACCCGAATATTTCCCCGATATAGTAAGCGTTTTAAAGGCTGTGTTAAAGCCGAACGTCTCCCAAACAAAATTACAGGCGGGAAAACTGAGCGTTGAGGGAACGGCGCTTGTAAGCATAATCTACCTGTGCGAAGAAAAGAAAATGCATTGCTTTGAGCAGAGAATTCCCTTTACAAAATCGGTCGAGCTGGCAAAGACCGAAAATTGCTATCCGGTAACGGACGTTCAGACGCAATTTGTAAACTGTCGTGTGTCAAGCCAAAGAAAGCTGTCTATACATTCTTCCGTTTCAATCAGATACAAGCTTTATTACGGAAAATCAAGAAATATTCTTTCCGACTGCGAAGAAAAGACGGTTCAGCTTAAAAAGTCGGAATGTCCCGCGACAGTTTTAAGGGATTGTCAGATTAAATCCTTTTCCGTAAACGAAACGCTTGAACTCGGAGCGGCGCAGGATTCCATAGGGCAGATAATAAGAAGCGACGCGTCCGCAATACTTGACAGCATTAAAATGGTGTCCGGAAAGGCGCTTATAAAGGGCGAGCTGAAAGTTAAGGTTACATATTTGACCGAAAAAGAATGTGCGGTTGAAAAAGCCGAAAGCTCTATGCCCATAAGTCAGATTGTCGAGGTAAACACGGCGGACGACAGCATAGAATATGTTACTTTAAGCGTTTGCTCGGTAGACGTGTTTGCAAAAACGGATTCAAGCGGCGCGCTGAGAATGTTCGACCTTTCCGTAAACATCAATGCCGAAATGAATATTTACGACGAAAAAACGGTTGAATGTATCAGCGATATCTACTCTACGGAATACGAAATTAAACCCAAAAAGGAAATCGTACCATTTGTAAAGCTGTCGGACAGAATTAACGATACTTATCTGCTAAGGTCGGGCGCACAGCTTGGGGATAAAAAGATAAAATCCGTTTTGGATTTAAACGGCAAAAACGTCACTTATTCGACCGAGCTTCGGGACAATACCTTCTATGTAAACGGAACTTTGGCTGTAAGCGCCGTAATACTTGACGAAAACGACGAAATATCCTCTGTCGACAAGGAACTGGAATTTGAATACAGATGCAGTCTTAAAACCGACTCCGCGGACGCTTTCTGTTACAGCAATATCGTACTTTCGTCAATGGATTATACGATAAACGGGGACAGTAAGCTTGATATAAGAGCCGAGCTTTATATAAACGCAGTGGTTTTTGAAAATTATCAAAAAGAGGTAATTACCGATATTGAAATAGACGAATCTGCGAAAAAGAAAAAAAACAACGCTTCTCTCACAATTTATTTTTCCGACGCGGGAGAAAGCATATGGAATATAGCAAAAAGGTACAACACCACCGTAAGCGCGATACTTGAGGAAAACAAATTAACCGAAGATATCCTAAAGGAGCGGACTAAGCTGCTCATACCCTGCAAATAACCTTAAAGCCCACCGAGCGTGGGCTTTAACTTTTATATTTTTTTCAGCATAATATATAGCGACAAATTCTTTATCAGAGGTGAAGTAATGAAGCTAATTTTAAAACTCAACTCCGTTACTTATGCAATGAAGGCGAGTTCTTTGCTGAAAAATAAAAATATAAAATCCGAAATATTAAAAAATCCGAGGCCCAAAAAAGGAGAGGGATGCGGGTATATTTTGAAAATAAACGGCGCTTCGGGCGAAACGCTTGAGTATTTAAAAGAAAACGGAGTCGAAATTAAAGAAGCTGTGTGGGAATAAATGGTATATTTAGATAATGCGGCTACATCTTACCCGAAACCGTACTGCGTTATAAAGGCTGTGGAAAACTCAATAAAATACTACTGTGCGAATCCGGGCAGGGCGGGTCACAGTATGGCGCAAAGAACCTCGAAACTGGTTTACGAAACGAGGGAAAAGGCGGCGGAGCTTTTCGGAACGGACAGACCGGAAAATATAATTTTTACCCCGAATTGCACCTATGCCGTTAATTGCGTGATTAAAGGACTTGCAAAGCCCGGATGCAATTTCATAATTTCTTCGCTTGAACACAACGCCGTTGTACGGCCTTTGGAAACGCTGAAGGACGAGGGCGTGTGCGATTACAAAATTGCCGATATTGCCGAAAACGATATTGAAACTATTGAAAATTTTGAAAAGCTGATTGACGAAAACACCGTTGCCCTGATATGTACGGGGGCCTCAAATGTTTTTGGGAAAATGCCGCCTTTAAATAAGCTTTCCGAGCTTGCTCACAGCAAAAATTTACTCTTTGCCGTTGACGCGGCTCAAACCGCCGGGATAACCGAAATAAACTGCGCCGAGGAAGGCATTGATTTTCTGTGCGCGGCGGCTCATAAGGGACTTTATGCACCTATGGGGTTGGGAATTTTGGTAATAAATTGCGAAAAAAAGCTTAAAACCCTTACGCAGGGCGGTACGGGTACGCAATCCTTTGTTTTTAAGCAACCGCAGGAAAGTCCCGAAAGATATGAAAGCGGAACTTTGAGCATACCTCTTATCGCAGGTCTCGGCGCAGGAATCGATTTTATTAACAGGCAAAAAATCAAAAACATTTACAATCACGAAAGGGAGATTGTAAATCATATTTATTCCGAGTTTAAAAATATGAAAAATATAGAGCTTTATACCGATTTGTTTTCAAAAAACGAAAGGTTTGCTCCGCTTATTTCTTTCAACGTCAAAAATTTGCACAGTGAGGAAACCGCAAGGCTTTTGAACGAATACTCAATAGCGGTAAGGGCGGGCTTTCACTGTGCGCCGCTTGCACATATTTCTTACAATACCTCGGAAAAGGGAACGGTAAGAATAGCCCCTTCTTTTTTCACCGAAAAAAAGGATGTAAATTTATTGTTAAATTCGGTATTTAAAATTGCAAAAATTCAATAAGTATGATACAATATATTGCGATTATATATGTTCTATTATGTTTCTTGATTGTAATATATTGTATTTTTTTGTCAGAGGGTGAGTAAATGCCGAGTTTTTTAAGTTTTTCCGACGCAATAGTTGATATAAAAAACGCAATTTTGAGCTTTAACGGCTTTTCGGACGTTCTGGATATTTTGCTCGTTGCGTTTGTGATTTATGCTATTATCAACCTTATCAGGGATACCAAGGCGATTCAGCTTGCCAAGGGCTTTATCCTTATTGTTATTTTATATGCGGTTGTTTCCGTTCTTAAAATGGAAGTCAGCACCTATATTTTTACCCTTTTCTTTTCAAATTTGCTCGTTGTGCTTGTCGTTATATTTTCTCCCGAAATCAGACGGGCTCTTGAGAGCGTGGGCAAAAGCTCTGTTTCAAATTTCAGCTTCCTTTCCATAAAGGGCGGCTCGGACTATAAAACGGTTGAAAATATTAACAAAATGATTAACTCCGTCTGCAAAGCGTGCGCCGAAATGAGCGACGAAAAAATCGGCGCGTTGATAGTATTTGAAAAAGAAACGCTTTTGGGCGACATAATAAATACCGGCACTCCCATAGACGCCGGCATTTCAACGGAAATTATCGGCAATATTTTCTTCCCCAAAGCTCCGCTTCACGACGGCGCTATGGTAATTAAGGACGCAAGAATTTGCGCCGCGGGCTGTATTTTGCCTCTTACCAAGAATAACGAAATAAGCAGCTCCCTTGGAACAAGACACCGCGCCGCGATAGGTATGAGCGAGCAAAGCGACGCGCTTGTAGTTGTTGTTTCCGAGGAAACGGGCGCAATTTCCGTTGCAGAGAAGGGCACGCTTAAAAGGGATATTTCCGACGGCGACCTCAGAGAGATACTGAACAAGAGCTTTGCTCCCGACTTACCTGCCGAAAAGAAAAGCATATTTAAAAAATCCAAGAAAGGGGACTCAAAGTAATGGCTAAAAATTCTGATAAGCGCTTAACGCTGAGGGGGATTTTCGGCAACAACAAGTTTGTCTTTGTGTTTTCCCTTTTAATGTCTTTTTGCCTTTGGCTTTGGATTTCAATAGAGAAAAGCCCTGTAGTTGAAAACACCATACTTTCCGTTCCCGTTGAAATTAATCTTGAGGACAGTATTCCGAAACAACTCGGATTAAAGGTTTTCGGTAACGAGAATTACACCGTTGACGTTACCGTAGTAGGCAAAAAATTCGTTGTCGGTTCTTTGACGGCGGACGACATTCGCGTTGCCGCCCAAACAAGTTACGTTGATTCTGCGGGAACAAAAACTCTTTTATTAAAGGCAAGCCCTTTAAACGATAAGGATTTTGAAATTACCGCATTGTCCCAAAATTACATTTCCGTATATTTTGACTCGCCCAAGGAAACCGAATTTGCGGTTACGCCCAAGGTAATAGCCAATGTCGATAAGGTTGTTGCCGACGGTTTGATTTTAGGCGACGCCGTTCTTTCAAACAGCACCTTGCTTATAAGCGGTCCCGCCACCGAGGTTAATAAAATTACGGGCGTTACGGCGGAATATGTTATTGACGAAACGCTTTCAAAAACAACCACCGTTACGCCGGAGCTTAAGCTTGAAGGCGCAAGCGAAGACGATTTGAAAAATACTGAAATTGTTGAAAATTCAACCGTCACCACCATGACCATACCCATACTAAAAGAAGTTGTATTACCCACTACCGTTTCTTTCAGAAACGTTCCCGCGGACTATTTGGACTCATCTTTCAAAAAGACCATAACGCCCGCTTCGGTTAAGGCAGCCATTCAGGTTGAAAACCTTGAACAGACAAAAGAAATTGTTGTCGGAACAGTCGATTTTAACAGGCTGGATATTGGTACAAACGAATTTACGTTTAATTCGGGCGACGTTACCGATTATGTTTTGTTAAACGACAATATTAAGTTTAATTGCAGCGTGGTTGTTGAAAACGTTACCGCAAAAACCGTAAATATACCGACTCAAAACATCAAAATTGAAAATGCGGGAGAGGATTATACCGTAAAGATTCTTGATTCGCAAATTCAAAACGTTAAAATTCTCGGTTCTCAGGCGGATATCGACGCTCTCGACAACGAAAAAGTCAGCGCTTCGGTTGACCTTGCAGGCGTAAGCCTGAGCGAGGGAAATATGTCCGTCCCTGTTACAATTACGGTTAATTACAACACCTCCTGCTGGGCAAGCGGAGAATATAAAGTAAGAATTTCATGCATAAAAAAATAAATAAGGAGTATTTAAGTTGAATAATGAGCAAGTGAAAAAAGCGCATAAAACGTCTGTCGGCGGACAGGCTCTTATTGAAGGAATTATGATGCGCGGTCCGAAAGGCGCGGCTATGTCCGTAAGATTGCCGAGCGGCGAAATCGAAACCGAGCTTAAACAAATTAAGCCCTGGAAAGAAAAATGCAAGCTATTCGGCGTTCCTATTATCAGGGGCGTTGTGGGCTTTGTTGAGTCGCTTGTTACGGGCTACGGCTTTTTAATGGAATCGGCGGAAAAGTCAACTCAAGGGCTGGAAACGCCGCCGGAAGAAAGCATGTCAAAGGTCGACCGCTTTATAGAAAAGCATTTCGGCGAAAAAATGATGAACGCAGTCGGCGTTATTTCCGCGGTTTTGGGGCTGGGACTTGCTTTTTTCCTGTTTATGTGGCTTCCGTCGTTTTTAATTGATTTAATAACGGGAAACAATTTGCAAAAATTTCACCCTTTGTTTGAGGGAATTATACGAATTGTGATTTTTATAGCATATCTTTTTATCGTTTCTCAAATGAAAGAGATAAAAAGAGTGTTTATGTATCACGGCGCGGAGCATAAGTCCATTTTCTGCTATGAAAACGGGCTTGAACTGACCGTTGAAAATGTAAGAAAGCAGTCAAGATTTCACCCGAGATGCGGCACAAGCTTTATGTTTGTTATGATTTTATTGAGCATATTGGTTTCTTCCGCGCTTGTGCTTATTTTCCCCAACCTTGCCTCCGTAAGCAGAATTGCCTGGATAGGCGTTAAGCTTTTGGTGCTTCCGGTAGTAATGGGACTCGGCTATGAATTTATAAAATATGCCGGCAGGCACGACAATATTGCGGTAAAAATTCTTGCCGCGCCCGGGCTTTGGATGCAGAGAATTACAACCAAAGAGCCGACCGACGATATAATTGAAGTCGGCATAGAATCCCTTAAGGCCGTTCTTACCGACAACCCCGAGGACGACGAAATTAAATGACGGCGGGGGAACTGTACAGCCTTTGCCTTTCGGCGCTTAAAGAGTCCGTAGGCGAGGATTACCGTTTTGACTGCGATTGCCTGTTTGAAAGTATAGTCGGCCTTGACAGGGTAAAAAGGATTACAAAAGGCGATTTAACCGTTTCCGATACCGTTTGCGAAAAGTTAATTAATGCCGTTAAAAGTCGGGCGAACGGCGAGCCGTTGCAGTATATACTCGGTAAATGGAGCTTTATGGGCTATGAATTTTTTGTCGGTAAGGGAGTTTTGATACCGAGACCCGAAACTGAAGCTCTCGTTTTGAGGGCAGATGAAATTATCAAGGCAAATAAGCTTTCAACCGTGTTCGACCTGTGCGCCGGTACCGGCGCCGTAGGTTTAAGCCTTGCAAAGTTGAATCCCGACTGCACGGTTTATCTTTTTGAAAAATACGACGAGGCGTTTTCCTATCTTCAAAAAAATATTGAAATATTTTCGCTTGAAAATGTTAAAGCCGTAAAATGCGATATCACCGATTTAGCGACTTTTGACGTTTCTTTGCTCCCGCTTGCCGATATGATAGTCTCTAACCCTCCGTATATAAAAGCAAGCGAAATACCGAGCTTGCAAAGGGAAGTTCTCAAAGAACCGTTTACGGCGCTTTCGGCGGGGGAGGACGGGCTTGTTTTTTACCGTGCAATAAGTGAAAAATGGCTTCCGTTAATGAGCAAAAACGGCGTATTTCTTTTTGAATGCGGAGACGGACAGTCCTCGGATGTTATTTCTTGCTTTGACGGCAAAGTAAAAAGCTTTGAAGTATATTATGATTTTAATAATATTGACAGAGTGGTTGAAATACATGTATAATTAATTGTTGGTGATATTATGTTGTTTAACTTACTGCAAGGATTTTCCGGTATAGAGCTGTTTATTTTGCTCTTTGCCCGTTTGTTCGTTGTTTTCTGCGTGCTTCCTTTGCATGAATATGCCCATGCTTATGTTGCAACCAAACTGGGCGACCAAACGGCGAGGCTGTCCGGCAGGCTTACCGTAAATCCTCTGGCGCACCTTGACGCAATAGGCGCAATAATGATATTCCTTGTAGGCTTCGGATACGCAAAACCCGTTCCCGTAAATCCGAGGAATTTCAAAAACCCCAAAAAAGGTATGGCGATTACCGCTTTGGCGGGTCCTTTGTCAAACATTTTAATGGCTTTTATTTTCCTTATACTTTTCCATATAATGCATTTATTCAACAATGTAATAGCAAGTTCTGTTGCCGACTTCCTTTATTTTGCCTGCACAATCAATATAGGTCTTGCGGTATTTAACCTCATTCCTATTCCGCCGCTTGACGGTTCAAGAATTTTACAACTGCTTATACCCTCAAAATATTATTATAAGTTTGCACAGTATGAGAGATATATAATTCTCGTTGTTTTTGCCCTGATTATATTCGGAGTACTTGACAAACCCTTGGAGTTTCTCGACCAAAAGCTTTTCGAGTTTCTCAATTTTATAGTCAGCATACCTTTCAGAATACTTTTTAGGTAAAGGATTAGTGTAATGGAAACAAGCCTTTCATACAAAGTTGCGGCGTTTGAAGGTCCGCTTGACCTGTTGCTTCATCTTATTTCCAAGCATAAGCTTGACATTTACGATATACCGATTATTCAGCTCGTTGACCAATATATCGCGTATGTGCGCCAAATGGAAAAAGAGAATTTGTATGTCGCAAGCGAGTTTATCGATATGGCGGCAAGGCTTGTATATATAAAATCCGTTTCGCTTTTGCCCGTTTATGACGAGGCGGAAGAGCTTAAACGTGAGCTTACCGGCGAACTTATAGAGTACAGGGACTGTCAGCTTATGGCGGGAAAGCTTGCCGAGCACACCTTGGGCTTCGATACCTTTGTCAGAACGCCCGCAAAGCTTCCCGTCGATTATACCTATACAAGGCTTCACGAGGAAAGTGAGCTTTTAAATGCGTATTTGTCCGCGGCGGGCAGAAAGCTTCGCAATTTGCCTCCGCCGGTCGAGGCGTTCAGGGATATAATTGCAAAAAAGCTTGTTTCCGTCGGCTCTAAAATCAAGTCGATTTTTAAAAAGCTTACGAAGGTGGGCAGCAAAAAGAAGCTTAATTCTCTTATACTTGACGCCGAGAGTCGCTCCGATATGGTAGCAACCTTTCTTGCGGTGCTTGAGCTTGCAAAGTCGAGAAAAATCAATATAATCGGCGACGGTTCCGACGTTGATATTGAGCTTTTGGACAATGATTTTACAAATATGGACTCGGAAGAATGGGAGTAAAAATGGCTAACGCTAAACAGTTACAGGCAATAGTTGAGGCTATACTTTTTGCAAGCGGCGAACCGCTTGAAATTGAAAGAATATCTCAGGCGCTTGATATAGACGACGAACAGACGCAGCAGATTTTGTTAAATCTTTCTGCGCAGCTTGACGAACGCAACAGCGGCGTATGCCTTTTAAATCTTGACGGCAAATATCAGCTTACCACAAGAAATGTTTACGGCGATTACATAAGAAAGGTGCTTGAGGTTAAAAGAAACGCTCCGCTCTCGCAGGCGGCGTTTGAGGTGCTTGCGGTTGTGGCGTATAACCAGCCCGTTACCAAGGCTTTTATAGAACAGGTAAGGGGAGTTGACTGCTCCGGAGTTATCACAACCCTTTGCCAAAAAAAGCTTATTGAGGAAAAGGGCAGGCTTGAGCTTGCAGGCAGACCGCTTGTTTACGGCACTACCTCCGATTTTTTACGCTGTTTTTCTTTTTCCTCGCTTGAGGACTTGCCCGAGCTTCCCAAAGACGAAAATGCGGACATACAGCTTAGCTTAGAAAGCGAAGAAAACGAGCCTCGGCAGGAAAAGGAATCCGAATAACCTTTGATTTAAGTATGACGAAAGGAGAATTAATTTGATATTTTTATATATCCTTTTGGGAATAGTTTTGCTTTTTGTTCTCCTTTTAAGCGTTAAGCTCAGGATTGAAACCGAGTATATAGATACTTTTAAATTTAAAATCAGATGGTCTTTTTTGGGGATTTCCGTCGTCCCGCTTGACGAAAAAATCAAGAAGCTTTTAAATAAGCCCAAAAAGCCCGCAGAGCCTAAGCAGGAAAAGCAACCCGATGAAAAACCGGCGGACGAAAATATTAATAAAAAGAAAGAAAATCCCTTTAAGGTTTTTTACAACAATCAGGGCTTTGACGGCGTAATTAAGCTTATTAACGACAGCGCGGACGCATTGGGAACTATGTTTTCAAGCTTCAAAAGGCATTTTATAATTGACGATTTGGAGATTTTTATAACCGTTTCAAAAAATCATGACGCCGCCGCAACGGCAATCGAATACGGCAATATATGTAAATCCGTTTTCCCCGCTTTGGGGTATATATGCTCAAGCGTTAAGGTAAAAAATTATGACGTGAATATTCAACCGGATTTTATCGGTACTTTTAATTCCGCGCAGTTTGTTTTTAATTGCTCGTTGAGACCGATTTTTTATCTCAACGCCGCAATTGCAATGGCGGTTAAGCTTTTATTTAAAGTCGTTTTCAAGGTTTTGTTTTCCAAACCGAAACCGAAAACAGAAAACGATAATAATGAAGATACAAATAATATTAAAGGCGGTGCTACACTATGAAAGAACAGTCAGCGGCAGGAATCCTCGAAACCACCATCGAAAAGGTAAAGAATCTTGTAAATGTAAGCACAATTATCGGCGAACCTATGAAGGTTGACGAGTCGCTTACCATTATTCCCGTTTCAAAGGTTACATACGGCTTTGCTTCGGGCGGCTCGGATTTTCCGTCGAAAGGAAATAAGGAAATATTCGGCGGCGGCGGCGGAGCAGGCGTAACCATAACGCCCGTAGCCTTCCTTGTTATAAGCGACGGCGAGGTCAGCTTAAAGCACATTACGGCGTATGACAATGCGGCGGAGAGGGTAGTAAACCTCGTACCCGAAATGTTTGATAAGGTTACAAGCGTTGTAAATAAGGCTAAGAAGGATAAGGAAAAGGCGGCGCAGACTCAGCCCGTTGCCGAAACAGAAATATCCGTAGAGGCAGAAGTTTCCGCCGAATAATTACTCAAAGTAAAATATTTTAAAGGCCGCCTGCATATTTTTAATAGGCAGGTGGTTGATTTGTGTAAAAAAGCAATAAGCGTTTTTGTAGCCGCTGTTTTGATTTTTTCGTTTAGCGTAAATTCAAATTCCGCTTCTGCGGCGTCGGACAGCGCAAAAGCGTCCGTTTTGATTATCGGGGGCAGCAATGAGATAATATATTCCAAAAATCCCGATAAAAAGCTCTCCATGGCAAGCACAACCAAGATTATGACCGCTGTTTTGGTTATAGAAAATTGCGACATTGACAGGAAAATTACCGTTACCGACGAAATGGTAAGGGTTGAAGGAACTTCGTCCGGCTTGCTTGCGGGCGATAAAATCGACGTTAAAACTCTGCTTTACTGTATGATGCTTCAATCGGGGAACGACGCGGCGAACGTTGCGGCGTATGCCGTAAGCGGATCTGTGGAAAAATTTGTTGAGCTTATGAACAAAAAAGCCCGGGAGATAGGTATGAAAAACACAAGCTTTGCCACTCCCTCCGGGCTTGACGACGAAAATCACTATTCTACCGCTTACGATATGGCGATTTTGACCTCTTACGCTTTGAATTTACCTGTTTTTGTCGAAATTTGCTCGACATACAAGAAAACGGTAAGCTACGGCAACCCTAAATACAACCGCACCATTACCAATCACAATAAATTGCTTCAGTCTTACGAGGGCATTATCGGCGTTAAAACGGGCTTTACCAAAAAAAGCGGAAGATGTCTTGTCACGGCGGCAAAGAGAAACGGAGTTACCCTGATTTGCGTCACGCTTGACGATTGGAACGATTGGGACGACCATACCAAATTATTGGATTACGGTTTCGGGGCAGTTAAAAAATTTCCGTTAAAATTGGATTTCAACTTAAAAATCGACGTCGTAGGTTCAAAAAAGCACAGCGTTAATATCAAAATGAAATATACTCCCTACTTTTTCACCTCCGAAAGCAAGCTCAAATATGACAGCAGGATTGAATTACAGCATTTTTTGTACGCTCCCGTGAAAAAAGGGGAAAATGCGGGCAGGGTCGTATTCTACGGTAAAAACGGTTGCGAAATTTGCTCTGTACCGCTTCTTTGCGATGACAGCGCCGATTTTTTTGTAAAAACCGACAATACTAATAAAAACGAAAGTAAATCCGTTTTTAAAAGGATTTCAGAATTTTTTAAAGGAGAAAGAGATGCCGGACAGTAAAATCAGACTTCAAAAATATTTATCGGAATGCGGCGTCGCTTCACGCAGGAAATCGGAAGAATTGATTTCCGGCGGTAAGGTTAAGGTAAACGGAAAAATCGCCGTGATAGGCGATAAGGTTGACCCCAAAAAAGATAAGGTCAGCGTTTTCGGAAAAAAGGTTAAGGCGGTCGAAAAAACCGTTTATATTATGCTCAATAAACCCAGAGGGTACATTACCACCATGAAAGACGAGCGCGACCGCAAGTGCGTAAGCGAGCTTATAAACGATATTGGCGTAAGAGTTTACCCGGTGGGAAGACTTGACAGGGAGTCCGAGGGGCTTTTGATTATGACAAACGACGGTGAATTTGCGAATTTGCTCACGCATCCGTCCAAGCACATACCCAAAACATACCGTGTAACAATAAGGCCGGGGATAACGGCAACCCAAATGAAAAATTTTTCCGAAGGAATGGAAATTGACGGAAAAACGACCTTGCCGGCGGATATTAAAATTATTGAGGAACAGGACAACCGTACCGTAGTCGAAGTTACTCTGTATGAGGGCAGAAACAGGCAGATAAGAAAAATGTTCGACGCTTTGGGTATTGAGGTAGCCCGTCTTAAAAGAATTAAGGTAGGCAATATTAAATTGGGAATGCTTAAAACCGGAGATTACAGGGAGTTAACGGCAGACGAAGTCGAATCCCTGTTAAACGCGGCTAAGCTTAGGCAGGAGAAGTAATTATGATATTTTATAAACCCGTTAAAGAAATCGAGGAGCTTAAAAAGCTGTTTCCGGACAGGCTTTTTGATGAAAAGCTTGTTTACGGCGGTTATGTTACGGAGGGTTCGGGCGAATATTTCGGTAAGATTTTAATAGAGATTAACGCTTATCGCTCAAAAATCATCACTGTTGAAACAAACGGGGACAAGCTTATGGTTGAGGGGCTTATTCGGGCCGCTCTGACCTATGCCGGAAACCGTAACGCATATATTGCCGAGTGCGGTGACTGCAAATTTGAGGACGTGCTGCTTATGCTCGGCTTTGAAAAGGAAAACGGCGTTTTTACTGGCGAAATTCCCGAGCTTTTGCAGGGTTCCTGCTGTAAATCAGATTGATTTGACATATCGGATAAAAAATAGTAAAATAATATGATAAAAAATATCTTACCGATGTTTTTTGTTTTTGAAAACCGTTTATCGGAAGGAATGTTAAATTTAAATGATAAAAAGTATGACAGGCTACGGAATGGCCGAAGAAATGATTGACGGGATGAATATTTCCGTTGAATTTAAAAGCGTAAATCACAGGTATTTTGAGTTTTCCGCAAGAGTTCCGAGAGCATACGGTTTTCTTGAAGAAAAGCTGAAATCCTTTACAAATTCCTATATTTCGAGGGGTAAAATCGACTGCTTTGTAAATATTGAGAATTTGGAGGAAACCGACGCCGAGATTATAGTTAACCATTCTTTGGCGGAAGGGTATGTAAAGGCAGTAAAAGAGTTGGCTGTTAAATTTTTTCTTAAAAACGACATAACCGCTTATACCTTATCCCGTTTTCCCGACGTACTCACTTTACATAAGGCTGCCGACGACGAGGAAAAAATTTGGCGGGCGGTTAGTTCGGTAGCCGAAAAGGCTGTCAGAAAATTTGTTTCCATGCGGGAAACAGAGGGCGAAAAGCTTAAAAACGACGTTCTTTCAAGGGCGGACGTTATTATAGAAAACGTAGAGTTTATAGAAAAACGCTCTCCCGAAACCGTCAGGGAATACAACGAAAAGCTTAAAATGAGAATGAAAGAGCTTTTGGAGGATACCCCGGTTGACGAACAGCGCCTTTTAAACGAGGCGGCAATTTATGCTGACAAGGTTGCGGTTGCGGAAGAAACCGTCAGATTGAGAAGCCATATTTCGCAGCTAAGGGAGCTTGTTAATTACGATGAGGCTGTCGGCAGAAAGCTCGATTTCCTTGTTCAGGAAATTAACCGTGAAGCCAATACCATAGGCTCTAAGGCGCAGGATATAGATATTGCGAAATGCGTTATTTCCATAAAATCCGAGGTTGAAAAAATTAGGGAGCAAATTCAAAACATCGAGTAAGGGGTAAATATGAAGCTTGTTAATATTGGTTTCGGCAATGCTGTAAACTGCGCGAGAATACTGTCTGTTGTCAATCCCGATTCCGCGCCCGTAAAAAGGCTTGTTGCGGACGCTAAAGACCAAAAGCTGCTTATAGACGCAACCCAGGGAAGAAGAACGAGGGCGGTAATCATTATGGACAGCAACCATATTGTTCTGTCGTATCTTCAAACCGAAAAAATAATGCAAAGGCTTAATGAAGAAACCAATTCCGAGGAGGCTGCAAATGAACAGTAATGGCAGACTTATTCTGTTTTCCGGTCCCTCGGGAGTCGGTAAGGACACTTTGCTTGAATTGCTTTATAAAAAGAAGCCCGATTTGGTACATTCTGTTTCCGCAACCACAAGGAACAGACGTGAAAACGAGGTAAACGGTAAGGATTACTACTTTATTTCAAAAGAAGATTTTGAACTGATGATTCAGTCCGGCAACATATTGGAGTACACTCAATACGGCAGTAATCTTTACGGTACGCCCAAAAAGCCCATTGACGACTGGCTGTCGCAGGGCAAAACCATAATTCTTAAAATTGAGGTTCACGGAGCAAAGCAGATAAAAAGGCTTTATAAAAATTCGGTTTCAGTTTTCATTCTCCCGCCGTCTATTGAGGTTTTGGAGCAACGCTTGAGAAAAAGGGGAACGGAAGACGAGGACGATTTAAAAAGACGTATGGAAACGGCTCTTTCCGAAATCGAAGAAAGCTCCGGGTATGATTATGTGATTTATAACGATAATCTTGAAACTGCGGTTGACGAGATTATTGAAATTTTAAATAAAAATTAAATCAGAGAGGTAGTAAATATGAAATTTAATCCGAGTCTTCAGCATGTACTGAAAAATCATTTAAGCCGCTATTCTCTTGTTATTGCTACGGCAAAAAGGGCAAGGGAAATTTCCGAAAAGGCTGAGGAAAACGGCGATATTTTAACCGAAAAGCCCGTCAGTCTCGCTTTGCAGGAAATTGTAGACGAGAAAGTAAAAATAATCGAGCCTGAGGAAATCAGAAACATTTAAATTTATCGTAACTTAGTCGGGAGGTGCATAATCGTGTCCGGATTCATCGCTAAGGTAGCTGTCGAAAACACTGCTTACAGCTTTGATGAAGCTTTTGATTATGCAATTCCCGATTTATTATTGTCACAGGTCAATGCCGGCGTAAGGGTTTTGGTTCCGTTCGGAAACGCAAACAAAAAAAGGCAGGGCTTTGTTTTTGCGGTTAGGAAAGACGAAGGCAAGAAAAAGCTTAAAAGCATTTTATCCGTGCTTGACGTCGTTCCGTTGCTTGATAACGAGCTTCTGCGTTTGGCGGTCTATCTTAAAGAGCAAACGTTTTGCACGCTTTTCGACGCTTGCAAAGCTATGCTCCCTGCGGGTATAGGGCTAAAAGAGGTAAATTCCTATGTGTTTAACGGCGAGGTTACTCAAAGCCAAATTGAAAAACTCGCTCCGGACGAGCAGGGCGTAATAAACTATCTTAAAGAAAAAAGCGGTTACGTTAAAGAAGAAAAAATCCTTAAAGATTTAGGCTATAAAAAGGACGCCGATATTGTATCGTCCCTTTGCTCGAGGGGCTATCTTTTAAGTAATTTCAATTTTGTACATAAAACAGGTGACTCAACCGTTAAAACTGTCCGCCTTACCGAGTTTTACTTAAACTGTGAGGAAAAGCCTAAGCTTACTGTAAAGCAGAGGGAAATTGTTAATCTGCTTACGGATATTTTTTCTGCAAGCGTAAAGGAAATTTGCTATTTCACCGGCACAACTCCGGCTGTTATAACGGCGTTGGCAAAAAAGGGCATAGTCGAGATATTTGAAAGACAGGTTTACAGAAAACCCAATAAAACCGGCTCTTGCGTAAGTACACGAAGCGATATTGTTTTATCCGAGGAGCAAACCGGAGCATACATTGATATAAAAAAGCAAATGCAATCCGGTAAAAGCGGTACCGCGTTGCTTTTCGGCGTTACGGGTTCGGGAAAGACGCAGGTGTTTTTAAAGCTTATTGACGACGTTGTAGACTGCGGAAAATCAGTTATTGTTATGGTACCGGAAATCTCGCTTACGCCTCAAATGCTTTCAATTTTTTACGAGCGATACGGCGATAAGGTTGCGGTTTTTCACAGCGGTTTGTCCATGGGGGAGCGTAAAGACGAGTGGCAAAGGGCGGCGGACGGCAAGGCTCAAATTGCGCTCGGCACCCGTTCGGCGGTTTTCGCTCCGTTAAAGAATATAGGATTAATCGTTGTTGACGAGGAGCAGGAAGCTACTTATAAAAGCGAAATGACTCCCAGGTATAACGCAAAAAACGCGGCGTTATTCAGAAGCCGCTACAACAATTCGCTTTTGCTCCTTTCTTCCGCAACGCCGTCCGTTTCAACTTATGCCTCAGCTCTCGAAGGTAAAATTTCGCTTCACAGGCTAAATAAACGATTCGGAAGCGCGCTTTTGCCCGAAGTTATTATGTCGGAGAAAAAGTACGGCGCAGGAGGCCGCAGCGACAGCAATCTGACGCCCTTGCTCGAGGAGCTTATAGCGGAAAATTTAAAAAATCGAAAGCAGACAATTTTATTGCTTAACAGAAGGGGCTTCAACACCTTTGCCGTTTGTTCGGAGTGCGGCAAAGTAAAGGTCTGCCCAAATTGCAGTATTTCATTGACTTACCACACAAAAAACAAAAGGCTTATGTGCCATTACTGCGGGTATTCCGAGCCTTTTACAAAGGTTTGCTCGGAGTGTTCAAAGGAAAGCGTGGTTTATTCGGGTTCGGGTACGCAGAAACTTGAGGACGAAATTGCCGAGAAATTTCCCGAAGCCCGCGTTTTGAGGCTTGACACCGATTCTGCTTCGTCAAGGCTTTATTTTGAAAATTCGCTTAAGGATTTTTCCGACGGAAAGTACGATATAATGCTCGGTACGCAAATGGTTGCTAAAGGGCTTGATTTCCCTAACGTTACGCTTGTAGGCGTTGTTTCGATAGACCAACAGCTTTTTAACGACGATTACAAAAGCGCCGAAAGGGCGTTCGATTTAATGACTCAGGTTGTCGGAAGGGCAGGCAGGGGCGAAGAAAAAGGCAGGGCGGTTATTCAAACCTCTTTCCCCGAAAACGAAATAATAAGGCTTGCCGCCAAACAGGATTACGATTCTTTTTATAAGCTTGAAATAAAAATCAGAAAAGCTTTGATTTATCCTCCGTATTGCGACTTTTGCTCGATAGGTTTTATCGGCGAAGATGAAATTTTAACAAAAAATGCGGCAAAGTCATTTTACGAAAGCGTCAAACAGCTTCATAGAAATGAATATGCGGATTTGGGAATAATACTTTTAAGCCCGTTATCTCCGAGAATATCCAAGGTTTCGGGTAAATACAGATACAGAGTTATTATAAAATGTAAAAATACCGCAAGGTTCAGAGAGTTTACGGCAAGGCTGTTAAAAGATTTTTATAACGATAAAAGATATAAAAAAGTTACGGCTTATGCCGATATCAATCCCGAAAATATGTTTTGAGGTGAGCGCTATGGCAATTAGGAATATCAGAATCGACGACGACCCGATTTTAAAAAAGATAAGCAGACCGGTTGAAAAATTTGACGAACGCCTGTTTGTTTTGCTCGACGATATGAAAGATACTCTGTATAAGGCGGACGGCTGCGGCCTTGCGGCCGTTCAGGTCGGCGTGCTCAAAAGAGTTGTGCTTGTCGATGTCGGCGAGGGCTTAATAGAATTGATAAATCCCGAAATTGTTGAAACTTCGGGTGTGCAATACGAGGTTGAGGGCTGTCTTTCACTGCCCGGCAGAAGCGCAATTACCAAAAGACCTATGACCGTTAAGGTCAGAGCGCAAAACCGTGAGGGCAGATGGTGCCTTTACAAGGGCGAGGGTTTGAAGGCAAGGGCGTTTTGCCACGAAATCGACCATCTTGACGGCCATCTTTACACCGAAAGGCTTGCACCGCAGGAAGTGATTGAAAAAATTAAAAGAGAGGCGGATTAAAATTTGAAAATTGTTTTTATGGGTACGCCGGAGTTTTCAGTTCCATGCCTTGAAAGGCTTGTTTTAGACGGCGAGGAGGTTGTCGGCGTATTTACCCAACCCGACAAGCCCAAGGGCAGAGGCTATGCTTTAAGCTTTTCGCCCGTTAAAGAATTCGCCGTAAAGCATAATATTCCTGTTTTCCAGCCAAAGAGTATGAGAGACGGAGAGGCTCTTAAAATTATCAAAAGCCTTGCTCCCGACCTTTCGATAGTCGTCGCTTACGGCAAAATTCTTCCCGCCGAAATTTTAACTGCGCCGAAATATAATTCAATTAATATACACGCTTCGCTTTTGCCCGCATACAGGGGTGCGGCGCCTATTCAACGGGCGGTTTTAAACGGCGAAAAGAAAAGCGGTGTTACGTCAATGATTATGGACGAGGGCATAGACACCGGCGATATGCTTTTAAAATCCGAAATTGAAATAGGCGAAAATATGACCTCCGGCGAGCTTCACGATAAGCTTTCCCTGCTCGGTGCAGAGGTTCTGAGCCAAACCGTTTCTAAGCTTAAAGCGGGCGAGCTTAACCCTATAAAGCAGGACGACGCGCTTTCAAGCTATGCGCCGATGCTCACAAAGGAGCTTTGTCCCATAGATTTTACCCGCCCCGCACGGGAAGTTCACAATAAGATAAGGGGCTTATCTCCCTGGCCCGTTGCCACCGCAGTTTTTAACGGCAAAAAGGTTAAAATTCATTCGTCGGTAATAAACGATAAATTATGCGCCGACGCGGGCGTTGTGGCAAAAGCTGACAATGTTATAACCGTCGGCTGCGGTGATAATAAATGTATTGATATACTTGAATTGCAGCTTGAGGGTAAAAAACGAATGAGCGCCGCCGATTTTTTGCTCGGTCATAAGATTGAAAAAGGCGCGTATTTTGAATAGGAGCTGATGTTGCTTGTTTAATTTTATAAATTTATATATTAATACAAATTCCTATGCTTTATATAATTTATCCTACTTTGTTTTGGTTCTTCCCGTCGTAATAATTTCGATGATAGTAAGCAGACGTGTAAACTCTACCTTCGATAAGTACGACAGGCAGTTGAGCGCAAGGCGGATTACCGGAGCGCAGGCGGCACAAAACGTGCTAAAAAGCTACGGTATAACGAATGTTGCGATAAATCAGATACAGGGTAAATTATCGGACCATTACGATCCTTCTTCAAATACTATAAATCTTTCGGCGCAGGTATTTAACAGCACGTCTGTAGCGGCTATAGGCGTTGCCTGCCATGAAGCCGGACATGCGGCTCAGCACGCTCAGGGCTATAAACCTATTAAGGTAAGAAACGCGTTGCTTATGCCTGCGAGAATAGGCTCAAGCGCGGCTATACCTCTTGCGCTTTTGGGGCTGTTTTTCGGTATGGGCTTGCTTGTTGAAATAGGCATTTTCCTTTATATTTTTATAATGCTGTTTCAGCTTGTTACCTTACCTGTTGAATTTAACGCAAGCAACCGAGCGCTTGAAGTAATCGAGAGAACCGGTATGCTCTCCGAAGATGAGCTTGCGGGTACAAAAAAAGTTCTCAGAGCCGCCGCTATGACTTATGTCGCCTCGTTTGCGGTTACGGCGGTAAACCTTTTAAGGCTTTTACTGCTTTCGAGAAATAACAGAAGATAATAAAAAGAAGTATGGACGACAGACAGCTTTCATTTAAAATTTTAAACAGAATCGAACACGATAAGGCGTATTCAAATCTTGTGCTTAACAATTATCTTACGCAGTACAAGGCTCAAATATATTCCGCCGCTTTTGTTACCGCGCTTGTGTACGGGGTGATTGAGCGCAAAATCACCCTTGATTATGTTTTGTCCGGGTATTTATCACAGCCCATAAAAAAACTGAAGCCTGAAGTACATACCATACTCAGAATGGGCGTTTATCAGCTTAAATTTATGGATAACGTCCCTGCTTCGGCAGCCGTAAACGAGAGCGTTAAGCTGTCAAGAAGCTGCGGCTGTTCGTTTGCAAGCGGGCTTATTAATTCCGTTTTGCGTAAAATTGCGGAAAGCGACATAATATACCCGAATACCGATGATAAAATATTTAATATGAGCGTAAGGTTTTCTTGCCCCGAGAGCCTCGTAAAGCAGTTTTGCGACGATTACGGCGAAGAATGTGCCAAGGGGATACTTTCCGGCTTTTTGAAAAGCTCCGATGTAAACATAAGAGTAAACACGTTAAAAACCGACGCTTTGTCGTTAATAAAGCTGTTTGAGGATAAAAAAATCCACTGTGAGAAAGCGTCTTCGGTTGAAAACCATATAAGAGTTAAAAATTTCGGCTCGCTTGAAAATATGCCGGAATACAAAAACGGGCTTTTTCACGTTCAGGATGTTTCTTCCGCTCTGTGCGTTAAGGCGCTTGAGCTAAAAGAGAATATGACTTTTATTGACCTTTGCTCCGCTCCGGGCGGAAAAAGCTTTACGGCGGCTCAATATATGAATAACAAGGGGAAAATTTATGCCTTTGATTTATATGAACACAGAACGCGGCTTATAAAAGAAGGCGCAAAACGGCTCGGTACAGATATTATTGATGCGCGGACGGGCGACGCTTCGGTTTTAAACGAGTCCCTTATAAGCTCCGCAGACAGGGTTCTTGCCGACGTTCCGTGTTCGGGACTCGGAATTATCGGAAGAAAGCCCGAAATACGTTATAAGGACTTGTCTTTCGTTGACAAATTGACGGATTTACAGTATAATATTTTGATAAACGCGTCCGAATATGTTAAAGCGGGCGGGCTGCTTGTATATTCAACCTGTTCGCTTAGCAAAAAGGAAAACGACTGCGTCTGCGACAGGTTTTTGGAAAACAACAAAAATTATGAAAAACACGGCGATTATGTGACATTAATGCCGCATATTAACGAAACGGACGGCTTCTTCTACGCCGTTTTCAGGAGAAAAGATTTTGGATAAAACAGATATACGTTCGTTAAATTTCGCACAACTGTCGGAGCAGACAGAGGCGCTGGGCTTACCCAAGTTCCGTACAAATCAGATTTTTTCCTGGCTTCACAATAAAGGCGTTGAGGATTTTTCCGAAATGTCCGACCTTCCCAAGAGCTTGAGGGACAAGCTTTCCGAAAGATACCTTATAAGCAAATGCGTTGTTGACTCAAAGCTTGTTTCAAAAATCGACGGTACGGTAAAATATCTGTTCCGCTTCGGTGAAAACGAATTTGTCGAATGCGTCGTAATGAAGTACAAATACGGCTATTCCTGCTGTATATCTACTCAACTCGGCTGTAAAATGGGCTGTAAATTCTGCGCTTCGGCAATAGGCGGTTTCGAGCGCAATTTAAGCGCAGGGGAGATGCTGTCGGAAATTTATGCGGCGCAAAAAGATTTAAATATAAAAATATCTCACATCGTTTTAATGGGAACGGGCGAACCGCTTGACAATTTTGATAACTGCATGCGTTTTCTTGAGCTTGTTACCGACGAAAGAGGTCTTAACGTCAGCATAAGGCATATTTCGCTTTCCACCTGCGGAATTGTTCCGAAAATTTATGAGCTTGCCGACAAAAGGCTCGGCTTAACGCTTTCTGTTTCGCTTCATGCGCCGAACGACGAGCTTCGTTCGCAGACTATGCCCGTTAATTCCAAATGGAACATATCCGAGCTTTTAAAAGCCTGCAAGTATTATACCGAGGTTACTTCAAGGCGCATTTCCTTTGAATACGCTATGATTGACGGCTTTAACGACAGCGAAAAATGCGCTTACGAGCTTGCAAAAAAGCTCGGCGGAATGTTGTGCCATATCAATTTAATTCCCGTAAACAACGTAAGGGAAAATAATTTCGTAAAAAGTAACGGCGAAAATATAAAAAATTTTATTAAAATACTTGAAAGCAAAAATCTGACCGTTACGGTGAGGCGAACTCTCGGAAGCGATATTAACGCCTCCTGCGGTCAGTTGAGAGCAAGGAAAAAACAAGCGTATTAATTTATTGCACTTTCGACGGGAGGTAATGAAATTTGAGAATAGCTGCCAAAACAGATATCGGCAGAGTGCGAAATACCAATCAGGATTCGTATGCTGCCGGGGAATTGCCCAATACGGTTGCATGGGCTGTTGTCTGCGACGGTATGGGCGGAGCTGCCGGAGGTAACGTAGCTTCGTCAACCGCAGTTAAAATAATTTCCGAAAAAATCACCTCTCTCTACAGAAACGGTATGAGCCCTATGTCAATAAAAAATATGCTCGTTTCGGCAATTAACGCCGCAAACATCAGCGTTTTTGATATGAGCAGGGCTAACAAAGAGCTTGAAGGTATGGGAACTACGGTCGTTTGCACGGTTATAGTAGACGGCGTAGCCTATATAGCCCATGCCGGGGACAGCAGAGCTTACGCGGTAAGCGATAAAAGCGTTATCCAGCTTACCAGGGACCATTCCGTTGTACAGGAGCTTTTAGAAAAGGGCGAAATTACCCAAAACCAGGCGAAAACGCATCCGAACAAAAACATAATTACAAGGGCGTTGGGCGTTGATCCGGATATTAAAGTGGATTATTATGAG
This sequence comes from uncultured Clostridia bacterium, assembly GCA_947630835.1. Taxonomy (GTDB): domain Bacteria; phylum Bacillota; class Clostridia; order Oscillospirales; family Acutalibacteraceae; genus Fimenecus. The sequence continues at coordinate 24,000 of CANRIZ010000017.1, read as the reverse complement.
TACGATTTAAACAGCGACGATATTATAATCCTCTGTACGGACGGGCTTACCAATTTTGTCGATTCGGATATGTTTGAAAATATAATTGAGAATAACCCTTATTATCAAATTGCCGATTTACTTGTAGCCCAAGCCAATAAAAACGGCGGCGGCGACAATATAACGGTTGTAGCACTTTCTTATTAAAGGAGGACAAAACTTTGGAGAACTATTGCGGAAAAAGGCTTGACGGCCGTTACGAAATCAGGGAAATAATCGGCGTCGGCGGTATGGCTGTTGTCTATAAGGCGTACGACAATATTGACGACAGAATTGTTGCCGTTAAAATTCTTAAAGAAGAGCTTTTGGAAAACGAGGAATTTCGCCGCCGTTTTAAAAACGAATCTAAGGCGATTGCCGTTCTTTCACATCCCAATATTGTTAAGGTTTACGACGTAAGCTTCGGCGACAGGCTTCAGTATATCGTTATGGAATATATTGAGGGCATCACCTTAAAGGAATATATAGAGCAGCAGATGATTATAAACTGGAAGGAAACGGTCCATTTTGTAAGCCAGATTTTGCTTGCATTACAGCATGCCCACGATAAGGGAATTGTACACAGGGATATTAAGCCGCAGAATATTATGCTGCTTCAGGACGGCACCATAAAGGTAACGGATTTCGGTATTGCGAGATTTTCAAGAAGCGATACAAGAACCATGTCCGAAGAAGCAATAGGTTCGGTTCATTATATAAGCCCCGAACAGGCAAGGGGAGAAATTACCGACGATAAGGCGGATATATACTCTGTAGGCGTTATGATGTACGAAATGCTTACAGGTCAGCTTCCTTTCCAGTCGGACAATGCGGTTTCAATAGCTATCATGCAGCTTCAGCAGGAGGCAAAGCCGCCCAGAGAAATTAATCCGAATATTCCTCTCGGGCTTGAGCAGATTACTATGAGGGCTATGCAGAAAAAGCGCAGCAATCGCTATCATTCCGCCGCGGAAATGTTGCTTGACATTGACGAATTTAAGCGTAACCCCTCCATTAAATTCAACTATAATTACTTTGTTGACAACGAGCCGACAAAGTATGTTCCGCGCAATAATGCCGCGAACGCTGCCGAACAGCCGCCCGTAAGAAACGAGAGGAGAGCTTCCGCCGCGGAAAAGGAAAACGCTGCCGAAAAAGAAGAACCGAGCAAAACCATGCCTATTTTGTTCGGCGTTGTAGCGGGTATTATAGTTATAATTGCGGTTTTTGCCGGTATTTTGATATTCAGAGGCACAAACAAAATTGCCGTTCCGGATTTTGTGGGAATGAATTATAACGATGAAATACTTACAAATTCCGAGTACACCGATAAGTTTAAATTTGAAACGGAATCTGTTTATTCCGAGGATAAAGACGCCGGCGTTGTTATTTCGCAAACGCCCGAAAAGAACACGAACGTTAAAAAAGGTTCAACCGTTAAGCTTTCGATTGCTTATAACGATGAGAACGTTCTTATTACCGGCGTTCTCGGCTTGACGCAGAAGGAAGCCGAAACGAAGCTCAGCAAGCAGGGCTTTTCCGTTAAGGTTGTCGAGCAGTACGAAAAAAATCTAAGCCCCGGGCTTGTTATCAATACGGAGCCTGCCGAAGGCGCGTTTGCGGTTAAAGGTTCTACGGTTACCGTTTATGTTTCAACCGATAAAAATCCCAATCAGGTAACGGTTCCCGAGGTTCAGGGGCAGAGTAAGGAATTGGCTATTGAACTTTTGAAATCCGCAGGATTTACCGTTTCCGCCGTCGACCAGGATAACGAGGCTGAAAAGGGTCAGGTTATTAACCAAAAGCCTACCGCCGGCACTAAAGCGGACAGCGGCTCCGAGGTTACTATTTACGTCAGCACGGGCGTTCCTGCCGAAAGAACGGCAAGTATTGACGTTTCGCTTCCGAAGACCGTTAATCAGTCCACGGGTACTATGAAGGTTTACCTCGGCAGCGACCTTTACAAAACTTATGACGAGGTTTTGCTTGACGGCGGAACTAAGACCATACAGATAACCGGCAAGGGTGCGGACCAGAAGTTTACCGTAAAGATTAACGACCAGACCGTACTCAGGGGAACCATTGACTTTACTAAGGATAAGGCGGAGGTTTCCAATACCGAGAAAAACGTATATGTTGAAAAATCCCCCATACCGGACGTTGTCGGTAAGGACGTAAGCGAAGCTATGGATATACTCGAAAAGGCGGGCTTTACAAACGTTGACGTTTACGATTCGGAAAACAATCCCGTTTCAAGCGGTACTGTTACAAGCCAGCTTCCCGTATACGATTCCTCCACTTATACTCCGAGTCAAAAGATAACTCTAACGGTTGAATAATATGGAAAAATATAAAGGGACAATTATAAAAGGCATTGGCGGCTTCTACTATGTTGAAGCCGCCAATACGGTATATGAATGTAGGGCGAGGGGCGTTTTCAGAAAGGATAAAACCGTTCCGCTCGTCGGCGACAAGGTAATTATTTCCGTTGAGAGAAACGGCGAAAACGCCATTAACGAAATACTTGAACGAAAAAATTTTCTTGCGCGTCCTCCGGTTGCAAATATAGATAATCTTATTATTGTTGCGTCCACTGTTGAGCCGAGGCCGTCTGCTCTCGTAATAGACAAGCTGATAACCGTTGCGGAATTTAAGGGGATCGAGCCTGTTCTCGTTATTTCAAAGTCGGATCTTTCGCCGAGTGACGATTTGTTTGAAATTTACTCTAAAACGGGAATTACCGTAATTCCCGTTTCAAACAAAACAAAAGCGGGCGTCGATAAAGTAAAGGAGCTTATAAAAAATAAAATAAGCGCATTTACGGGAAATTCGGGCGTTGGCAAGACTTCTTTGCTCAACAACCTCGAACCTTCGCTGTCGCTTAAAACGGCTGAAATAAGTCAAAAATTGGGCAGGGGAAAGCATACTACAAGGCAAGCCGAACTTTTTAAGGTTTGCGGCGGCCTTATTATGGATACTCCGGGCTTTTCCTCCTTTGAAATCAACAAGGACAATCCCATATTAAAGGAGGATTTGCCTTATTGCTTTAGGGAATTCAGAAAATACCTTGACTCTTGCAGGTTTTCCTCCTGCACGCATACCTGCGACAAGGGCTGTGCCGTTGTCAACGCCGTAAAAAACGGTGAAATCAGCGTTTCAAGGCACAACAGCTATATTGAGCTTTATAATGAGGTAAAGGATATTAAACAATGGAATTTGTAAAAAACAGGCGTTGTGTTATAGTTGCGGCGGGCGAGGTCGGACGGTTTAGCTTTATCGGAAACAATATATCGGAAGACGATTTTGTAATTGCCGCCGACGCAGGATATTTAACTCTTTTAAAAGCAGATATTAAGCCCGATTTAATTGTCGGTGATTTTGATTCTGCGGATTTGCCCGAAACCGATATTGAAACGATTGCTTTAAATCCCGTTAAGGATTGTACCGATACGGAATTTGCCGTCGAAACGGCGGTTAAGAGGGGATATAACGATATTTTGATTTTGGGCGCTCTCGGCGGGAGAGTCGATCACAGCTTTGCAAATATCGTATTAACGGCGCAGTTTAAAAACAAGGGCGTAAATATAACGCTAATTAACGAAAATACGAAAATTTACGCCTTAAAAAACGAAACGCGCACGTTAAAAAAGGCAAATACATACGTTTCTGTTTTTTCTTTCGGTTCTGAATGTACGGTTACGCTTGAGGGTATGTTTTATCCGCTTAAAGAATACCGACTTTCACCTTTTTCCGCCCTCGGCGTAAGCAATGAAATTATTGAAAACAGCGCAAGTATAGAAGCCGGCGGCGTTTTGATTGTTATGGAGGCTTCAAAAAATTAATTTAACATATTTTTAATTTCCGCATATTGTGTAATAAGAACTGTAGAAAGCGGTGACAATATGCGAAAGAAAAAGCAAAAGCTTAATATAGGTATTATTTTTGCTATGTTCGGCTTGGGTTTGATGCTTGCCTTTATTTTTCCGCCGAAATTCCTTGTTGTTGTACTTTCTATAGCTCTGGTAGTGTGCGGCGTATCTCTTTGCAAATCATAATGGAGGCTGATTTTATGAAAGTGGTTGTTGTGAAAAGTCCGAAAATTTTAAGCGGCTTGCTGAGATGGATTTTCGGTATAAAAAAAGAGAATGTTTAAATACATAAAAGGCGGCTTGGAATTTCCTTGCCGCATTTTGTGAAATAATACTTGACAAGATTTATTTATTATATAAAATAAAGAGTAATATATTTAAGGAAATGATATTTTTGAAAGTTTACGAAAAATCAAAGAAGCTCGACAATGTCTGTTACGATATCAGAGGCCCTGTTTTGGACGAGGCGGACAGAATGATTGACGAGGGCGTTAAGATTTTGAAGCTTAATATAGGAAATCCCGCTCCTTTTAATTTTGACGCTCCCGACGAAATTATTTATGATATGATACATAACCTGCGCCAATCCGAGGGCTATTCCGAGTCAAAGGGCATTTTTTCCGCAAGGAAAGCCATAATGCAATATTGTCAGATAAAAAACATTCCCAATGTTGACATTAACAGCATCTACACCGGCAACGGCACAAGCGAATTGATTACAATGTCAATGCAGGGCTTGCTTGACAACGGCGACGAAATTCTTGTACCGTCTCCCGATTATCCTCTTTGGACCGCTTCGGTAAACCTTGCGGGCGGCAAAACCGTTCATTATATGTGCGACGAGCAAAACGAATGGAACCCCGATATTGAGGATATTAAGTCAAAAATTACCGACAGAACCAAGGGCATAGTCATAATTAACCCCAACAACCCCACCGGAGCTTTGTATTCGGAGGAAGTACTTAAAGAAATCGTTGAAATTGCAAGGAAAACGGGTATAATTATTTTTTCCGACGAAATCTATGACAGGCTTGTTATGGACGGATTAAAGCACATCTCGATTGCGGCGCTTGCTCCCGACGTACCGTGCATAACTTTTAACGGACTTTCAAAATCCCACAGGGTAGCCGGGTTCAGATGCGGCTGGATGGTTGTAAGCGGCGATAAGAGCAGAATTAAAGGCTATATAGAGGGCTTAAATCTGCTTTCGTCTATGCGCCTTTGCTCCAACGTTCCGTCGCAGCAGATTATACAGACCGCTCTCGGCGGTTATCAGAGCGTGGACGCGCTTTTGAAGCCCGGCGGCAGAATATACGAGCAGCGTGAGTTTATATACAACGCGCTTTCCGAAATTGACGGGGTTTCGGTAGTAAAACCCAAAGCTGCATTTTACATCTTCCCGAAATTCGATATTAAAAAGTTTAATATAAAGGACGATGAAAAATTTGCTCTTGACTTCCTTAAACGGAAAAAAATACTTACGGTTCAGGGAACGGCGTTCAATTACCCGTCGCCGGACCACATAAGAATCGTTTATTTGCCCGATATCAAGGATTTAAGATATGCCGCCGCACAGCTAAAGGATTTTCTCGGCGGTTATTCGCAGGCATAAATTTAGGGATATTAATTATTCAACGGATAATTAAATTATAGGAGGAATTAAAATGGCTAAGTTTATTAATGAACCCTCGCACACCTTTAACGAGTATTTGCTTGTTCCGGGTTATTCTTCAAGCGAGTGTATTCCGGCTAACGTGTCTTTAAAAACACCGCTTGTTAGGTTTAAAAAGGGGGAAAATCCGGCGATAAGTATGAATATACCGCTGGTTTCTGCAATTATGCAGTCCGTATCCGGCGATAAATTGGCGGTTGCTCTCGCTACCGAGGGCGGCGTTTCGTTTATTTACGGCTCTCAGACCATCGAGCAGGAGGCCGCAATGGTAAAAAGGGCGAAAACATACAAGGCGGGCTTTGTTCAAAGCGATTCCAATCTGCGCCCCGACAATACCCTTGCCGACGTTGTTGAGCTTACAAAGCGTACAGGCCATTCAACCATTGCCGTAACGCAGGACGGCACTCCCGACGGCAAGCTTTTGGGCATAGTTACGGGCCGCGATTACAGGGTAAGCCGTATGTCGCCCGATTTAAAGGTTTCCGAATTTATGACTCCCTTTGAAAAGCTTATTACCGCCGCCGAGGGAACAACTCTTAAAGAGGCGAACGATATTATTTGGGAGCATAAGCTTAATTCACTTCCTATAATTTCAGATTCTCAAAAGCTTTGCTATATGGTTTTCCGCAAGGACTACGATTCGCATAAGCAGAACCCCAACGAATTGCTCGACGGCGACAAGCGCTATATCGTAGGCGCAGGTATCAATACAAGGGATTACGCTCAAAGAGTTCCGGCTTTGATTGAGGCAGGGGCAGACGTGCTCTGCATTGATTCTTCCGAAGGCTTTTCCGAGTGGCAAAAGCTTACTATAGATTGGATAAGAAAAAATTACGGCGAGTCCGTTAAGGTCGGCGCGGGCAATGTTGTAGACGCCGACGGATTCAGATTCCTTGCCGAGTGCGGAGCGGATTTTGTAAAGGTCGGAATAGGCGGAGGCTCTATCTGCATTACAAGGGAAACAAAAGGCATAGGCAGAGGACAGGCTACCGCGCTTATTGACGTTTGCAAGGCAAGGGACGAATATTTTGAAGAAACCGGCATTTACGTTCCGGTTTGCTCCGACGGCGGCATAGTTTACGACCATCATATTACCCTGGCTCTTGCCATGGGCGCCGATTTTATAATGCTCGGCAGATATTTTGCCCGCTTTGACGAAAGTCCCTCGAACAAAGTCAGCATAAACGGTACATATTACAAAGAGTATTGGGGAGAGGGAAGCGCCAGGGCGAGAAACTGGCAGCGTTACGACCTCGGCGGCGACAAGAAGCTGTCGTTTGAGGAGGGCGTTGACTCCTATGTTCCGTACGCAGGCTCTCTCAAAGACAATGTTGCGCTTACGTTAAGCAAGGTAAAATCAACCATGTGCAACTGCGGCGCGCTTACCATAAGGGAACTTCAGGAAAAGGCGAAGCTCACCCTTGTATCCGCTACAAGTATTGTGGAGGGCGGAGCGCACGACGTTATACAAAAGGATACCACTCCGACAATAAAATAATTATAATTTATATAACAAAAGCTCTCGTCACTGCGTTTTGCAGAGTTGAGAGCTTTTAATTATTTATGTCTTTTAATATTATCCCTTTATCTAAAAAGCATATTCTGTAAGCATACTTTCCGCAGTTTCATACCATTCCTTTTGCTTAATAAGGTCCAATGCGTCGAGGTAAGGCGCTGCGGCGCGGTGGTAAACGGAATTTTGTTCTTCCGCCTGTTTTAGCTTAATTTCTATAGCGCTTTTTTTACGGTGCAGTTCGTTAAGTTCGTTTTTTAGCATAACAATTTCACTGCGGTTTTTTGATTCCCTTGCGTATTTAAGTTTTAAAACCGTATTTCTTCTGTCGCTGTCGTTTTTGTCAAGCTCGGAGAAAATTTCCTCAAACAGAGAGTCGTCAAACTTCACTATACCGTTGGGGTAATATTTTTTTACGGTCTTTTTGGCTGTTTTCATTTTGTTAATAAGCGTTAAAGCGTTTTTGGCCGCCGTTTTTTCCTGCTGAGTATTTCTTGGCAGGGAACGCGCCTGCTTTTTTGTCATAAATTCAATTTTTAAAAATCCGTCAAGACCGGCGTTTACTATCATTTCCGCATTTCGTATTTCCTCTTTGCCGGATTCCGTATTAAATTTATTAAGTTCTTCGCTTACAAATTTTGATACGGCAATTTTTTCGTTCTCGATTTTCTGTTCTTTAAGCTCCGATTTGGCCTTTTTGATTTCGGAGCGTTTATGCGTTCTTTTTGCGTTGATAAGCTTTTCGTTGGAAATTGTTATAAACTCGGCGTTTTCGTATCTTTTGGCATCTTTGATTATTTCGAGCGCCTCTTCGCATTTTTCCCGAGTGAGTATATGCATTTCCGCGTCGTTGAATATCGCTCGTATTTTCAGCACCTGAACCATAGCTTTTTGCTTGGTTTCGGTTAGGTCGTAGAAGAAAAACGGTATTGCGTTAAGTACTGCGCCTATAACCGAAGCTACAATTAAAATTGAGCAAACGCGAATGTAGTAATCGGTATTGTAAAGCACGTTATAAACATTAGAAGCGTCATATCCGAGCAAAACGGCAGTAACTTCGTTGAGTCCCGCCTTTGAATAGAGCGTCGGGAGTATCGAGCCTGTTGCAAGCGATACAAAGTGCCTATAAGACCTACCGTAACGAACATTCCGTCTATGCGCTTGCCGGTAACATATTGCTGATAATCTCTTATATCGGCATTGACGCTTGAATTAAGCGTGTTTCCGAAAGTTGTGGCAAAATTATTAAAGAATATACATACGGTAAGCGGAAACATTATGTTATATGAGCCCGAGCTCCTTATTATCGGCAGCATTAATCCTATAAAAAGTACGTTGAGTAAATTTGACGTAACGAGAACTATACGTTTTCCGAATTTTCTTATTGCAAAAGGAGCGAAAAGCATTGACCAAAACGAGGCGTTACCCGTTATAAGAGTAATTATCGAATAGGCGGCAGGGGAGCATACCTTTTGATAATTGTAAGTCCAGCTTAAAATGTTGTTGATTGCGGTTTCCAAAAAATTTATCCAACTTGCCAAGGAAATAATCCAAAAATATTTATTGCGGGCGACTTCTCTCAAAGCGTCCGTAAATTTCATTGTAGGTTCATGCGCTCTGGGCTGAACAATTTTTTCTTCGGTATTAAAATAAATCAAAAGGGATAAAAGGAAACCGAATATAATAAGCGGAGGATATACAAAACGGTAAATCCTGATGTCAAAAAGCGTGTTTTTGCCGGTAATCATCTTTGCAAAAAGCGGTATTATAAAAGTACAAACAGAAGGCGCAAGACATTCGATAACCAGTTTAATGGAAATTACGTCGGTTCGCTCTATGGTATTTGGCGAAAGAACGTTAATGATGCTTGAATGAACGTCGTTAAAAAACGTATAAAAAAACTGAAGTCCTATATTTATTAATAAAATAGCGGTATAAGTAAGCATAGGGCTCATTTTTTCATATGGAAGCCATACGTAAATTAATGCCAAAATCATACTCGGCAATCCCATAGAAAGAATAAAGGGGCGGTATTTGCCCTTCATACTTTTGGAATTGTCTATCATTCTCGCACGAAGAAAACCAAGCGGGAAGCTTGCAAAAATGCTGATAATATAAATTACATATACGGGACCGGGCTTTATTCCGATAGTGTTGCAGACAAAACCGTTTCCTATGTATATTGTAAGCTGACCGATAGTCCAAAGCAGGAACTTAGCGCCCAAGCCGCCAACGGACAACGATATAATTTCGCGAAAATTCATATATCTGCCCTTTGGCGGCGTTCGCCAGTATTTTTTTATGCTGATAAGAGATTCCTTTAATTATTTCACAATTTTCATAATAAATTTATCCCCAAACACGCTTAAATTTAAAGTGACAAAATTCTATTGATAATAAAATTTTGTATATAAGGCACAAATTAATTCTATTCTACTGCGATTATTTTGTCAAGAATATTTTAAACTGTTTAAAATACAAAAGTTATTTTAGTTAGAAAATAGTATTGACATAATATAAATCATCATTTATAATCAGTTCGTCAAATTTTGACAAGCTAAAAAAATGAAAGGAGGATTAATCATGGGAGTTACTTTTTTTGAGGTGACTGTTAATTAAAAGTTAATACCGGGCGGCTTAACGCATATTTTGCGTTTATTTGCGTTGCCTGTAAAAACCTTTCGTGAATACTGTATTTGTAAGGCACGGCGGTCGTGTCTTTTATTATTTTAACCATACAAGCAGACGATTGGTTTTGATTGTATGGTATTTTTATACCCTTTTAACAGTCACTTTTGTTTACGAAATTAAAACGCAATTTGTTTGTTTTAAGGAGTTATTAAAAATGGAGAAATCAAAGCATAAAAGAAATTTGAAATGGTTATGGTTAATTTTGCCCGCGGCGGTAATTGTGGCGTTGTGCGTCGTTTTTGCCGTAAACCGTTCGTATGTGTACGACCCTTACGGAACCGACTATATTATTCAGCCAAACGAAAAGGGAACTTTAACATTATATTACAACGGTGCGGAGGGTTATCCCGAAAGCGATACAATTACTTATGACGCATATGAAAAAATTAAACTGCCGGTACTGAAAAAAGACGGATATAAATTTATCGGTTGGGGCAGTTACGGCTCGTTTGTGTCAACGCAGTTGGTTTTAAATTCAAGAGAAGGTTATGCAAGCGCACAGTTTACAAAGGATTTCGGTAATATCAATTCGCCTGTTGCCGTCTTTTCTGATCAAAACAGTTATGACGAATTTGACGTCGGCGAATATCCAAGCGTTTCATATGAGAATTTTAGGCTGTTTATCGACGGCGGTTACGAATTGCATACTTTCAGTAAAGAGAATTTCGGCGGAAAAGAAAATATCTACGTTTATTCCACTTTGTCAAAAGGGAAGTTCTATTCGATAGAGGATGAAATTAAATCAATAAAAATAATGCCCTTAGAGAGTGAAACGGTTTTATGCGTAGAGCTTGACAGCGACAAAAAAGCGGAGCTGCTTAATACCTTTGCTCCGAGAATTTGGTGGGCGGAGGAGGAGCGTTTCTTTGCGACCTCGGTTGAAGACGCCGCCGAAAATATGAAAAGGGTTAAGACCGACAGCGATTATCGTTACATAATCACACAGCTCGACAATCCCAAATATATGAGTGATTATTTATACGGAAATCTCGATAAAGCCAAGGCTTACGCTTTTGCTATAGAGAAGGAGCAGAAGTATCTCGATTTAAGCTATTTTGTTTTTACTCCGTATAATAAATCAAAAGAAATACTGGGTATGGAATTCGGCAATCATATAGGCGATTGGGAGCATATGACCGTTCGCCTTTTGAAAGAAACCGTTAACGGCTCTGTTTCCTGGCGCCCTGTTATCGTATGCTACAGCGCGCACGATTTTATTAATTGTTATTCGTGGAACGACGTTGAAAAAATCGACGCCACTCATCCTGTCGCATATACAGCATTAGGCAGCCACGGTATGTGGTCAACCGAGGGAAAGCATATTTATGTAAACGCTTTTGTAGTTAAACTTACCGATGAATGCAGCAGGGGAACAGCCTGGAATTTATGGGAAAACAACGCTTTGGAAACTTATTCTTATGACAGCCTGAACCATATGGGCCGCGGTATAGGACAAAGTCAATGGAACGAATGCTTTAATTTAAATTACTATGACGAAAACAGTAAAGCAGTCAGCCGTTGGGGAAATTACGGCTATTATCCTCCGATATGTATATATCCAAGACTGTCGGGCGGACCTACAGGCCCTCAGCATAAACAGGAATTGGTGGATTACTATTCGTTGGATTGATACGACGGATTAATAAGCCGTATTAATAATAAAAGTAAAAATCTTATAAGTAAAAAACGGCAAAGCGTCAGCTTTGCCGTTTCTTGGCGGAAGCGGTGGGATTCGAACCCACGAGCCCGTGAAGGCTACCTGATTTCGAGTGCGATGCTCTCCGACCGCTTTTCGAAAATTTTCTGTCAGAAACGGTCAGATATGGATCGGCGAAAACCCGCACGGCGACTGGATTTTTCGGCGGTCGCATTCAAAAAATCGCCCTGTTTCGGCGTTTTCTCAAAATGGGTTCAAATCACGAAAAATTGCGATTTTGGGCAGAACCGGGGGCAGACAGGGCAGAACAGAGGCAGAACGGCAATACACGGACAGCACACCGACAATTCTGTTATTTTGAGGTGTATTGCAAATGAAAGAGAACGCTGTCAACTGGGATTCCATCCCGGAGGTCATCACAAAGGATCATCTCTATCGGATTTGCCATATCAGCAAATCCACGGCGCTGTACCTGCTGAAAAGCGGAAAGATTCCGTGCGAGTATACGGGCAAACGAACCCGCTGCTACAAAATTAAAAAGGCGGACGTTATCGCCTATCTGAAAGACCGCAAGGTCTTTCCCGAAAGCTACTCCGCCCCGGCGGGGTGGTACAGCAACAGCTACCCGGTAAAAATGCAAAGCGAGGTTCCTCCTGTAGTGCGGGAGGATATGCACGACTTTTATGCTAAGCTGCTCTCCAAGTACCCCGACGTTCTGATGGCAGAGGATATTGTGAAGTTGACCGGCTATGTGAAAACCACCGTCAACAGCTGGTGCCGCAGAGGACACTTAAAGTCGTTCAAGAAAAACAATGTGAACCGTATCCCCAAGGTATATCTGATCGAGTTTTTCTGCTCGCCGTACTTTCGCACCATCGTCCAAAAGTCCCGTTGGCATATTTACATTCTAAAGGAGTTTGCCCGGCAGCGGAAACTTCTCTGACAGGAATAAGCGTATGCTACTCCATGTAAATTTGAAAAGTCATAAAAATGTCGAGCAAATCCTATTGAAATGTCAGACTTTTAAGGGGTAAAATCCATTGAAATGTCATTTTTGATAATCAAGCTGTAAATTTCAAAATCGCACATTCGACGAAACCAAGCCTCCTTTGTACAATAGTAGTGCAAAGGAGGTTTGCGTTATGGAAAAAACAGTATTCAAGCAAATTGGCGGGAAGTACAAACAGCAGGGCGACTATCGGCTCCCTTGACTAACTTTACCCGCCGAGGAAGATCAGCCAATAGGCGTATGGGCTCAGCGGCGCAGGCGGTATTTGAAAGAGCACCACCATATCTTATACTACAACCTGCTCACTGCCTGCAATCTGAACGACCACCTCGCCGACGTCGATCGGCAGGCAGCGGAATTGTTTTCTCGGCTGATAAAACAGATGGCGGAACATGAGGGCATAACCGAATCGCTCAAAGCACGGGATTCGATGGCGTGGGTTGGAAAGATGAACAATATCAGGAACCGAGCAACGGAGATTGTCAATAATGAACTGATTTACAGTTAAAACCGGTCGGCGGCAGGGAGAAACCTCTGCCGCTGCTTCACCATAAAGCAGAGAATGTATTATTTGACACGCAGTTTATGAGATCTGCGTGTAGAAGTTTAATCAAATTCTCGGATTTTGTAACGGCAGCCATATAGCTCCTATCCAAGTATAAGAAAACATACGCACTTGCCGGAACTTTAATTTTAGTCAAGTACGATTCGGTAAATCGTACTTGACTAAAATGCGATACCCATTTTTGGAATCTCATTTCAAGACGGAAAAGCTGCACTTTTAAAAATTACACATTTGACGAAAATGAGCCCCTTTGTATAATGGTAGCACAAAAATAGGTTTACGTTATAGAAAAAATAGTACTCGAGCAAATGAGCGGTACTTTTACCCGGAAAGGCGATTACCTAATCTTACTTTACCTGACGAAGAATAACGTCTCATCGGCGTGTAGGGACAGCGCCTACTGCGATACTTTAAGCAACAGCACAAAGTTCTAAAATACAACCTGCTTACTTCCAGCAAGCTTCAATCCTACCTCGCCGACACCGAAGAACAGGCACAATCCCTTTTTCTTGGCTGGTAAAAGAATACACCGAGAAGGAAGGTGTGACAGAATAACTCAAATCAACCGACCAAATAGCTTGGGTGCGAAAGATTAACAATATTCGTAACATTGTGAATGAAGTGGTTGACAAAGAACTTATTCACTTATAAGGACAGGGAACGAAAAACCAACTCTCGTGCCCTGTCTTTTATATATCCTTGGTAAATACAAGGATATGTTCTCTTGTCATAGTAGATTGAGATTTTGTACTTTCAGCAGTGTAAGCACAAATTTCAGGCATTCTTTTATTTAAAATTTTTCTAGTGAAACTTGTGACTAAGGACAACTTGTAATGATCACAAAGTTCAATCATTATTTTATTCATAAGTATTTCCTGCTTGGCTATTTTTCTGTTGCCTAATGTCCATACAGATATTGCATTTGAGTTCATTTTCTTTGATATGGCTGACAAAAACGAGTCGTAATCACTATAAAAAGCAATTAGTTTATTTACTTGCTTTTTAGCAATTACCATAATTTCTTCACTTTGATTTTTAAGAGTTGCAGACTTTTCTAAAACACTTTTTCGTTTTTTTGTCATAGTTCTATTTGTAGATTTTCCACCTAATGATAGATTGTCTATTCCATTTAGAGTGTATAACATTCTTTCATCAAAAGCATCGTCGATATCAGAACATTGAATCCATCTTAATGGCATTATAGAATATTGACCATAAGAAACAGTTGTATGGTTGTCCCCATAAGGGGGAGAAGTTAAGATTAAATCAAATTTTTGCTTTGTGTGATTTAGATAAGAAATTGAATCTCCTAAAACAATTTTAATTTTACCTTTATATGAAACTCCATCTTTCTTAAGTTTCCCAGTGCTTTTTAATTTGTTGTAAAATGTTAAATATTTATCCACATTAAAACTTAGGGTTTTCAAGAAGAGATTAATTGCATCCTTATCATAGCCATCAATATCTGATTTTTCTTTGATATGTAGTTTATATGTGCAATCTCTTGAATTTGATACAATTCTAATTACCTCGCAAAAAGTTGCCCAAAAGAACCGTCTTATATTAATATCGCCATCCTTAATAATAGCATTTCGCAGGATAGTTAGATCTGTTATTGCTTGATGGGTGAACCATTTTTCAATTCCATCAAAAGAATGATGTTCTATTTGAGACATTTTCAGTCGATTGATTTCGCATGCTATATTATTTGTATGTTGCTTTAATACTTTTGGATCAATTATTGTAGTTTTTACCTTACAGAGCAGAACGGCCAATGGGTTGATGTCTATTCCAACTATATCTAGTCCTTGTAACATACCTTCAACCAAAATAGTACCTGAACCAGCAAAAGGATCTAACAATTTTAGATGTTTGTTTTTAGATTGTTCAAGACAGACTTGCAATATTTCACGCTGCATCTTGGGAACCATCATAGCAGGATAAGTACAAAATCCGTGAACATAGTCACGTTCACTTTTGTTGTTTCCACGATAGTCCCAATGGTCTTCAGATTCTAAAGTAAGTTGATTAAATTTTGATTTAAGATTTTCAAGATTCATTTTATCACCGTTATAAATAATTAAATTTTTTCAAGACCAACTTAATAGCGTGAAATGACATAGCAACTACATATAAAAGCATGATTTTATTTAAAGTGCAGATGACACGAATCATAAAACTCACACTTAATATTCTTGCAAAAATTGTAATCCTTGGTATTATCCAATTCGAATATTTTTTTGTAATCGCTTGATCTAATAGTATTTTCACACTCTCTTAAACGTTTGTCAAATATATCTCTATCGGCATCGTGCAATTCAATTGTTGTTGGGTTACTATTGTTGAAGTCATAAGACTCTATATAATCAACTTTTTCACCAGTTAGATTTTCATATCCAAGCACATAAACCATTAGTTGATTCTTTATTTGGTCTTTGGATAAAACTTCGCTATTCGATTTGAAATCGACAAGAGTAATTGTATGATTAACCTCATCTCGTACAAGATCAATTCGTCCGTTAATGAACATATATTCATCAATACTATAATTGATGCTTTTTTCGGAAAACTTGATATACTTGAACCGTGAAGCATTGTTTCTAATGTAAGAGTTTAAATTTCTTGTTGCTTTTTCGGTCATAGCTTCATACAATTTCGGAGATCCGTATGGAAGATGTAAATATTTTTTTACGATACTTTCAATAATCAAAGGATCATTATAATTTATGCTTTCATGGTTTTTGTGTATATAATCTAGCATATTATGAATAGACCTACCATAACCCATACGAATATTCAACGGAGAACAAAAGCCATAAATATTAGTCATTTTAAATTTATAAGGGCAATCAAACAAGTCTTTCAGTAATGAAAAATTTAAAGTAATGACCTCATCAGTGGAAAATTTTGCTTTATCACTTTTTTCATATTCTTTTTCCAAGTAAAGCCGAGTTTCTTTAAAAGGTGAATTTTTAGCTTCCACGAAAGGAAAAGCAGGAGTTCTGTAACTAGTTTTTCCAGATTCGGATATATGGTTAGAACGAGTCATGAAGAGAAATTTTTCACTTCGAGTCATCCCAACATAAAACACTCTTCTAATACTTTCGTCATTGTCTTCGTATTCTTGCTTGATTGTATTGTCGTTGATAATGCCCCAAGCATTTAATCCACCAGGATTGCGCTGAGGAAAAATAGAATGTTTAGTTAAAAACGGCATAAATACAACAGGATACTCCAAACCTTTTGATTGATGAAAAGTCATAATTCTTAAACATTTTACGGCTTTAAAGTTAGGGGATAACCATCCCTCTGGATATATTTCTGGGGCTTCCTCTCTTAAAAACGTTTCAAATGCTTTCAATCTATATGATGGGACCATATCCAGATTGATCTTTTCAAAATCATTGATCATTTCAGTGAATTTTCCCCAGTTATATAGAACTTTTTCATCCTCAACATAGAAGAGCTGTAAATCCATAAATAACTTTTTTATTGCACCTTGTATGGTGTACTCATAATCATCCGTTTTAAAAGGTGAAAGTACAAATGTTTCAAGATGGGTCCTGATATCGCTTTTATCAATATGAGTATATTTTCCCCATCGCTCAATTAAAGCATCGGGAATGTCTGTAGCTTTAATATTGTTAACAGTCTTCTCTTTGTTTGGGGAACCATATTCAAAAACTATTTGCGGGAAAATCAAAGAAAGTGTATCACACAGAATTACAATTTCCTCAGAGTCAAATAAATTTTTTGTTCCCTCAACAATAAAATTAATATTATTTGATTCCAAGCCCGAAATTAATTCTGGTATTTTTTTGACCGAACTAACTAAGATAACCATATCATCTAAATCCAATTTAAACTCTTGACCTTTTCGGATGTACTTGCATCCTATTAGTTGCTTGATTTTATTTATAATAAAGTTAACCTCAGAAACACGATCATCAAATTCGTAAGTAATAATATCACCTTGGTCATAACTCTGATTTTCTTTGCTTTTCATTTCCTTACGTAGACGATTATTGTTTTGGTCAATAACTTGTTTTGAAATTTCGGTGATCCCTTTACTGCTTCTAAAATTAATATCCAAATCAATTTTTTTAACATTATGGTACGAATCAGCAAAATTTTTAATAAAGCATAAATTACTACCACGCCATTGATAAATAGTTTGATCGTCATCACCGACAACGCAGATATATGTACCTTGTTCCGAAAAGTGTTTTATGATTCTTTCTTGTGCTGCATTGACATCTTGATATTCATCTACTATTAAATATTTAATTTTTCCTGATATAAAATTATCGAAGACACCAGAATTGAGTTTAGTAAGAGTAGTTGAAATTATAGAAGTAAAATCGAAATACTTATGGGTTATTAATGTTTTCTCATATTTTTCGATATGATTTTGTAGCGATTTATCAAGCTTTTCAATACTATACTCTCTTCCAATATCAAGGAACGCTTTATATGCGTTAATTGCATTTGCTTTTTTATCTGCACTACTATTATCATTATAGAGAGGATAAGTATTTGAGCTCTTCACCGAATGATACATCACATCATAAATGCCGTTGTCTCTACGGTGCCGTTTAATGAATAATTTAGTCTGAACATCATTTAAGGTCTCAAATGTTTTATATTCATCAGAAAATTCTTGCAACATATAAAGGCAAAAACCGTGTATAGTTCCAATGTACATATTTGCAAGTCCTTCAAGAGTATTATGCTGTTTTTCGTACGCTTCGAATATCTTTTGCTTAAGTGAAGCTGCTGCTTTTTCTGTATATGTAATTGCCACAATATTTTCTGGTTCAACATCTGGTTGATTTAACAAATAAAGAATATGTTCAACCATAGTTGTAGTTTTGCCTGAACCAGCGCATGCAACTATTCGCATATTTTGGCCAATAGTTTCAATTGCTTCTCGTTGATTATCAGTCCACTGATGTGTCATATTATCTCTCCTTAAGAATCAGTTTTCACAGTACATCTAATGCTTCTGCATTTGAGATTATCATAAGAAAAATAGTAAGGAACTTGAGGAAATGTCCGTTTTTCCTTCAAAGACTAATTTATTGATTTTTTGTTGTATTAGGCTTGAAACAAACAATATACTTGCTTGTTTCTTTGCGTTTTTCAATGCGATCAACTTCAAATATATGTTTGGGTAATGCCAGAAACAGGTGCAATACAATATGCTACTATGTATTAGGTTATCCATCGTGGTTCCAGAGTTATGAATTGCAAACTAACGGTTATTATTCAAAAAATACTATGATTTTCACATAACCGCCCACACCGTTTCGTCGCCGCAGATGTTACGGATTTTGAGGCGAAGCGGCTTTTTGTCACAGCGAATTTGTTCGTTCCAAAATTTTTTTGTTTTCGTGCCGTTAGCGATCACATAGCCGTTTTTGTCAATCTTAATTTCGCTGTCGGAGTGCCACTCACCCTCGGCGGCGGTGCAGTCAACGCTCAAAAACTCAATAAGCTCCAAGCCGTCCTTACTGATTTCAATAGGCTTATACGGCTTCTTTGCCGAAGAATTAAGAAATGCTTTTTGATTGAACTCATCTATCTTTGAAATCACACGGTCGCTCATAAATTTATCAATGACAACAGCGTATCCGCCGAACAGGTCGTCGTGACATTCCTCTGTATGAAATTCCGCATAATCGCCGATTATCACATCGTCAAGAACGGTTTTCAGGTCACGCAGTTCAATTTCGACCGTTGTGCTGTCATCTTCATCTATAAATTGCAAGATTTCGTCTTTGTCCGTAATATCTATGTAGTAGACAATAACTTTTTTAATATTGCCGTCAAGCTCGGGGATAGCCTGATGAATAATGCGATTCATCATTACCTTGTCGAGCAGTTTTGAAGAACTGTCCGCCAAGTTCGGGACATAGACGGGGACGGTTCCCAGCTTGCTGTCGGAAACGGCGCCCTCCCAGAAGGAATCGAGAGAATCCTCATTTTTAAGCCCCGGTATCAGTGACTTGATCTTGTCCATTGTCTGTACCGGGTTGCGGTAAAGCTGCACGCCGTCTTTAATTTCCAGCACGTCAAACTCTGCGCCGTTCGCTTTTAGGCGGTCGCGGGTGGTTTGTATGGAATTCAATCCGATATCACAGTGAATGAAGCGCTGTCCGAGTTTTGATGCCACTGCCGCTGTAACACCGCTGCCGCCGAAAAAGTCGGCAACGAGCATTCCTTCGTTGGAAGATGCTTTGATGATACGCTCAAGAAGTGCTTCAGGCTTTTGAGTGGCATAATCAATGCGCTCATTTGCCATTGAATTAATATATGGAATATCATCCCACCAGTCTTTTGTGCGTGTTCCGTCCTTTTTATATAATTTGTATTTTTTGCCGTTAAGGTACTGCCATCTGTATTCTCCATTTTCATCTTTTTCGGTAAAATGTGCACCGTTATCTGCATATTTTTCATATGTCTGATTCCAGTTGTACTCTTCATTTTTTGTATACCAGTAAATGACATCATGTGAATTCTGAAAAATTGAAGATCGAGCACTCCATCTTCTATAAGCCCAAATAATCTCATTTCTGAAATTGTCCTCCCCAAACACCTCGTCCATCAGGATTTTTACATAGTGCCCGATATGCCAATCCAAATGGACATAAATCGACGCCGTTTCGCTCATAATACTTTTGATCGCCATGAGATTTTCGTACATCCAGTTCAGGTACTTTTCCTTGTCCCAAACGTCGCCGTACATTTTTTCTTCAAAGGCTTTCAGTTCGTCAATGTCAAGCTCCTGCTCAGCCTGCGCGATCGCTTCCGCAACTTTCGGGTTGCGGCGAATATAGACCTTCTTGGCGTAATCTGCACCGCTGGCAAAGGGTGGGTCGATATACACAAGATCCACCTGAATACCTTTTTCTTTCAGGTATGCACAGGCAGAAACACATTCGCCCCGAATTACCATATTACCGTCTGCGTTTTCGCCCACGGTCTCCTGCTTTTCCATTTCATAAAGGGGCATCCCGCGCCGGAGGGTCATGGAAACGTCATCGGCACCTTTATATTTCAGGATTCTGTTAAAGTTCCCCAGCACAGCCTGTCCCTCAATGGGTTCGGGGATGAACGGCACATATTTAATCGGCATTAGAATCACCCTCCATTATTCATATATCTCATAAACTTCTCAACCGCATCAGCCATACCCACTGACTTTAAAAACTCTATTGCAAGTTGTTGTTTCTGCGCATCTGTCAGTTTTATAAAAGCCTCATAACATTTAAACAGCTCTTTTTTTGCCTCTATATATTTATCGTCAAATTCAATTCCAAATGACGGTCGAATTTCATTCATTAATGTTCCTCCTTGAAAAATTCTTTGATTTTCTTTTGTGTCAATAAAATTCGTTCTTTCTCCGACAGCTTATCTTCCAAATATAAATAGTCAAAGCGCTCATAGCCGAAAGCTTTGTTATTTTGTTTTGAAAACTCCGATTCCATGAAGGTCTTTTTATCTTTAAAGGTCGGGTCGTTTGCATATATACCGCCCTTTGTTTCGACGATTATCACTTTGTGTATCTTGTCGCCTTTGCGCTTAATAATCAAAAAGTCAGGAGTATAAATGCCTATGTATTTCCATTTTTCTCCGTTCTGCTTATAACATTTAATTTTGAATTCAGTCATAGCACGGTCACCGTTGTAGTAGACCTCTAAGCCGAGCTTTTCAATCTCCTCAAAAGATAGCACTTCCTTTAAGAAAGTCTGTTCAAAGCCACTATCGGTTCTGTAGGGCAGATAATGGAACGAACGGTCTTTATTCTTGTGTGAAGTACTCTGTGCCCGCAGTGTTTCGGCTATCGTTATGTTTCCGGCTTCTTCCAGCAGCCGAATGGCATTTTCTGTTTTAGGGTCAATTTTCAGTTTGCCCTCGTCGTCCAATATGATTTTATCTGTAATAACCTGATCCGGGTAGTAATCCTGCGGTCTGTCGGTAAGAATTTTGTCAGTGAAATTTTTGATATTCAAAAGACTTGCCGCTTCAGGTATAAGCTCTTCTGTCGTTTTAAAGTCAAGCTTATCACAGAAGGCTTTGCGAATATTGGCCTCAACCTGCTTTCGGTCATATTTTGAGCTGAAATAGAAAACCCCGTCTTTCTTATAGGTGATTGTATTATAAATGTCTTTGAGAGATTTTTCAAATTTCATTAGCTCTGCAACCGTAAGTGTTAGAAAGCCGCCCTTTGTAATTCCGTAAACCCAAGAAAGGAAGGTCGTAGGTTCGGTCCCGTATTCCGAGTCGTCAACGCTTATCGTTGTTTTGCTCTCGTCCATAGATAGGTCGGTAGTTTTGATTATACTGACTGCAAGGCGTGTACCGTCGGCCGAAACCGCAATATTGCTTGCCGGATCGGCTTTTTCGATCGTAAGGGTATCATAATTGATTTTGAGCTGGTAAAACTCGACCTTCGGCAGCTTTAAATACGTCGTGCGGTTATAACGCTTTAACGACGGTTTGCTGTTGTCGGCAGATGAAAATTCTTTTAGAGTAATGTGATGTTGCTGTTCAAGCTGCATATTCAGCTTGCCGGCGTTACTTTCGTTGAGATAAATCAGCGCTGTTTCGGGGCTGTTCTTCACTATCTGTCGCAGACAGCGGCAGGATGTCTGCAGTACCATATTTGTCGGGCAGTCGCCCTCTTGGGAAAGTATAATGCCCGTCAGACTGCGGCAGTCCCAGCCCTCTTTGCCGATTTGCACGAGCAGTACTATGCGTATCTTTGAAATAGATTTATCCAAAATATCAAACTGCATTTGGCTGTCGGCAGGCATTTTATATTGCTTATTGCCTTTGTGAAATTTCAGTATTACATCTGTTTCAAGTCCGTATTCCGAAACAATACGGGATACCAAAGGATAGACAACTTCTTCTAATTTTTCAATCGTGCCGCAATAAATGCCGAGCTTAGCGGTCGAACCGTCTGCATAAATCGTATCTTTGTATGTATTGAGAAATTCACGGACGCCTTTTTCAATAATCAAACTGCTGTCGGCAATATCCGCAATTTTAACTACCGGACGCTTTAAGAAGTTACCCACGCCGTTAATTAATGGATAGTAATATACAATATTTGTAATTTCCGCCGTCCCTACGGAAAGGGAATCGACAACCCTGAATTTTTCGGCCTTTTCAAGATAAGGTGTGCCCGAAAAGCCTATTACTGAGTTAACGGTTTTATTTTGCGCCCATTTTGTAACAACAGCACGCAGTTTAATTTCATCGCTGACGGCGTGGTGTACCTCATCAATAAAGATTGAAAGCGACGGCAGTTTGCCGATCAGATTTCGGAGTTCATTTGCCTGTTTGTCCTTTTCATCATCGCTTTCCTCAAACAGACTGATTTGACCGTTTTTTTCCTTAATACGGTCAAGTATGACTTTTTCTGCATTTGTAACGGCAACAAGCCCGAAAAGTTCGGAAAGCGGCTGATGATTTGCAATCTTTTGAACATTCGGGTTTTTTGTTTTATTAGATTTGTTAGCGGTTTTTCCCTGATCAAGTACCTCAAATGAAATCAAACGCTTAATTTTTGTTGCCGCTGGTTCGGGAATAATCCAAGCCGGATTAAAATTCTGTATCGTTTTGAGGCTTGGCACAACCGAGGATTTTAGTCCTGACGGCGCAAAGATAATAAAATTATGTGCAAATATGGGATTTGTCGGCTCGATTAGTGCAAAATACAAATCAAGATAGATAAACGCCGCCATTAAATATGTTTTACCGGCACCCATTGGCAGGCTGAACAGATAATCCGTATAAGAAACGCCATAAAAAGCGTTATGAAAAAAGCTTTCGCAGTCAATACTTGACGGATCTTTTTTGATTTGATTTTCAAGCTTTTCTGAAACCTGTTCGCCCTTATCGTTTGTTAATCGGGAATATTCAAACAGTGCGGCCGCTGACGGATTTTTTTCCAAGTATTCACGGGCTGCCGTTGATAACTCTATATCGTTTAAATCAAGAGAGTTGAACCGACCGTTTAGAAAAAGGTATTCTAACGGCCTGCACTCACAGGCGATTTTAAGAAACAGATAAACCTTGATTGCTTCAATCTGTGCGTCCCGCATTTGTCCGGTTTTCTCTATATATTCAATTAAATTACGAACAGTGCATTGCTCAGAAGCATACCACTCTCTGCACTTGTTTTCTATCATTTTATAGAACATATTTTCCCTCCAGAAATCGATGCTTTAAACCAAAATTTCCCACTTACCGTAGCGTTTGCCGCTTTCACGGCGGATATAATTTTTATCCTGTAGCGATTTCATAATTCGTTTGATCGTTGCGATTGATTTTCCGGTTGCTTCTACAAGCTGTTGTTGCTTTATCGTCGGGTTCTTTGCAACCAATTCTAAAACTGCAAGTTCTTCCAAAGAACAGTCTAAAGTATCAAATTGATACTTTGGAACTCTAGCGTTGATACTTTGGGAGGCAGTTTCATCCGCAAAATCGACGTGCATATAGCGATTCTTTAATTCGTAGTTGGTACCGAGCAGGAGATTTGTGAAAAACAATTCCAAAAACTTTGTGGTGGAATGGATCCCCTTTTGCAGATCGTTGTAGTTTGCACGAACCAAAGCGTTGCGGAAATACCAAGAGTTTTCACGGAACGCATCGTTGTTGACACGGAACCCGAAGGTTTTCATATACTGAATCATAAACACGGCGGTGGCTCTTGTGTTGCCCTCGCCGAAGGGGTGAATCTGCCAAATATCCGATGCAAATTTTGCAAGGTGTTTTACCGATGCTTCCACCGACAATCCCTCATAGGAGAACTGTTTTTCAGTGGCAAAATCATAATCCAAGGTATCTTTTATGCTGTTAAAATCGGCGTAGATAACCGATTCGCCATTCAGTACCCATTCCTTTTTGGAAATGTTGTATTTTCGGATTTGTCCGGCGTGGTCAAATACGCCCTCGAACAATCTGCGGTGAATGGTGATCCACTCGGCAGGAGA
>CANRIZ010000016.1 GCA_947630835.1 uncultured Clostridia bacterium | reverse complement strand
GCCGCGCCCTCATAGTCGGCAATAAGCATATATAGCGCAATTCCCGATAGGAGAGTAGACTTGCCGTTTTTCCGCCCGCATAAAAACATAGTTTCGCGGAAACGGCGGTAGCCCGTTTCTTTCTCGAGCCAACCGAAAAGGAGTTGTATATATGCCTTTTGGAAAAGCTCGAGGCGGAGCGGAGCTCCGATTGTTCCTTGCGACTGTTTGCAAAATGTTTCGATAAACAGTATAGGGCGTTCCCCTGTTTCCTCGTCGAAATAATACGGGAAGTTTTCGTCGCCCATTTCCTTTACGAGTCTTTCATATACCGTTTTCACGCGGCGGCTTGTGATTATGTCCCCGCTTGTTATGCGGTCGTAGTATTCCCGTACATAATTCAAGCCTTTTTCGCCGCCTGTGTGGGTTTAGTGGCAAACATCATAAGAGCTTGCCCCGCTTGCTCCGCCTCGACGGGCGGTAAAGACTCGTTAAGCTGTTTGATCGTCGCGTTATAGTTTTTCACCATAGCGTTATATTGCTGTAAAAGAGGGTGCGCCCGCTCGATAGTGTAAGAGCCTTGCGGCATTTTCACTACGAGCCCGTCCTGGGATATTTTCGCCTCCATATCCTCGAGAGAAACGAGCATATAAGCGGCTCGCTCGATTAGCTTTTTTGTGATTTCGAGTCTATCTTTCGGCAAATTTTTGTAGAGTTTTGCAATTCTGCGCTGCTCTTTTTTTATTCGCGCATTTAATGTAGCGTCCACTTAAAAACTCCTTTCTTTTGTCGTTAGGGAGGGGGGTTATACGCACAAGGGGCGGTCATAAAAAGGGCTCAAGGTCGGTTCATTAAAAACAATGTCAAACTTTTTCGACGGGGGGAGTATTGTTTCCGTTTTCTCCGTTCGCCGCCGCGCGTACCTCTATTGCCACAACATTTATAGCGCACAATACAAGTCTGCTCCCCTCTGTTGTGTCGAGTATTACGGTGCCCTGTTCAAGCGCCGCCGCGAGCCGCTCCTCAAAGTCCTTTGCCGTTGCGATAACCTCAAAGGACAAAGCCCCGCTCTGCGTGTATATAATTACCTCGCATATATCAGCTTTCATACTCCGCCTCCCTCTCTACAAGGTTTCCCTCGCTATCAAACATAAGCCCCGCCGCCGTAGGAGCCTGCCCCTCGTGCTCAATAGCGTGGCACTCTCGGCATAGGGTTTCGAGGTTATCCTCCGATAGCGTAATAGCGGGATTGTTTATATTCTGTGGCGTGAGGTGCTCTTTATGGTGCACGATCTCCCCAGGCTTACCGCACCTAACGCATAAGCCCATATCACGCGCCATTATATAAGCCCTTGTATCTCGCCACGCCTTGCTCAAATAAAAACTTTTTGCAAAGTCTTTCATAACAGCGTCCCGCCCTCTCCGCCGTGTAAAGCGTTATGTGTGCTCCCGATAGGCGAAAAGCGAGCCGCATATATGCCGCCCGCTTTTTTCGTCTACTTCTACGGTATCAGTTTACCACGGGCAAAAGCAAGTTTCTATTCGTCTTTTTTTCGATTTCAAACAGAGGGCAAAGCCGAGGCTCCGTAATAGAGCAATGCAAACTCTGCAACGGCTTTGTTTCGGAGGTTATATACCGTGCTCAAAGACTCGATATACATTTTCTCCATAACCGCCTCTTTGGGGAGCTTTTGAAAGTACCACAAACGGACGAGCTTTTTATGCTCGTCTTGCAACTGCTCGACAATCCCGTATATGTACGCGAGCTCCTCTTGATTTTTGGCTATGTTTTTTGAGCACTCCGAAATTTCTAAAAGCTCGGAGAGCGTGTCATTTACATAGTGCGTATCAGTAAACGGCTTGTCGTAGTTAATTGTGCCCGCTCCTTTCGGGGCTCCGTTGTCAATAAGCCGCTGCTGCCTACGTTTCAAATTTTCGGTCGCCCGCTCAAGCGTAGGTACCGACGATAAAATTTGCTCCGCTGCCTTAAAATAATTCATACAGTCCCTCCTCCTAAAAAGTCACGCAAATATTGAGCACCGCCGCCGCGATCCAATATACCGCCTTTTTGTAATCTCGGTTGATTAGATAAATAATAGCCGCGCCAATATCAAGGGCGATAAGGACGCAAGGAAAAATCATCATTGACATTGTTTTGTTACCTCTTTTCCGCGTTTTATTCTCGTGCATAATTCACGCCTCGCTTTCTGCTCCGTGTTGGAGTTGGCTTTTTATACATCAAGACGGTGATATAATAGCCGCCGTTGATTTCGTTGTAATACGGCTTTACCTCGGAGAGATAATAGCCCTCGTATGCTTTTTCAATCTCGGCGCGGTTGTCCGCCCCGCTGTTGTGCCATTCTTTTATTTTTTTCTGTGATAGCCGCCCGTCACGCTCTGAAATTTTCGGCTTTTCGAGATTTCGGCTTGCGTTCCACCTTTTGCCGAGTATCGGCTCTTTTATGAGATACTTTGCTATCCCTGTTATGCCTTGTTCGTCGAACTGTAAGGGCTTTGCCGTAGTATAACCGCGCCCCCAAATTTCCGCGAGGTCGTTTATTGATATTCCGCCGTTCATTATGAGGTGGTGGTGGTAGCGTGCGTTTTTCTTTCCGATCTCCGTTACCGCGACATATTTTAACTCGGGCAAGCCGTTTTTCTTGCGGTACCTCTTTACGCGGCGGAGAAAATTTTGCATTTCCCTTTGTGCCTCCTCGGGCGTGGCTGGGTAGTGCTCGCTGTCGTATGTAAGGTCAAACCTTATGTCCTGTTTTGTAAAATTCGTGTTCAATAGCCGTATGAGCTTTCTTTCGGCGTTCCGTTGGTTTAGCTTTTTCTGCGTTTCGCTTGTCGGCTTTCTTTTTTTGCTCCGTCCTCGCTGATATTCAAACACGGGGAAAATATCTACCTCCAAATATTCCCCGCAAAAGTGCTTTCTTTCTCGATATAGGCAACGCATATATTTTCCTCCTTACTTTTCGGGGGCTCTGCCCCCAAACCCCCGAGGTTTAACGCTTTTGTTTTCCATAAGGGAATGAGGACGGCGGCGAGCTCCCGCGCCTGGTCTTTGTTTCCCTATACTCGACTGCAAAACCTCGTTTCTATTTCGTCAATACGCCGCGTCAACTCGTCAACGCCGCTTTGTTTACAATCCGCATTGTCGAGCTTACACTCAAAGCATTAAAGCATATTGTGTAAAATTCTTTCGAGCGTCCCTCTCCGTTTTGCTTTGGTCGTTATGTTATTATCCATTACGAGCCCTAAAAAGAGAGTCCGCCTCTCTGCTGCCTATTGACTTTTCGCTGCCTTTGTGCTATACTATATATAAGGTTGGTAAAGCGACAAAGGCTTTACGGGGCTTATCAAGTTTGCGGCTTGATAAGCCCTTTTTCTTTTATTTCAGATAGCGCCAACTCTGCGGGGCTTTCGACAATCCAAAATCCGAGAGAGGGCGGGGCTGTGGAAAGCGTATAGCCGTTTCTACTGTAAGCCCTCGAATACTTTCGCCGCCCGCGTAGCTTTCGAGCTCCTCCACGGAGAGGCAAGCCCGCTCCGCTGTTTCTTTCTTGTATGTTTCCGCCTCTTTGGAAAACTTCTTACTAAATGCGTTTGTTTTAATGATCGCTCCGCATTTGAAAAAGCCAACAACCGCGCCCGCTCCGCCGCCGCGCTTTGTTTCGTACATAAATATAATGTAAGGGAATGAGCCGCCGCTCGGTGCGGTCTTTCTTATTTCAATAGTTTTTTCTCCGCTGAAAATAAGCTCGGCGTACTTGTGGTGGATTGAAAGCATTATTTTATTGCTCATTTGTCGAGCTCCCCCTCATAGCTGCGTACTCGTCCGCTTTCGCAAGTACCTTGTTTGTGTATGTAGTCGAGCAAATGCCCTTTTCCCACAATACCGAGGCTCCATAGTCGCCCATATTGTACGCCATTAAAACCTTTGCCGCGTCGTCGTACTTCTCAAAGAGCCCACGGAGGATATATAAGCCCGCTCGGATATTTTGGTATGGGTCTGTAAAGTCCGTAATTCCGAGCTTGTCCGATAGCTCTTTATGATTTACCGCGTTAATCTGCATTAAGCCGTAGTCGTTTGTATCGCTGACTATATCCGCCCGAAAAGAGGACTCCGAGTACATAAGCGCCATTACAAAATCAAAGTCAATGTAATATGCCTCGCATAAATAATAGGTATATTCTTGTATTTCCTCGGGTAGCCCGCACTCGAGCGGTACAAAATCGGAGCTTTCGAGTATCAACGCGCCCTCGTCTGTGAGCGCCTTTCCGTCCCTTGTTCCGTATGGAGCGGAGGAGGAGAGGGCTTGCCTTTCTTCCTCGTTTATCCCGCTGCCGTGAGCCATTACCGCGCCGACGATCACCCCGCCGAGCACTCCGCCAATAATAAAGATTGACGCTAAAAATATATAAAGCCTCATGAGCCGCCTTTTTTGCTTTTTGCCTTGCTGTGTGTTCATTTTTTCCGCCTCCGTTTACTTTTTCTTATTGCTGATAAGAACAAGCGCAACTAATGTAGCGCATATAATAATAGTAATAATAACTCCGTCGCTCATTTACTCCGCCTCCTCGTTTTCTATTTCCGAGCGGCAACTATCGAAATACTTACACCATAGGCAACAATGGTAACAATCTTTTTTCGGCTTTCTCCATAGCTTAAAGCGGAGCCGCAAAGAGCGGAGCTTGTCTTTTATTACATATTTAATTATGTAGTAGCATTGTTTTATTGCCGACGGTCTTTTGTAGCCCATTTTCTCGCCCCTTTCCCTTTACCTTTTGCGCCGCGTCTGCTTTGGGTTCTGTTACTTTATTTTCGCAATCGCACTTTTCCCCAAAGTCTAAATTTGAGCCGCATATAGGGCAAACTATGTATTTTACGCTGTTTCTTTTCATTTTAACTTGTCCTTTCTACCGCGCCGAACGGCGCGGATTATTCAAAGATTGACGGATTGAAAAGGCAAGCGGGGGCGACGGCGCCAGCGTTGGTCGCAGAGTTGTCGTTCAAGCTGCCGTCGGTGTGCACAATCCGCGCGTAGTACGCGTACCCAGGGGTACAACTCCACGGCGTAATAGTCCAAACCCAATTATTGTACTTTGGCATATACGGGCGGTACTTTCTGTAAAGGTCGCACGAGAGGAGAAATATATAGTCCTCGGAGGTGCCGTAGTCTTTTAATCCGTCGTCGGCGGTTAGATCGGAAACGAACGGGAGGAGGTCGCCTTTATTAAATTTCTTGATATGCTCCTCGTTTAGATATTTTCGGAGCGTTGATTTTCTCCAGTCGTTCGAGTCGCCCTCGTCAAAAGGCATTTCCTCGCCGAGCGTATGCTCCTGCACGGCAAGTACGCCGCCTTGCTCCTCGCCGAGAATTATAAACGACATACCGTTATAGGTGAAACGGTCGCCCGATTTCGGCATATTGCTTTTTGCCTCGGGAGCGGTTGGCTCGCCCTCGGTTTCCTCTGTTCCGTCCTCCACGTCGTCGGGGAGTAAAAGCCCGCTTATAGCGAGAGCTGCAATACTCGCCGCCCGTTTGCGGTTTTCCTCTGCGTCGGTGTTGGTTGCTATATCGTCACAAAGCGACTCAATAGCCATTAAGATACTGTCTTTCATAAGTAAGCCTCCTTTTTATAAAACTTCTGTTAAAATTCTAAAATCGGCAAATGCGCCGTTTTCAATCACAACCTCGACGGGTTTATTTATAAGCTCCGAAACATAGCAACATTTAGCCGCTTTCAAAATTTCGTTTACTTTTTCTACGGAGTTTATAATAGCCTGTGAGCGTTCCTCTTTGCTCCATTTGCAAGCGTCGGCGATATTTACGGTATATTTCCCGCCGTCCATAACGCCGCTACCATTAAACGAAAAGCCTAATTGTAAGCCAATCAAAAACGGGTAGTCTTTGATTTTTCCGTATTCGGCAAAGTCGATTTTTCCTAATATTTTCTCTCGCATTTTGTTTCCTCCTTTGCGCTCTCTGCTGGCGGCATATCCTCGGGCAATAGTTGAAACGCAAGTAACCCTCCCTTTGTCTTTCCCACGGGCTTAAAACCCGCTTTTATATAGGTGAGTCCCCAGGTGTTGCGCCCGTGTACCTTTGTCGGCTTAACCTTTTTCGTGTCAATAAATGTTATCATTCCGAGTTCGGGCGGCTCTCCAAAATGAGCTCTCGTTGCTGCTACCGCCTCCCGTATCATTTCGGAGGCAATGCCCGCTCCCTCATTTCTAAAAGCAGAGCACACCCAATCCCCCGCCCAAGCGTGGCGTACATATTTAGCAAACGGAAAACTTGTTACCCAAAACGCCCGCCCGCTTTCTGTTTCTGCATACAGTACACAACAACGCCCAGGGGGTACAAATTGTGGCGTACCTGGTTTTTGCCTGTTATAGTGCCTATCCGCAATTTCTCGGGCGCGTTGATCGAAACGGTTTGATTTCTGCCATATCATACGCCCACACCTCATTTAAGCCCCGCCGAGGGCTTGTTAATGCCGTTTACTACCACTATTTCGTTGAGCTCGTAAAACTGTTCCTTTGTGATAGCTGATAACTTGCGAGCCATTTTTGCGGCTCCGTATGCTTGATAGGCAAGCGTTAGGCTCTTGCTGTTAAGTGCGTACTCAATCTCTTTTTTCAATTCGTCGTAAATGTTGTTCATAATAAAATCACTCCGTTTTATTATTGCTCCGCCGTAGCGGGTTTTCTTTTACCTCTGTGTTTGAGGCTTGCTGTGAAATTTTCTTGCGCGAGCGCGGCGTTATAACCGCTCCGCCCGTTCCCGTCAAGCTCGCCCGTGCCGCCCCTCGTTAATTCGCGGTAGATCGTTGCGAGGTGCACGCCGAGCTTTGCGGCGATTTCGGGTAAAGCCGCTCCCGCCGTATAGAGAGCCTCAAAGCTCTTTCTGTCCTCAAAGGTGAGGTATCGGCAAGTCATACGCTTAACTCCTTTCTTCCGTAATAATGGAAAGTGAGGAGCGGGGCTCGCCCCGCTCCTCATTCCCTTATGCTAAAATCCCATAACGCGCTCGAGTCGCACCTCTGCGTTGCTCTATCCTCGTTAAGGGCAAAAGCCATAAAAAATAAGTGCGATAGGCTCTAAAAAACCTTTCGCACTTATTCTAAAACTTTTTATTATTCGGGACTTAGGGAAAAATTTGCTTGACTTATTTGAAATGTGCTGATATAATTATAACTCGCTGAAAAAGTTTTTTTATTTTCAGCTCCTTCCCTCAAATAAGGTTTGAGGGCAAAGTCCATAAGGAGGTGCAAAAAAATGGTAAAGTATGAATCAATCTTTGTTTTCTCGGTAGAGGGTAAATCCGAGGAAGACGTAAACGCCCTTGTAGAAAAATTCAAGGCTTTGATTGAGAAGCACGGCACTGTTGAAAGCGTTGACGAGTGGGGCAAGAAAAAGCTTGCTTACCTTATTAACGACGAGGCGGAGGGCTACTACGTTCTCTACAACTTCGAGTGCGAACCCACTTTCCCGGCAGAGCTTGAACGTATTGCGGGCATTACCGACGGCGTTCTTCGCTCTATCGTAGTTAAAAAGTAATCGGAGGTACTGTAAATGATTAACTGTGCGGTAATTACGGGCAGGCTTGTTGCAGACCCGGAGTTAAGAACTACCACCGGCGGAATTTCGGTAACTTCTTTCTGCGTTGCGGTTGACAGGAATTACGTCAAGCCCGGCGAGGAAAGACAGGCCGACTTCATTAATGTTGTCGCATGGCGTCAAACCGCCGATTTCGTTACAAGATACTTTCGCAAGGGTTCTATGATAGCCGTTCAGGGCTCGATACAGACCCGTTCTTATGAGGACAGAACCGGCGCTAAGAGAACCGCCGTTGAAATTGTTGCGGATAACGTATCCTTCTGCGGTCCCAAAACTTCGGACTCGGCTCAGGGAACTCGCTTCGAAGCCCCCGTTGCCAACACTCCGTCATACCAAAGTCAGGATACAAGCAGCTTCAACACCGTTTCCGCCGAGGAAGATTTCGGCTTCGGCTCTGCGGCGGACGATGACGACGGTCTTCCGTTCTGATTATTTGTAAATTTGAATTTAACAGGAGGATTATAAAATGGCTAACGAAAAAGCTCAGGGCTCACGTCCTATGAACAGAAAGCGTAAAAAAGTTTGCGCGTTCTGCGTTGAAAAGATTGATAAGATTGATTATAAAGACGCGGCAAAGCTTCGCCGTTTCATTTCGGAAAGAGCTAAAATTCTTCCCAGAAGGGTAACCGGAACTTGCGCTTATCACCAAAGAGAGCTTACAACGGCAATCAAAAGGGCACGCGCAATCGCTCTTCTCCCCTATACTTCGGACTGATCAATCTCGTTTAAACGAACAGCATACATTCGTGTGTGCTGTTTTTTTATTCCGCACCGAAGTTTATTGTTTTGTAAAAATGTATGCCGGTGAAAAGAGTGAAAGAAGAAGCAAAATGATATTTGAAGAAAAGACGATAACCTTAAAGGACGGCACTTACCGAAACCTGTTATATATGCAGAAGTATTTACGGGAGATATAATCGGGCGAAGCGGAAAGCGTACTTGAATTTTTACTTTGTGTAAAAATGTATAAATAAAAGCGTTTTTAACCGAGCATACTGTTAAAATAGCTAAATATGCAACTTATTTGAATAAATATGCAAAAATATCTTGATTTTATGCAAAAGCTGTAATATAATATCAGCAACATACAAAATTCGGAGGATTCGGTAATGAATAAAGAAAATATTAAGAAGGTTGTTTTGGCATATTCGGGCGGTCTTGATACCTCGATTATCATACCGTGGCTTAAAGAAAATTACAACAACTGCGAGGTTATAGCGGTTTCGGGAAACGTCGGTCAGGCAGACGAGCTTGACGGGCTCGAGGAAAAGGCTATTAAAACAGGCGCTTCAAAGCTCTATGTTGAAAACCTTACGGAAGAAATGCTTACGCAGTGCGTTTTCCCCTGCGTTCAGGCAGGCGCAAAATATGAGGATTATCTTTTGGGTACGGCTTTTGCGCGTCCGTTTATCGCAAAAAGGCTTGCCGAAATAGCTATCGCCGAGGGAGCGGACGCAATTTGCCACGGCTGTACCGGCAAGGGCAACGATCAGGTAAGGTTTGAGCTTGCAATTAAAGCGTTCGCACCCGATATGCCCATTATAGCTCCGTGGCGCGAGTGGAATATCAAATCCCGCGACGAGGAAATAGACTACGCACAGGCGCACAACGTTCCGCTTAGGATTAACAGGGAAACGAATTATTCAAAGGATAAAAACATCTGGCACCTCTCACACGAGGGGCTTGACCTTGAAGACCCGGCAAACGAACCGCAGTACAACAAACCGGGCTTCCTTGAAATGGGCGTTTCTCCCGAAGCCGCCCCCGACAAGCCCACATATGTTACCGTTCACTTTGAAAAGGGCGTTCCCACGGCGGTAAACGGCAAGGAAATGGGCGCGGTTGAGCTTGTTGAAACGCTTAATAAGCTCGGCGGCGAAAACGGCATAGGCTTGCTTGACATTGTTGAAAACAGACTTGTAGGTATGAAGAGCAGGGGCGTTTATGAAACCCCCGGCGGCGCAATTCTTTACAAGGCGCACGAAACGCTTGAAACCATCTGTCTTGATAAGGAAACCATGCACTACAAGGCGCTCGTAGCGCAGAAGCTCGGCGAGCTTGTGTATAACGCCCAATGGTACACTCCCCTTACAAAGGCGATACTATCTTTTGTAAAGACAACGCAGGAAAACGTTACCGGCGACGTTAAATTAAAGCTTTACAAGGGCAATATGATTAACGCGGGCGTAACCTCGCCCTATTCGCTCTACGACCCCGAAATTGCAACATTTGACGAAGACGAGGTCTATGACCAGAAGGAATCCGCAGGCTTTATCAATCTTTACGGTCTGCCGATTAAGGTAAAAGCCAAGCTTGACTCAAAGATGAAGAAATAATATAATATAATAAACACAATAAACGGGGGAGCTTTCCCCCGTGTTTTTTAAAGGCGTGAGAAAAATGGCTAAAATGTGGGCAGGCAGAACCGACGGTGCTACAAACAAGGCGGCAGATGATTTCAACTCGTCAATTCGCTTTGACAAAAGAATGTATAAGCAGGATATAACGGGAAGTATGGCGCACGCCGCTATGCTCGCAAAACAGGGAATTATCGAAAAGGGCGAAAGCGAAGCTATAATAAACGGACTTTCGGAGATACTTGCCGACATAGACTCCGGCAAGCTTCCCATAGACGAAACCGCCGAGGATATTCATATGTTTGTTGAAGCGGAGCTTACAAAAAGGCTCGGCGACGTCGGCAAAAAGCTTCACACCGCAAGAAGCCGTAACGATCAGGTGGCGCTCGACTCAAGAATGTACCTGCTTGAAGAATGCGACGAAATAAGCGCCCTTTTAAAAAAGCTTACTCTTACGCTCTGCGCCCGTGCAGAGGAATACAAGGACGCGATTATGCCGGGCTACACGCATCTGCAAAGGGCTCAGCCCATAACCTTCGGTCATCATCTTATGGCTTATGCCGTTATGCTTTGCCGTGACCTTGACAGAATTAAGGACGTAAAAAAAAGAACGGCCGTTTCTCCGATAGGCTCCTGCGCCTTGGCAGGCACCACCTACGACACCGACCGCAAATTTGAGGCGGACCGCCTTGGGTTTGACAGCGTTTGTATAAATTCGCTTGACGGCGTTTCGGACAGGGATTTCTGCGTTGAGCTTTTAAGCGCAATATCGCTTATTATGGCGCATCTTTCAAGGCTTTCGGAGGAGATAATACTCTGGTCGAGCTGGGAGTTTAAATTTATAGAGCTTTCCGACGATTTTACAACGGGTTCGTCCATTATGCCGCAGAAGAAAAATCCCGATATGGCGGAGCTTGTGCGCGGCAAAACGGGCAGGGTTTACGGCGATTTGCTGGCTTTCCTTACAACGCTTAAGGGGCTTCCCCTGGCATACAACAAGGATATGCAGGAGGACAAGGAGGCTGTATTTGACGCCGTTGACACGGTTAAAGCCTGCCTTGACATTACTAACGGTGAGGTAAGCACCCTGACGGCTCTTACCGACAATATGAAAAAAGCCGCTCAAAAGGGCTTTATAAACGCTACGGATATGGCGGATTACCTTGTCGGCAAGGGATTGCCCTTCCGTGACGCATACAAAATTTCGGGCAAAGCCGTGGCATATTGTATAGAAAACGGACTTGTGCTTGAGGAACTGCCCGTTGAAAAATTCAGGGAATTTTCGCAGGTAATCGACGGCGGCATTTACGAGGCCATCAGCCTTGAAAGCTGCCTTGGCAGAAGAACATCTTTCGGCGGGCCTACCGCGCAGAGCGTTTTAATGCAGATAGAAAGCGTTAAAAAAGAACTTGAGAGCATATAAAATTTAAAACGGCAGTAAAAAATGCGTTCTCGGATTGAGAGCGCATTTTTTTGTTTTGCCTAAAAGCAGTCTATCACATCGCTGCCCTTTTTTACAAAGGCTATAAATTCGTTTATCTGCGCCTCGACTTCATAGCTTGAGCCGCCCTCATACTCCCGTCCGTTCTTTGTGAGTATCCATTCGCCCTTTGGGAGATATACCGTCTTAACCGTTTGCCCCATATTCACTATCGGAGCGAAAATTATATCGTCGCCGAACATATACTGCTCGCCGAGGGTATAGCAGATTTCATCGTCGGGATAGTCAAAGAACATAGCCCTCATTATCGGTATACCCTTTTCGGAGGCGATTTTCATATGCTTTTCTATGTACGGCCTCAGCCTTTCACGCAAAAGGATAAGGCTTTTAAGCGTTTCAAAATTTTCCTCTCCGTAGCTCCAAATTTCGTTTCCGCCTCCGGACGCTTCTTTAAGCTTGCTTCTTTCGCCGTGCTTTTGCCTGTGCCCGTGAGCCCTCATTACAGGCGAAAATACGCCGTACTGGAACCAGCGTACAAACAGCTCCCTGTACTCCTCTTTTTCGGTATCGCCGCCGTAAAATCCGCCTATGTCGGTGTTCCACCAAACTATGCCGCACATAGCCATATTAAGCCCCGCCTTAACCTGACTTTTCAGGCTCTCAAAGGTGGAGGGTATATCGCCGCTCCAAACGAGCGAGCCGAATTTTTGACTGCCGAGATAGGCGCATCTTGTAAGCGTTACGGGGTTTTCTATACCCATTTCCTTAAAGCCGTCGTATGCCATTTCGGAATAATAATACGGATAGAGCATAGCGACCTCATCTCCCCTGCCGAGATACATAATAAGGTTGTCGAAATGCTCGGGGTGTATTTCGGGCTCCGCCTCGTCGAACCACAGGCAATCCACGCCGTTGTCAAGATAATTCTGTTTTAATTTGCCGAAAACAAATTTCCTCGTCTCGGGGTTTGTAACGTCGATTTCGGACTGCCAGCCGTAAAAGCTGAAAACCCTGTCCGCTCCCCTCGAAGTCCTTATAAGCATATTGTTGTCACGCATATAATTAAAATTTTCGCTGCCGCCGTTTATGGTGGGCCAGGTGGAAACCATCAGCTTAGTACCCATATCGTGGAGCTTCTGCGCCATAGCTTTCGGGTCCGGCCAGTAAAGGGGGTCGAATTTATAATCGCCCTGCTCCGTCCAATGAAAGTAATCGCATACAATTACCGAAAGCGGTATGTTTTCCCTCTTGTATCTTTCTGCAACCTCGAGCAGCTCCTCCTGCGTTTCGTATCTCAATCTGCTCTGCCAAAAGCCCGTAGCCCAATGCGGCATTACCGGCGCGTGACCCGTTAAATCGGCAAGCGTTGCCGTAACGGACCTTGGAGTACCCGTGATAACGACATAGTCCATTTTTCTTGCCGCCGCTACGCTCCATCTGGTTCTGTTGTTTGAAAGCTCCGCGTTTCCTATTGCGGGATTGTTCCAAATAAAGCCGTAGCCTAAGGACGAATATATGTAGGGTATGGTGCATTTTGCGTTGACGTTTCGCAAATCGAAAGAACAGCCCTTTAAATCAAACATACCGCTGTCCTCATGGCCGAGGCCGTAGATATGCTCGCCCTGCCGCGCTTTAAACGTCTCCCTCATACTCCAAAGTCCGCCGGCGACGTTCTCATAAAAGCGGTAACCGCCCTCAAAGGTAAGCTCCGGCTTTTCTTCGATAATCATTTCGCCGTCCTTGTAAAAACTGATTTTTCCGCTTTTTTCAAGCTTTACCGTGTTTGAACCTACGGTCATGGTGACAAAGTATTCCCCGTCCGTAATAACCGCTTCGGCATTTTGCGGCATAAGTGTGAAATCCTCGTCAAATTCCCTGCCTCCCGGGAAGCCCTCGAAGCGAATGGCGTTTTCCCCGCACGGGGTAAGCCTTACAAGCTCACCCGACCTGCTGAATAATATTTTGTTTTTGCTTATTTTGACATTGTTCATAATAAACCCCGTATAACAAAATTATTTATGTTCCGTATATTCAAAAGCGTCTCTCGCGCTGCCGTCCTTTAAATGAATAACCCCGCAATACTCAAAGCCGTTTGCCGCGAGAACCCTGCGCATATTGACGTTCTGCCTGTGAGTGTCAATCCTTAGATGCCCCGACCTGCTCCTTGCAAACTCGAAAATTTCGTTAAAAACCCCTCTGTGACTGCCGTCGCTCGCAACGCGGTGAATGGCAAAATAGGGCTGTGAGCTTTTCCACTCCCCGTCCTCGATATTCCTGTAATCGGGGTCCTCGCCCCGAATTAAAACGAAGGTTGCGTAAATCTCCGCGCCGGAAACCAAAACGTATGAAACCGAGCCGTTAATATCGGACAAAATATCCTCTTTAAACGGATAGCCGTCCTGCCATTGATCTATGCCGCACCGCGCCATATACTTTCTCGCTCTTTGATATATCGAATTAATTGCGTCAAAATCCTCGGGTACGCTTTTTCTTATCACAATACCGCCCCTTTTTGTTTTTTCTATTTTATCAAATCGGGCGGACGTTTTCAATATAAAAAGGAAATATTGAAAAATTGCCGTAATATGCTATAATAAAATTACCTTATATTAAAAATTTTTAAAACAGGAGTAAAATTATGAAGTATGAAATTTTCGGAAACAGCTTTCCCGCGCTTATTTGCCAGCTTGAAAAGGGCGAGGCTATGATAACCGAGGGCGGCGGTATGAGTTGGATGAGCCCCTGCATAAAGATGGAAACCGTGGGCGGCGGAATAGGCAAGGTTTTCGGCAGAGCGTTCTCGGGCGAATCGCTTTTTCAAAACCGCTACACGGCGCTTGAAAACGGCTCGATAGCCTTTGCAAGCTCGCTCCCGGGCGAGATAATGCCGCTTGAACTCTCCAACGGCAGGCAGTACATATGCCAAAAATCGGCTTTCCTTGCCTCCACAACCGACGTTGACCTTTCAATAGCTTTCCAAAAGAAGCTCGGTTCCGGCTTTTTCGGCGGCGAAGGCTTCATTATGCAAAGAATCAGCGGCACCGGAATTGCCTTTATAGAAATTGACGGCGCGGCTATTCGTTATAATCTCCAGCCGGGAGAACAGCTTATTGTCGATACCGGTCATCTTGTTATGATGGATTCCACCTGTAAAATGGACGTACAGATGGTTAAGGGAGTAAAGAACGTGCTTTTCGGCGGCGAGGGACTGTTCAACACCGTAGTTACAGGCCCCGGCGAGGTCGTAATTCAGACCATGCCCATTATGAAGCTTGCGGGAAGCATAGGACGCTATATTGCGGTAAGCAAGTAAGTCCTTGATTCTTTTCATTTTCTGCGAAGGGAAAACGATAATATGAAAAAGAGTAAAATTATAATTGCCGTCGTTGCGCTTGTTGTCTGCGCCGCCGTAATTTTGGCTGTGCTTATACCTATTGCGGGCGCGCCCAAAATAGAAACGGCAAAAACGGAAAACGAAGCAAATTCAAACGCAAACGCAGGAACGCTTACAAAATACGACGCTCAAAACGCCGATTACACGCTTGAAATTGACGCTTCAAACAAAACAAAGCATATAAGCGAACTGCTTTACGGCGTATTCCTTGAGGATATTAACTTTGCGGCGGACGGCGGTCTTTATGCCGAAATGGTGCAAAACCGCTCGTTTGAATTTAACGAAATCGCAAAGGGCAACGAAAAGCACGCATGGTCCGATATAGGCGAAATCTCCGCAAATGTAAAAAAGGACGATAAAGCGGGCTGTCTTAATCCGAACAACCCGAATTATATGGTTCTCAAAAACGATTCCTCCGAAAAAGCGGGTATTGAAAATTCGGGCTTCCTTGACGGTATGGCGATTAAGGAGGGCGAGAATTACAAATTCTCCGTTTACTTGAAAAGCTCGGATTACAAAGGCAAGCTCTCCGTTCAACTGAAAGCGGGCGACAAAACCGCGGCAAGCGCAGAGCTTGACGGAATAACGAACGAATGGAAAAAGTTTTCGCTTACGCTCGCTTCCGAATTGAGCGCAAACAAGGACGTAAAGCTTGCTCTGCTTATCGACAAGGGAAGCGTGGACGTCGATATGGTATCGCTTATCCCCGAAAGCGCCGAGGACAATTTAAGACCCGAGCTTGTAAACGCTCTTAAAGAGCTGAAGCCCAAGTTTTTGCGTTTCCCGGGCGGCTGTGTTATAGAAGGTCATACGCTTGAGCTTGCATACGACTGGAAGGATTCCGTCGGCGCGGACGAAAACGGAGAGCCTTACAAATTCAACGGCGTTTACGGCGACGTTGCGGCGAGGAAGATGGGTCAGAACATATGGATTAACGAGGACCTTACCGACGACCCGTATCCGTCTTATATGACCTACGGCCTGGGCTTTTACGAATACTTCTGCCTTGCTGAAAAAATCGGCGCGGTTGGCGTTCCCGTTATAAACTGCGGCATCTGCTGTATGGGCAGGGGCGATCAGACTCAATATGCGAAAATCGGTTCGGACGAAATGAATTACTATATTCAAAATATGCTCGACCTTGTTGAGTTCTGCCGCGGCGACGCCTCAACAAAATGGGGATCGGTTCGTATTGCCATGGGTCATACCGAGCCCTTTGAGCTTAAATATATAGGCATAGGCAACGAGCAATGGGGCAAAGCCTTCTACACCCATTATGCCGAGTTTGTAAAGGCGTTTAACAAGGCGAAAGCGGAAAAACCCGCTTTATATAAAGACCTTGAATTGATTTATTCCTCCGGCGTAGACGACGGCGACAGCAATAATCCCGATTATCTGCCGTCATACACAAACGCCGAGGACTGGCTGAAAGCTAATCCGGGCAAAAAATTAAGCGATTTTGCCGGCGCAACCGATCAGCATTACTATAACGACCCGGGCTGGTTCTTATCGCACACGGATTACTACGACGAAAGCAATTATTCAAGAGATGAAAAAGACCTCGACAGCACAAAATACGGCGGCGGAATACCCGTATTTTTGGGCGAATACGCCGCTCGCTCCAACACTTGGAGAGCAGGGCTTGCGGAAGCGGCATATATGACGGGTCTTGAACGAAACGGCGATATAGTCAAAATGGCGGCATACGCTCCCCTTTTCGGCAACACCACGGCAACGCACTGGTCGCCCAACCTAATTTGGTTCAACAACACAAGCGTTACAAAATCGGTTGACTATTACGCCCAGCAGGTGTTCTCGATAAATCAGGGCACGGACGTTTTAAAGCACAGCTTTAACAGCGTGCAAAGCGATACCGCCGACGAATTAAAAGGAAAAATCGGCTTGGGAACCTGGAACACGTCCGCAAAATTCGACAATCTCGTTATCACTGACAACGAAACGGGCGAGGTTTTGGCAAAGGACAGCTTTAACCGTTACAGCTTAACCGATAATTGGGAAAAGGTATCGGACGGCAAGTGGTCGGTTTTGGGCGGCAAGCTGAGTCAAAAATCCAAGGAAACGGATACGGAAAAGTACAACAACACGGGTACTGTAATGTATTTCGGAAATACCGACTGGTCAAATTACACGTTAACCGTGGACGCCAAAAAGACAGGCGGCTCGGAGGGCTTCCTTATACCCTTTGCCGTAAACGATAAGGACAACAACATTTTCTGGAACATCGGCGGCTGGTGGAATACAAAATCGGCGCTCCAAAGAGTTGACGGAGCTTCAAAATCCGCCGAGATTGCCGGAACGGAAAAGGAAATCGAGATTGAAAAGGGAAAAACCTACAAGCTCAAAGTCGTTGTAAGCGGCAGGAACGTAAAATGCTACGTTGACGACGAGCTGTACGTTGACTACGACGTTCCCGAAACCACGCTTTCGGACGTTTACAGCGTGGTTTCAACCGACGAAACGGGCGATACGATAATTAAGCTTGTAAATGTATGCGACAAGGTAAAAACCGTTGCGATTGACCTTAAAAACGCCGATAAAATAAAGCCGCAGGCGGAGCTTTACAAGGTTGTCGGCACTTCGCCCGACAATGACAATATCCTCGGCGAAAAAGAGGTCGTTACCCTGAACAAAACCGAGCTTGACGGCGTCTCGCCGCAGTTTAATTACGCCCTCGAACCCTACAGCATAACCGTAGTAAGACTTGCAAAATAAAATAAACCAAAGGCTAAATTAATTAGGCTAAAAGCAAAATCAATTAGGCTAAAAAATAAGCTATTGGCAGTGTGAAAGCTGTCAATAGCTTATTCTTATGCTGTAATATTTTTACCGCAGATTAATGCTATATTCTGTTATTCCCCGTATTAAAAATCCCCTGCCGCTTCAGATACTCCCTGTCCGCATAGACGTTTATCTTCGCATTTAGCTTATACTCCAACAGCTCGCCTATCGGAACGGCAAAGCCGTGTTTCGCAAACAAGTCCTATTTTATGTCCCTTTTGCTCTTAATCTTACGCCGCAGGCGTAAACACCGAAACGGGTTGGTAGCACAACAAAGCCGTCGTGAGGGCGTTTACAACCGAACAGGCGACTTGTGCGTGACCTGTTTCGGAGAGGAGGAGCGACGGCGTGAGCGAAAGACGGATTTTCAAAAGAAAAGCCGTCGTGAACGATACATAGTCCGCGACGACGAGGCGCGCTGCAAGGGATTCGGCTTCGTTTCACTCTGCCAAAGTTTGCTTCGCAAACAAATCCTATTTTATGTCCCTTTTGCTCTTAATCTTACGCCGCAGGCGTAAACACCGAAACGGGTTGGTAGCACAACAAAGCCGTCGTGAGGGCGTTTACAACCGAACAGGCGACTTGTGCGTGACCTGTTTCGGAGAGGAGGAGCGACGGCGTGAGCGAAAGACGGATTTTCAAAAGAAAAGCCGTCGTGAACGATACATAGTCCGCGACGACGAGGCGCGCTGCAAGGGATTCGGCTTCGTTTCACTCCGCCAAAGTTTGCTTCGCAAACAAGTCCTATTTTATGTCCCTTTTGCTCTTACGAGCAAAAGATGGACGATGGTTCGAATCCCTTGACGGGTTCTGCTTCTCTAAAATTTAAAAAGCCGCCGCAAGTAACATATATCCTGCGGCGGTATGGCGCGCTGCAAGGGATTCGGCTTCGTTTCACTCTGCCAAAGTTTGCTTCGCAAACAAGTCCTATTTTATGTCCCTTTTGCTCTTACGAGCAAAAGATGGACGACGGTTCGAATCCCTTGACGGGTTCTGCTTCTCTAAAATTTAAAAAGCCGCCGCAAGTAACATATATCCTGCGGCGGTATGGCGCGCTGCAAGGGATTCGGCTTCGTTTCACTCCGCCAAAGTTTGCTTCGCAAACAAGTCCTATTTTTATGTCCCTTTTGCTCTTACGAGCAAAAGATGGACGATGGTTCGAATCCCTTGCACTTTAATAAATAGTAACAAAGTAAAAATCGGTAAG
Source organism: uncultured Clostridia bacterium (assembly GCA_947630835.1). Taxonomy (GTDB): domain Bacteria; phylum Bacillota; class Clostridia; order Oscillospirales; family Acutalibacteraceae; genus Fimenecus. The sequence goes on along the minus strand of CANRIZ010000016.1, from coordinate 44,090 downwards.
GCTGATGTCTTACCGATTTTTGGCGCGCTGCAAGGGATTCGGCTTCGTTTCACTCCGCCAAAGTTTGCTTCGCAAACAAATCCTATTTTATGTCCCTTTTGCTCTTACGAGCAAAAGATGGACGACGGTTCGAATCCCTTGACGGGTTCTGCTTCTCTAAAATTTAAAAAGCCGCCGCAAGTAACATATATCCTGCGGCGGTATGGCGCGCTGCAAGGGATTCGAACCCCTGACCTTTTGGTTCGTAGCCAAACACTCTATCCAGCTGAGCTAGCAGCGCATATTCTTTTGTGCTGAAATATATTAGCACTTTTAAACCAAAAAGTCAATATCAATTTGCACTTATATTTAAAAAGTCAAGCTGCGTTTGGTTTTGTTTTTATAAATTTTTTAAAATTTTAACGTAATGAAGGCAAATATTCAACATTCCTACAAAAATTAAAATTATAATTCCTTTTTTTAAGCTTTTATGGTAGAATGTAAAATGTAGTATTTTGATTTGATTTAAAGAGATGTTTTTTATGGAGAAAAGATATGACGTGCTGATAGTCGGCAGCGGAGTCGGCGGCCTTTATACGGCGCTTTCCCTGCCGGAAAATCTTTCGGCGCTTGTTCTTTCAAAAAAATCGGATACGCTTTCAAACAGCAACCTCGCCCAGGGCGGTGTTGCCGCGGTTTTGAGCTTTGAAAACGACAGCTACGATTTGCATATTAACGATACTTTAATCGCCGGCGGTCAGGCTAACGACCTCGACGCAGTAACGGTGCTTGTGCATGAGGGGCCCGACGACGTCCGCAAAATTATGGAATACGGCGTGGACTTTGACAAAAACCCGGACGGTACCGTTCAGAAAACGCTTGAGGGCGGCCACAGCAGAAGAAGAATTGTTCATCATAAGGACACAACGGGCGCCGAAATCGTAAAAAAACTGCTCGAGGAGCTTCACCGCAGGAAAAACATAACCCAGCGTTCAAACGCTCTTGTCTACAACCTCGAAAAGGTTAAAAGCGGCTTTCGCGCAGATATTCTTTTGGACGGCGCAACGCCCGTAAGCGTTTTTGCCGACTACTGCGTGCTTGCAACGGGCGGAATAGGCAGGGCGTACAAATATACCACCAACCCCTCCGTTGCAACGGGCGACGGAATACGCCTTGCGTATGAAATGGGCGCTTCGATTAAGAATTTGAGCTATGTTCAATTTCACCCGACCGCCTTTAACGGCCCTAACCGTGAACAGTTTTTGATAAGCGAGGCGGTTCGCGGCGAGGGCGCATACCTTTTAAACTGCAATCGCGAACGATTTATGCAGCGTTACGACGAGCGGCTTGAATTGGCTCCCCGCGACGTTGTTTCTAGGGCGATAATTCTTGAAAGCAGAAAAACGGGAAGCAATAATTTCTATCTCGATATTACACACAGGGACAGGGAATATTTAATAAACAGATTTCCCGGTATTTACGCGGGCTGTCTTGAACAGGGTATTGATATAACCAAGGATTTAATACCTATTTTCCCCTGCCAACACTATCTTATGGGCGGTATCGACGTTTCGCTTGAGTCAAGAACCTCCGTTTCCCGTCTGTACGCAGTCGGCGAATGTTCCCACACGGGGGTACACGGCAAAAACAGGCTTGCGAGCAACTCTCTGCTTGAAGCGCTTGTTTTCGGCAGGAGGGCGGCAGAGGACATTGCAAAATGCGTAAACGCCGGCTTTGCTCACGTTGCCGTAAGCGAAAAAGAGCTTGACATTTCGGGCGCTCCGCTCCCCAAAGGCATACGCACGGAAATACGCTCAATGCTTCAGAGGTCGTATTTTGTTATCCCCGACGCAGACTCTGCGAGGACAAGCCTTAAACAGGTTGACAGGATTTTAAAAAGACTGCGCTCGGGCAAATTTGCCATTACACCGGATTACTGCGAGGCTTTAAGCCTTGCCACCGTGGCGCATATAATCTTAAAGGAGGTTGACGAAAGATGAATTTGCCCTCATTCTATGTTGATGAAGTTATCAAAAATGCGTTAAAGGAGGACGTTAATTACATCGACGTCGCCTCCGATTACCTCATAGACGAAAATCAGACAGACGAGGCGTATTTTATCGCAAAGGCGGAAGGTACGCTCTGCGGAGTCAAAATTGCCATGCGTGTGTTTGAACTGCTTGACGAAAGCTTTGAAAGCGCGGTATTTTTTTCCGACGGCGACCGCATAAAGAAGGGCGATGTAATTGCAAGGTTCAAGGGCAAAACCGTACTCCTTTTAAAGGGCGAAAGAACCGCGCTCAATATTATTCAGCACCTTTCGGGAATTGCAAGCGCCGCAAGCAGGGCTGCCGAGCTTTGCAAGGGCACGAACGCGCAGATTACCGACACCCGCAAAACTCTGCCGGGACTTCGGGCTATGCAAAAATATGCCGTTACCTGCGGCGGAGGCAAAAACCACCGTTTTAACCTTTCCGACTGCGCTATGCTCAAAGATAACCACATAGACGCGGGCGGAGGAATAACGAACGCGGTCAATAAACTCAGAGGCAAAATCGGCCATACTGTTAAAATCGAGGTCGAAACCCGAAATCTTGACGAGGTCAGGGAAGCCGTAAACGCCGGTGCGGACATAATTATGCTTGACAATATGGATATCGAAGCTATGCGCGAGGCTGTGAGCATTATCGGCGGCAGGGCAAAGACGGAGGCCTCGGGCGGAATTACCGAGGAAAACATCAAATCCGTTGCCGAAACGGGCGTTGACATAATTTCGCTTGGCGCTCTCACCCACTCGGTTAAGGCTTTTGATATTTCAATGAAAATGGCTTAATTTTAAATTTTGCAAAAGAACAGCACAGAAAGCATTTCAAATTTGCTCCCTGTGCTGTTTTTATTTTAGAAGAATTATTTATTTTTTACCTGCTTTTTTTGCCGCTTTTTTGGCTTCCTTCTCAGCCCTTAATTTAGCTGTAAGGGCGTCCTCCTCCGCCTTAATGCGTTCAATTTCCGCCTTGTCCGCCTCAAGCTTCGCCGTATATCTTTCCTTAGCCTCGTCATAAAGCCCGAGAATGTCGTCAAGATGCTCATACGCCTTCTGCTGATTAATAAGCTTCTGTGCGTAAAGATACGGTTTTGCGGCTCTGCCGAAGCGCGCGTGCATATCCATTTCGATTTTCTGCTGTTTGAAAATAACCTTTCTGTCCGCGGCAATTTCCTTAATTTTCGCCTTAACGCGCTTAACCTCTTCCTTATCCTTATCCTTTTTGGCCTCGGAAAGCTCCGCGCTCAATTTACGAAGCTTCTCCTCGCACTCGTCCTCGGCGTTGAACAACTCGTCAAGCCTTGTAAAGTCGGGTTCTTTAAGCTCCTGACCGTCGGAATAATATTCCTTGATAGCCTTGTAGGAAGAAATCTTTTTCTTGGCTATTTCAATGGCAAGCTTACGGTTTTCCTTTTCCCCCTCCGTTCCCTTGGGCATGGCCTTTGCCTGCCTGAGCTCTAAAGCGTTGCTGTATGCATCCTGCGAAAGCAAGCCCGAAAGCCCGTTTAAAAGAACTGCGTTGTTCGCTTCAATCTGCTTTTTGTAGAAGGAGGTGTTGAACTTGTCAAGCTCCTGGCAAACGAGCTTTGAAATTTCAATTTCCTCGTTAAATTCAATCGCCTTTTTGTATTCCTTTTTGCCCGCCTTTCTCAAAGCCTTGTCCTCGATGCTCTTGTAGGTCTTTTCAACGGGAACGGGCTGCGCGTATGCGGTTTCCCTTGCAAAATTGATTATGTCGATTGCCTCAACGGTGTTAGCGTCATTTACAACGCCGTTGTTGTAATCCTCAAACAAAGCCCTTATTTTAAGTATACGGACTATCGCCTTTTGATGCCTTTCGTCGAGGTCATAGAAGAAATACGGCACAACGTTTAAGAATGCGCCGACCGCCGCCATAATTATCATAGCGCCCATAAGCTTATATAAAAGGTTTGCGTCGCCGTTCTTTACGTCAAGTATGTCAAAAGGCTTTTCGTAACCGTTGCCCTCGTAAACGCCGTAGAACTTCTGAACTATGGGCGTTACCGAGGAGGTTACAAGCGTAACCACGCTGCCTATGGTAGATACCGCCGCAAACATACCGTCGATTCTTTCGCCCGACCTGTACTGCTGATAATCTCGAATATCCGCCTGGATTGCCGGCGTTGTAATCTGCTCGAACGCGCCTACAAGCCAATTCAGGTAAACGCAGATAAACAGCCACCAAATATTCCGCATATCAACAAGCATTGCGAGTATGAACAGAACGTTTAGCATATTAACGCCGATAAGCACCTTTTTCTTGCCCCATTTTCTGATGCAGATAGGCGCCAACAGCATACCCCAAAGGCTGGCGTTGCCCGTAAGGGTGCTGATAAGGGCGTAAACATCTCCGTCGCAGGTATGGCCGTAGGTGTAAGACCATTGAAGAATTGCGCCGTAAGAGCTTTCAAGGAAGCCGAGCCAACCTGCAAGGGCGATAATCCAAAAGTACTTGTTTTTCGCAACCTCTCTCAGAGAGTCCATAAAGCTTATCTGTATGGTATGCGTCTTCGCCTGAACTATCTTTTCCTCCGTATAAGCGTAGACGATTATCGTAAGCGCCATACCGAATATCGCAAATATGGGATAGGTATAGCGATATACCCTGATGTCGTAAAGATTGTTATCCGTACACCATTTCGCAACAAGGGGAAGCACAATATTTACTATTGAGGGCGCAAGCGAATAAACAACCGATTTTATTGCCAAAACGTCCGTTCTCTCCTGAGTATTCGGCGAAAGGACGTGAATAAGATTTGTATATGCGTCGTTAAAGAAATTAAAGAAAAACTGAAGCAACAGACTAAAGATAAGAACCATCGCGCATTTTATTACATACCCGGCGTCCTTACCGAAAACCGTATACGGGAAAAGCGAATACATTTCCTTATACGGGAACCAAACGTAAGCTATTGCTATAAGCGCGGTCGGAATACCCATAGACAGGATATAAGGTCTGTATTTGCCTCCCCTGCCCCTTGTGTTGTCGATAATATTCGCACGCACCGCGGTCAACGGTATATTGGCAAGGGTTGAGATTATGTAGAGGATATACATATCCGTGGGCGCAACGCCTATCGCGCCGCCTACTATCATATTCTGCGTGCCTACCAACAGGGTGGAACCCAACTGAATGATGAAATAAGCGCCTATACCGCCGCCGGCATATGCCGCTATTTCCTTAAAGGTCATATACCGACCGAATTGCGGTACTTTCCAGTAAGTTTTTACATTACCGATTATACCTTTAGCTTTTGAAACCAAATTCATTTTTTATAAACTCCCCCTTATTATATAATATTATAATTCTATCATATTATTTTATATTTTACAATAACTAAAATTCTACATTATTTTTATTTAAAATATGTTTGCTTTGCACATAAATATGGTTTATAATTAAAATTGTTTAGGTAGGTGAAATTATGGTTTTTTATGCTCGGGATTTCGGGATTTTACCTGAAAAGGAAGTCGGCGGAGAGCTGTGCGCGGCGCTCGAGGAAATGTCCGCTTCGGACGGCGAAAAAACGCTCGTTTTTGAAAAAGGCGTTTATTATATTGATTCCGATAACTGTAAAGGTAAAATGCTTTACATAACAAATACCGTCGGCGACGGCGAATTTAAGGACGGCGAAACTCCGCACTACGCAAAAATTGCGCTTAATTTTCAAAAAATAAAAAATTTAACCGTCCGCGGGAACTCAGCCGAGTTCGTAATTGACGGAAAAGTTACAAACATTGTTGCCGAGGACTGCGAAAACCTGACGATAGACGGCATTACCTTAGACGTTAAGAACCCGCATCTTCACGAATTTACGGTTGAAAATGTAACGCCCTTTTCCGCCGTATTCTCGCTTGACGGGATAAGCGAATACGAAAAAGAGGGAAAGCGCTTTTACTTTGTCGGCAAGGATTACAGGGAGGATTTTTTCGCCGACCGTATGCATGCAAGCTGGACGGCTCTTGTTAAAAGCGACGATATTAATTGCGTTCAAAGGACAGACCATCCCTTTTCGGGAGCGCTCGGCATAAGGGAAACGGGCAAGGGAAAATTTAAACTGAGCTACCTTTCGACAAGGCGTTTTACAAAGGGCGACAGATATTACGTCTTTAACCCCCGCCGCCGGTTCGTGGGCGTGTTCGTAAACCGCTGTAAAAACTTCTGCCTAAAAAATTTCGCTCAACGCTTTAACTACTCGCTCGCGATAGTATGCCAGGACACGGAGAACATAACTATAGACAACGTCGATCTTTCCCCCTCGGTTTCTTCGGGCAGACTTATCTGTTCGCTTGCGGATTTTATTCAAATTTGCTGCTGCAAGGGTAAGGTGAGCGTTACAAACAGCAATTTCTGCGGAGCCTGCGACGACGCGGTAAACGTTCACGGCATACATATGTATATTGACGAAATTCGGGATAACAAATTGATTTTAAGCTTCCGTCACCCCCAGACTCACGGCTTCAATCCCTTTCACGCGGGCGACGAAATCGAATACGTTGACAGGGAAACTCTCGAAATCAAGGGCGTGGCAAGGATACTTGAAAGCAGGCTGATTTCCGAATACAAAATAGAAATGACGGTTGACAGCGTTTCGGCGGCGCAGGCGGGTATGGCGGTTGAAGATATTACAATGTGCCCCGAATTTTATTACGGCGGCAATACGCTCAACAGAATAATAACAAGGAACATACTCGTCACCACAAGGAATAAGGTCCTTATAGAAAACAACAAATTTTTAAATTCGACTCTCAGTTGTATTCTGCTTTCCGACGACGCAAAAAGCTGGTATGAAAGCGGCCCGTGCAGGGACGTTGAAATCAGGAACAACTACTTCGGAAGCTGTAAGGCTCACTTTATACAGGTTCTGCCCGAAAACGCAAACCACAAAAACACGGTTCACAAAAATATTAAAATCACGGGCAACACCTTCGATTCCCGCTTCGACAAGGGCATTTTTATAAAATGCGCCGAAAACGTTATAATTCGGGATAACAGGATAAAAAACACGGGACAGCCGGATAACTTTGTCCGCTTCACCGACGCAAAAAATATTGTGAATGATTTTTAAATTTTAAAAATATAGTATTCCCATACGGCGCTATTTTGTTTATAATATTTATGATATATATTTCAGCACGCACTAAAGGAGAGTTTGCTTATGGCAAAGAACAAAAACGGCCTTAAAAAAACCGGAACCACTCATTTCGGTATTCAAAGAAAAATCGTCGCCAATATGACGGCGGAGAGCTGGGAAACCATACCCCATGTAACATATAATTACGAGCCGGACGTTACGGAGTTTATGATTGAATATAAACGCCTTAACGAAAACTGCGCTCCCGAAGATAAAATCACCCTTAACACCCTTATGCTTAAAATCATCGTAGAGGGACTGAAAGCCGACCCGGCAATGAACGCCCATATTGATTTTGACCGCAAGCTTGTAAGGGGTGAAATACACACCTTTGAAGATATTAACATCTCCATGCCCATGGTTTTGCCCAACGGCGAGATGATGACGATTAATCTCCACAACTTCGAGAGCAAAACACTCGACCAGATGGTGGACTATATTGCCGATGTAAACCGCAGGGTCAAGAACACGGATTTAAACGAGGTAATGTTCGATGTTTCGCTTGACAATACGCTTACCGCGTTAAAGCAGGGAAAGGTTAAGCAGACCATTTACCGCCTTATCGGTTCAAAGACGGGCAAGCACAAGGTAAAAACTCTTTCGGGCAAGGCGAAAAAGGCATATGAAGCGATACCCGAATCGGACAGACTTACAAAGCACGATATTGAACAGGGTACAATAACCGTATCGAACATAGGCTCAACTTACCGTCAGCAGAGGGGCGAAACCTGCCTGCTTGAGATAGTTCCGCCGCAGGTTTGCGCCATTGCGCTGGGCGCGGTTCAGGATAAGCCCGTCGTTATCGTAAACGAGGACGGCGAAAAGGAAATCGCTATCCGTCAGGTAATGCCGCTGTGCATTGCGTTCGACCACAGGGCGCTCGACTTCGGCGAGATAGTTCCGTTTATCAAGAGGCTTGACGAAATATTTGAAGAGCCGGAAATTATACACACCTGGCGCACCGGCGGCACAGACGACCTCGATATGGAGGAAATTAAAGTAGAGCGTCAGGAAAGAGAAGCTAAATTTGAGCAGTCCAAGGAGAGGGAAAAGCTCCGCAAGGAAGCCGAGGAAAAGGCCAAAAAGGCGGAAAGAGAAGCTCAAAAGAAGCTCCAAAAGGCGGAAAAAGCCAAAAAAGAGGCGGAAAAGGCTAAGAAAGACGCCGAAGAAAAGGCAAAAAAGGACGCCGAAAAAGCCAAGAAAGACGCCGAGGAAAAGGCTAAAAAGGAAGCGGAAAAGCTGAAAAAAGAAGCCGAAAAAGCGGAAAGGGAAGCTCAGGAACGGGCTAAGAAAGAGGCTGAAAAGGCAAAAAAGGACGCCGAGAGAGCTAAGAAGGAGGCAGAAAAAGCCGAAAAAGAGGCTCAGGAACGGGCTAAGAAGGAAGCCGAGAAGCTGAAGAAAGAAGCCGAAAGAGCAGAAAAGGAAGCCGAAAAAGAGGAAAAAATCAGGCGCGACATCGAAAAGGCGGAGGAAGAGGCAAAAAAGGCGCAGGAAGCCGCACAGGAAGCCGCAAGACTTGCCCAAGAAGCCAAAAAGAACGCCGAAGAAATTTAAAATTTAAGCATAACAAAAAGCTCTCCGAAAAGGAGGGCTTTTGTTTATCATTAACTTAATTCCTACTGTTTATTTGTATCAATGTTATAGGTTTTTAAAATTCCCTCGGCAATTTCACGTTTGGTAACGCATTTGTCCATGGCCTGCTTCTCGATATATCTGTGCGCGTCGGGCTCGGACATTTTAAGGCTGTCGATAAGCAGCCACTTCGCCCTGTTTATTATTCTTATTTCCTCCATTTTTTCCTCAATGGAAAGAACCTTGCTTTCGGGAAGTCTTATGCGCTCCCTTGTGACCGCCATCCATTTAAGCGACTGCGACAGCACGGAGGGCGACGTGGGCTTTGAAAGCGTAAATATGCCGTAGCGCAAAACCTTTTCGTGTACCTCCTCGTGAAGCTCCGATTTAACTATAAAAAGGCAAATCGCCCTTTGGCTTTGCGAGGAATCTATTACAAACTTTATGCCGAATTCGTCGGTAAGCGGCGAATTGACTATTATAAAATCAAAGGAATTTTCAAGCACCGCCCTTTTTGCCGCCGCAATGTTTTTAACAAAGGTGACGGGCGAGCAGTGGTTGTCGGAAAGCAGAGGCTTCATTATAAAGTCAAATTTCTCCGAGGATGAAACTATAAGGGTTTTATATTCATTGCCGTCAAAAATCATAAAATTTCATCCTCCTTTCCGATTACGGTTAATTTATATTCATCCGCAATAGGCGTTAATCATCATTTCGGGCAAATGCTCTTTAATAAATTCGCTGTTTTTGGCAAGCTTCCTCGCCTCTTCCCTGTTCGTCGGCAGCCGTTTAAACTGCGATAAAACGGCTTCGTCCGCTTTATAGAGGTTAATATCCGCCGCCTTGGGAAGCTCAAGCTTGTTCTCTATTCCGTAAAGCCCGGCGTATATCAGCAAAGCGTATGCAAGATAGGGGTTTGCGCTCGGGTCGGGCGAACGAAGCTCTGCGCGCCTGTATTCGCCGTATGCCGCAGGTATGCGTACAAGCTGAGAACGGTTTTCGCTTGACCACGAAACATATCCCGGCGCTTTATGGTTGCCGAGCCTGTCGTAAGACCTTTCCTCGGGGTTTAAGAATGCCGTCATCTCCGGAATTTTTTCAAGTATGCCGGCAATCATATTGTCCATAGGCGAGCTTCCGTCCCTGCCCTTTACGGACATATTTATATGAAGTCCGTTACCCGGCGCAGAGTCAAGAGGTTTTGGCGAAAAATCGGCGCACAGTCCGTTGCCCGAAACCACAGCCTTTACGACGTTTACAAACGCAACCGCATTGTCGGCGGCGGAAAGAGCGTCGGAATACCTGAAATCTATCTCGTTTTGCCCGGGTCCCTCCTCGTGATGAGAACCCTCGGGGCGAATACCCATCTGCTCAAGGGTAAGGCAAATTTCCCGCCTTACGTTTTCGCCCTTGTCGTCGGGCGCTATATCCATATATCCGGCTCGGTCGTAAGGAACCTTTGTAGCCTCGCCGTCCTCGTCAAGCTTAAACAGGTAAAATTCCATTTCGGAGCCGAAGTAAAAGGTGTAGCCGGCTTTTTTTGCAGTCTCGACCGCCTTTATAAGTATGCTTCTCGCGTCGTTTTCAAAAACCGTTCCGTCGGGATAGGTCACGGTGCAGAACATTCTCACAACCCGCCCGTGTTCGGGTCTCCACGGTAAAATCGACAAGGTGTCGGGTTCGGGGTGCAGGAATAAATCGGAATGTATTTCCCCTCCGAAGCCGGCTATGGCAGAGGCGTCTATCCCTATGCCGTATTCAAATACCCTTTGAAGCTCATCGGGCATTATGGAAATATTCTTCTGCCTGCCGAAAACATCGCAAAACGCAAGGCGGATGAACTTGACATCCTCCTCGTTTACAAACTGTAAAACCTCTTGCTTGGTATATTTCATAACCTACCCGCCTTTCATATACAATTATATATTATACTCTCATATATAGCGTAAATGCAAACCGTAAAACGCCCTTTTCGCTCGGGAAAGCGGCTTACATAAAAAGAATGTTTTTAAGATTATACAATAACAGCTATATTATTGTCAATAATTACACTTGGTACAAAAAATCATAAAAAACGGCGTATAATTTTGTAATATTTATGCTTGACATAATTTTTCGGCGGTTGTATAATCATTGCAATAAGGCAATGGAGTCTTTGAGTATATAAGCTCGAAGACTCTTCTTTTTTAAAAAATATTGTAAATAATTATCTATTTTTCGGAGGAATTTTTATGTCATATGTTGACGAAGTAATTGAAAGGGTAAAAAGAGAAAACCCCGGCGAACCCGAATTCCATCAGGCGGTTGACGAGGTTTTGGAGTCCCTTCGTCCCGTTGTTGACAAGTATGAGGAAAGATTCAGAAAGGACGCTTTGCTTGAAAGGCTCGTTAATCCCGAGCGTCAGATTAAATTCAGAGTTCCGTGGGTCGACGATCAGGGCAACGCTCATGTAAACACAGGCTACAGGGTTCAGTTTAACTCCGCTATCGGACCTTACAAGGGCGGTATCCGTCTTCATCCGTCGGTAAACCTCGGCATAATCAAGTTCCTTGGCTTTGAGCAGATTTTCAAAAACTCCCTTACGGGCCTCCCCATAGGCGGCGGCAAGGGCGGTTCGGACTTTGACCCCAAGGGTAAATCCGACCGCGAGGTTATGGCGTTCTGCCAGAGCTTTATGACGGAGCTTTCAAGATACATCGGTTCGGACACCGACGTTCCCGCAGGCGATATAGGCACAGGCGCAAGGGAAATCGGCTATATGTTCGGTCAGTACAAGAGGATTTGCGGTTCTTTTGAGGGCGTGCTTACCGGCAAGGGTCTTCAATACGGCGGTTCGCTTGCCAGAACCGAGGCTACCGGCTACGGACTTTTGTACATAACGGAAGAAATGCTCAAAAGCCATAACATTGACATAAGCGGCAAAACGGCCGTTGTTTCCGGTTCGGGCAACGTTGCCATTTACGCTATAGAGAAGGCTCATCAGCTTGGCGCAAAGGTTCTTACCGCTTCGGATTCAACAGGTTGGGTTTACGACCCCGACGGAATTGACGTTGCGGCGTTAAAGGAAATTAAAGAGGTTAAGCGCGCAAGGCTTACCGAATACAAGAATTACAGACCCAATTCGGAGTACCACGAGGGCAGAGGCGTATGGCAGATAAAGGCCGACATCGCTCTCCCCTGCGCTACGCAGAACGAGCTTAACCTTGACGACGCCAAGACGCTTGTTGCAAACGGAGCTATAGCCGTTGCCGAGGGCGCAAATATGCCCACTACGGAAGAGGCTACCAAGTATCTTATCGAAAATGGCATATACTTTATTCCCGGCAAGGCCGCAAATGCCGGCGGCGTTGCGACCTCAGCTCTTGAAATGTCGCAGAACAGCGAAAGAATGAGCTGGACTTTTGAGCAGGTCGACAAGAGGTTACAGGAAATTATGGTTACGCTTTTCCATAACATTGACGACGCGGCAAAAAGATACGGCTTTGACGGCAATTACGTTATCGGCGCAAATATCGCGGGCTTTGAGAAGGTTGCGAGCGCTATGATAGCGCAGGGCATCGTTTAATCCGTCAATTTAAATTTGTTAATTTAATAAAAAGGCAATGGCGCTTTTAATTTTCGATTATCGGCGTCGTTGCCTTAATTTTTTTTGTAAAAGAGGATGATTAATTATGAAAACCGTACCCGAAAGCTTTGGAAGCATGGTATTTGACGACAGAATTATGAAAGCCACTCTCTCGGCAGAGGTTTACAGCTCGTTGAGAAAGACTATCGACGAGGGCGCGCAGCTTGATATAAGCGTTGCAAATTCTGTTGCTACGGCAATGAAAGACTGGGCTGTCAGCAAGGGCGCAACCCATTACACCCACTGGTTTCAGCCGTTGACGGGTATTACCGCCGAAAAACACGACAGCTTTATTTCCCCCTCCCCCGACGGCGGCGTAATTATGGAGTTTTCCGGTAAAGAGCTTATCAAGGGCGAGCCGGACGCTTCGTCCTTCCCCTCGGGCGGTTTGAGGGCGACCTTTGAAGCAAGGGGCTACACCGCTTGGGACCCGACTTCATACGCATTCATAAAGGGTAAAACCCTTTGTATTCCTACAGCTTTCTGCTCATACGGCAGCGAAGCGCTTGACAAAAAAACTCCCCTGCTTCGTTCTATGGAGGCTCTCAATGTTCAGGCACTCAGAATACTCAAGCTTTTCGGCCACGACGACGTTAAATGCGTCCGTACCTCGGTAGGTCCGGAGCAGGAGTATTTCCTCATAACCAAGGAGATGTACGACAAACGCCCCGACCTGCGTTATACGGGAAGAACCCTTTTCGGCTCAAAGCCTCCCAAAGGTCAGGAAATGGACGATCACTACTTCGGCGTTATAAAGCCGAAGGTTGCGGAATATATGGAGGATCTTAACGAGGAGCTTTGGAAGCTCGGAATACTTGCAAAAACCGAGCATAACGAGGTTGCTCCCGCTCAGCACGAATTGGCTCCCATATACACAACCACGAATATCGCCACCGATCACAACCAGCTTACCATGGAGATTATGCAGAAGGTTGCCGCAAGGCACGGCCTTGTTTGCCTGCTCCACGAAAAACCCTTTGCCGGCGTAAACGGAAGCGGCAAGCACAACAACTGGTCTATTTCAACCGACACGGGTATTAACCTGCTTTCACCCGGCGAAACGCCTTACGAGAACGCGCAGTTCCTTATTTTCCTGTGCGCCGTAATTAAGGCTGTTGACGATTATCAGGACCTTTTGAGAATAGCCGTGGCAACCGCGGGAAACGATCACAGGCTCGGAGCCAACGAGGCTCCTCCCGCCGTTGTTTCAATGTTCCTCGGCGACGAGCTCAATGCGGTGCTTGAAGCTATTGAAACGGACACGCCCTACAAAAACTCCGAAAAAACCCAGTTAAAGCTCGGCGTCGACGTTCTTCCCAAGTTTAACAGGGACACAACGGACCGCAACCGTACCTCGCCGTTTGCGTTTACGGGCAATAAATTTGAATTCCGTATGCTCGGCTCTGCCAACAGCATAGCCTGCACCAACATAATGCTTAACTCCGCCGTTGCCGAAAGCCTTAAAATCTACGCCGACAGGCTTGAACAGGCCGACGATTTTAAAGCAAAGCTCCACGAGATGATACGCAAAACCATTAAGGATCACAAGAGAATCATTTTCAACGGCAACGGATACGACGACTCCTGGATTAAAGAGGCTACGGAAAAGAGAGGACTTCTCAACTACCGCACAACTCCGGACGCAATTCCGCATCTTCTTGACAAAAAGAACGTCGATATGCTCACCTCTCACAAGGTATTTACCGAGGCCGAGCTTCATTCAAGGCACGAAATAACCCTTGAAAACTACTGCAAGGCGGTTGTTATAGAGGCGAACACCATGGTAATTATGGCGAAGACCGAAATCTCCCCCGCAATAGCAAAATACACCTCGAAGCTTGCCGACGCCGTAAACAGCAAAAAGGCCGCCGACAGCGGCATCTCATACGGCTATGAAACGGGCGTTATCAAAAAGCTTTCAATGCTCAACGACGGCATAGCTATAAAGACCGCCGAGCTTGAGGACGCTCTCATAAAGCTTCAGGACGTTGACAATATCGAGCAGGAGGGCTATGAAATCCGCGATAATCTTCTTACAAAGATGAGCGAGCTGCGTACCCTCTGCGATCAGGCGGAAACCATGACCGCCAAGGAATATTGGCCCTATCCGTCATATGCGGATTTGCTTTTCAGCGTAAAATAAAAACATATTAAAAGCGTTAGAGAAAAGAGAAGTACCGGGAGCAAACTGCCCACAGAGAGTACGGGCGCTGAGAAAGTACGGCAGTTCCCCGCGAATAACACTTTTCGAGCTGCAAGCCGAAAGAAGCTTCATTTTAGTAGGCAAGCCGTAAGCCGTGCGTCAAACGGTAAAATCTAAAATTAGATTGAGTAAAAAAATAGGTGGCACAGCGAGAACAGCACTTGCCCTATTGAATGCTGGTACAAACTTATCCAAGGAGGAAATTATTATGTGTTCAATCATGGGCTATTGCAGCAGCGGCGCCGCCTTTGACTTGTTTAAAAAAGGCTTTGACAAAACCGTTTCCAGAGGCCCCGACGACAGCAGAATCATAGATACCGGAAAAGGTCTGTTGGGCTTCCACAGGCTGGCGATTATGGGGCTTACCGACGAGGGTATGCAGCCCTTTGAGTTTGAAGGCAGCTACGTAGTCTGCAACGGCGAAATTTACGGCTTTCACAAATTAAAGCGGGAGCTTATCGAAAAGGGATACAGCTTCGTAAGCGACAGCGACTGCGAAATTATTTTGCCCCTTTACAAAGAATTGGGAACGGATATGTTTAAAATCCTTGACGCCGAATTTGCCATGATTATCTACGACGGCAAAGAGCAAAAATACATAGCCGCAAGAGATCCCATAGGCATAAGACCGCTTTATTACGGTTACGACGAGGCGGGAAGCGCAGTTTTTGCAAGCGAGGCAAAAAACCTTGTAGGGCTTGTAAAAAAGGTTATGCCCTTCCCTCCGGGCTGCTATTATAAGGACGGGGAATTTGTGCGCTACTGCGACATAGCCGCCGTTGACGCCGTTTGCGGCGACAGCTTGGAAACCGTATGCAAAAACATTCATGACAAGCTTGTTTCGGGTATTGAAAAACGAATGATATCCGACGCAAAGATAGGCTATCTGCTTTCGGGAGGGCTTGATTCTTCGCTTGTATGCGCCATAGCGCAAAGAAACAGCAAAGAGCCGATAAAGACCTTTGCGATAGGTATGAGCGAGGACGCTATCGACCTTAAATACGCAAAGCAGGTTGCCGATTACATAGGAAGCGACCATACCGAGGTCATAATCACAAGGGACGATGTTATAAACAACCTTGAAACCGTTATCGCCCTGCTCGGCACTTACGATATAACGACAATAAGGGCGAGTATGGGTATGTATCTCGTATGCAAATACATTCACGAAAATACGGATATACGGGTTTTGCTTACCGGAGAAATATCGGATGAGCTTTTCGGATATAAATACACCGACTTTGCCCCAAGCGCGGAAGCCTTCCAAAAGGAAGCGCAAAAGAGAGTCCGTGAGCTGCATATGTACGACGTACTGCGGGCAGACCGCTGTATTTCCGTAAACTCTCTTGAGGCGAGAGTACCTTTCGGGGATTTGGACTTTGTCAAATACGTTATGTCGGTTGACCCCGAGATGAAATTAAATAAATACAACAAGGGAAAATACCTCCTGCGCCACGCATTCGAGGGCGATTACCTGCCCTACGAGATTCTGTACCGCGAAAAAGCGGCTTTTTCGGACGCAGTCGGACATTCTATGGTAGATGACTTGAAATTGTATGCCGAACAGTGCTATAATGATGAGGAAAAGTTTAAAGCCATGTGCGACAAATACACCTTCGCAAAGCCGTTTACCAAAGAATCGCTGCTTTACAGGGAAATTTTTGAAAAATACTATCCCGGTCAGGCCGAAATGGTTGTTGATTTCTGGATGCCCAACAAGGAATGGGAGGGCTGCAACGTAAACGACCCGTCCGCCCGTGTTTTGTCGAATTATGGTGAAAGCGGAAAATAAAAAGGAGACAAACCATGGACAAAAAGGAATTAGTTTACGAAGGAAAAGCAAAAAAGGTATTTAAAACGGAAGATCCCAATCTTCTTATCGTTGACTATAAGGACGACGCAACCGCATTCAACGGCCTTAAAAAGGGCACTATAGCGGGCAAGGGCGTTATCAATAATCAGATGAGTAATTTCCTTATGCAGATTATTGAAAAGCAAGGCGTTCCCACGCATTTTGTTGAAGAATTGAGCGAGAGGGAAACTCTTGTTAAAAGCGTTACCATAGTTCCGCTTGAAGTAATTGTCAGGAACATTGCGGCAGGCTCGTTTGCCAAAAATTACGGCGTTGAGGAAGGTATTGTTTTTGACGAACCCACCGTTGAATTTTCATACAAGAACGACGATCTCGGCGACCCGCTTATGGCGCCGTCACACGCAATAGCTTTAAAGCTTGTCACAAAGGACGAGCTTAATCTTATAACCGATTATGCTTTAAAGGTTAACGCCATACTCAAAAATTTCTGGAAGAGCAGAGGCGTTACGCTTGTAGATTTTAAAATCGAATTCGGCAAAACGGCCGACTCAACCATTATCCTTGCCGACGAAATAAGCCCCGACACCTGCCGTTTGTGGGATAGCAAGACGGGCGAAAAGCTTGACAAGGATCGCTTCCGCCGCGACTTGGGCGGCGTTGAAGAGGCTTATGCCGAGGTAATGAAAAGACTGAAGGAAAATGACAGATAACATTCACGAAGAATGCGGAGTCTTCGGCATTTATTCCGCCGAGACCCGCGACGTAGCAAAGACCGCTTACTATGCCCTTTACGCCTTACAGCACAGAGGGCAGGAAAGTGCCGGCATAGTTGTAAATGACGACGGCGTTTTCACGGTAAAAAAGGCGTTGGGGCTTGTCAGCGAAGCCTTTTCGCCCGATGATTTTGAGAAGCTCGGCAAGGGCAATATCTCCGTAGGGCATGTACGCTATGCAACTACAGGCTCGGACAGCCTTCAAAACATTCAGCCCATAGTCGTAAACCATAACAAGGGTCGTATGGCGCTGGCTCATAACGGAAACCTTACAAATTCCTATGAGCTTCGTGAAATGCTTGAAGAAAGCGGCGCTATTTTTCACTCGACCACCGATTCCGAGGTAATAGCTTATATAATAGTTCAGCAAAGGCTTAAATACGGTTCTATAGAGGAGGCGGTTTGCGCTTCCATGGATATAATAAAGGGCGCGTATTCGCTTGTTATATCCTCCCCGTCAAAGCTTATAGCGGTACGGGACCCTAACGGGTTTCGTCCGCTTTGCTACGGAAAAACCGAGGACGGCTCGTTTGTTTTCGCCTCGGAAAGCTGTGCGCTCGACGCAATAAACGCCAAGCTCGTCAGGGACTTGCTCCCCGGCGAAATAGCGATAGTCGAGAACGGGGAAATTCGCTTTGACGCTTCGCATTGCGGTAAAGCAAAAAAAAGCACCTGCGTATTTGAATACATATATTTTGCGCGTCCCGATTCGGTAATCGACTCAAAAAGCGTAAGCCTTGCAAGACAGCAGGCGGGCAGGTTCCTCGCCATGGAGCACCCGGTCGAAGCCGACGTTGTTATAGGCGTTCCGGATTCCGGGCTCGAAGCGGCGCTGGGCTATTCGGCGCAGTCGTCAATTCCCTATTCCATAGGCTTTACCAAAAACAAATATATAGGCAGAACCTTCATCTCTCCCGAACAGTCGTCAAGGGAAAGAGGAGTTAATATAAAGCTCAATCCGATTAAGGATATCGTAAGCGGAAAACGTATAGTTTTGGTGGACGATTCCATAGTCAGGGGCACTACTTCAAGGCGAATAGTAGACCTTTTATGGGAGGCAGGGGCTAAGGAAATACATATGAGAATAAGCGCTCCGCCGTTTGTCGCGCCCTGTTATTACGGAACGGACATTGACGACGCAAATAAACTTATTGCAAACAAGCACAGCGTAAATGAAATTGCAAATATAATCGGCGTTACTTCATTAGGTTATTTAAGTATGGAGCATATCTGTCTTCTCACGGGGGAGGACACAGGCTTTTGCACGGCGTGCTTTGACGGTAAATATCCCGTAAAGCCGTCACCGAACGCAAAAAAATCTCGCTTTGAGCAGAAGATAAGCGAAAGAAAAAAAGAATAATTTTAAAAATTCTTCTAATAGCCTCATCAAACGCCGTCGCCCGCACAACGGGTTTTATAGGCAGCGCTTGATGAGGTTATTGGCGTACAATTTTGAAATGGGAGGAATAACTATGACAAAGTACATTTTTGTAACAGGCGGCGTTGTTTCGGGTCTCGGCAAGGGCATTACCGCCGCTTCGCTCGGCAGGCTTTTAAAGGCTCGCGGCTTAAAGGTTGCCGCCCAAAAGCTTGACCCTTACATAAATGTGGACCCGGGCACCATGAGTCCGTATCAACACGGCGAGGTATATGTTACCGAGGACGGCGCGGAAACCGACCTTGACCTCGGTCATTACGAGCGCTTTATTGACGAAAATCTTAATAAATACTCAAACCTTACCACCGGTAAGGTGTATTGGAATGTTCTCAACAAGGAGCGCAGAGGCGAATATCTCGGCTCAACCGTTCAGGTTATTCCCCACGTCACAAACGAGATAAAGGAATTTGTCTACAGGGTAGGCAAAAAGACGGACGCGGACGTGGTTATAACGGAAATCGGCGGCACCATAGGCGATATCGAAAGCCAGCCGTTCCTTGAGGCGGTACGTCAAATTTCGCTTGAGGTCGGCAAGGAAAACAGCCTGTTTATCCACGTTACTCTCGTTCCGTTTTTAAGCGGTTCGGACGAGCATAAATCCAAGCCCACCCAACATTCCGTTAAGGAATTGCAGGGTATGGGAATTAACCCGAATATCATTGTTCTGCGCTGTGACAGACCTCTTGAGGAATCTATTTTCCATAAAATTTCGCTTTTCTGCAATGTTAAGCCGGACTGCGTTATAGAAAATATCACCCTCCCCTGCCTTTACGAAGCGCCGCTTATGCTCGAAAAATCCAACTTTTCAAGCGTTGTTTGCCGCGAGCTTAATATTAAGGCGAAGGACGCGGATTTGAGCGAATGGACTAAAATGGTAGATACCATAAAGGCGAGAAAAGACGCGGTGGAAATAGGTCTTGTAGGCAAATACGTTCAGCTTCACGACGCATATCTTTCGGTAGCCGAGGCTTTGCGCCATGCAGGCTACAGCCACAACGCCTATGTAAATATTCACTGGATAGACTCGGAAACTCTAACCGAGGAAACTGTCGGGGAAATTCTCGGCGGCGTTGACGGGATTATCGTTCCCGGGGGCTTCGGCGGCAGAGGAATCGAGGGTATGATTTTGGCGGCAAAATATGCAAGAGAGCATAATATCCCCTACTTCGGCATCTGCCTTGGTATGCAGATTGCCGTTATAGAATACGCCCGCAATATGGCGGGAATACCCGACGCACATTCCGGAGAATTTGACGAGCTTTGCAAGCATAAGGTGATTGACTTTATGCCCGGTCAAAGCGAGGATATAGACAAGGGCGGCACGCTTCGTCTGGGCGCTTATCCCTGTGAAATAAAAGAAAATACCACTATGCGCCGCTGCTACGGAAGTTCAAGCATTTCCGAGCGCCACCGCCATAGGTATGAATTTAACAACGATTACAGGGAAACGCTCGTCTCGGCAGGGCTCACCCTAAGCGGTCTTTCGCCCGACGGCAGACTCGTTGAAACCGTTGAGCTTACGGACAGACCTTTCTATGTGGGGGTTCAGTATCACCCCGAATTTAAATCGAGGCCCAACAAGCCCCATCCGCTGTTCAAGGGCTTTGTTGGCGCATCTCTTCAAAACGGAAGGAGCAGATAAATGATACCCCAAAAGGACAGAAAAATCGTTTTGGAAAACGGCTCGGAATATCTCGGAACGGGCTTTGCCGATATGAGCGAAAAAACGGTAGAAATAGTTTTCAACACCTCTATGGCGGGCTATCAGGAGATTATGTCCGACCCGTCTTATACGGACCAGGCGGTTGTTTTTACATATCCGCTTATAGGAAACTACGGTATGGCGGACGACGACTATGAAACCGAAACCCCGACCGTAAGCGCCCTTATAGTCAGGGAGTACAATCCCGAACCGTCAAATTTCAGAAGCACAAAAACGCTTGAAGACGTGATGAAGCGGTACGGTATAGCGGGCATAAGCGAAATCGACACAAGAAAGCTTACAAGGGAAATCAGGGAGTACGGAAGCTGTAAGGCTTTGCTCACCGATTCCGAAACTCCGCTTGAGGACGCTTTGGAAATTTTGAAAAAGACGGAGCTTCCTCACGACGCGGTAAGCAGAGTCAGCAGAAAAAAAATATGCGAATATAAAATCGAAAACCCGAAATTCCACGTTGCGGCGATAGACTGCGGAATTAAGCAGAATATAGTTCGCGAGCTTAACCGCGCGGGCTGTAACGTGACGGTTGTGCCGTGGAATACGGACGCGAAAACCATAAAATCGTTAAAACCCGACGGCATATTTATTTCAAACGGTCCGGGCGACCCGACGGACGTTAAGCCCGTAATAGAAACGGTTAAAAAATTAAAGGGAAGCTGTCCGATTTTCGGCATATGTCTTGGCAATCAGATTATTTCACTCGCCTACGGCGCAAAAACATACAAGCTCAAATTCGGTCACAGGGGCGGAAATCATCCCGTTAAAAACCTTTTGACCGACAGGGTTGAGATAACCTCGCAGAATCACTCGTATGCTGTTGACTCCGAAAGCCTTAAAAATACGGGGTTAAGCGTTACGCATATTAATCTGCTTGACAATACCGTTGAGGGCGTAGAGAGCAAAGAGGACAAAATTTTTGCGGTTCAGTATCACCCGGAAAGCGCTCCCGGCCCGCAGGACAGCACATATCTTTTTGACAGATTTATATCTTTAATGGAGGAAAGCCGAAATGCCTAAGAGAACGGATATAAAAAAGATACTTGTTATAGGCTCCGGCCCTATAGTAATAGGTCAGGCCGCCGAATTCGACTACGCCGGCACTCAGGCTTGCCTTGCGCTAAAGGAGGAGGGCTATAAGGTAATACTCTGCAACTCCAATCCGGCAACCATTATGACGGACCCCTCCATTGCCGATAAAGTATATATGGAACCGCTTACCCTTGAATATATAGCAAAAATTGTACGCAAGGAGCGCCCCGACGCAATTTTACCCGGAATAGGCGGTCAAACGGGACTTAACCTTGCCATGCAGCTTGAAAGAAAGGGCATATTGAAGGAATGTAACGTAGAACTGCTCGGCACAAGGATAGAGAGCATTGAAAAAGCCGAGGACAGAGAGCTTTTTAAAGAGCTTTGCGTTGAACTCGGCGAACCGATTTTGCCCTCCGAAATAGCAAATTCCGAGGCGGAGGGCTTTGAAGTGGCGGAAAAAATCGGCTATCCCGTTGTGCTGCGTCCCGCGTTCACCCTTGGCGGCACGGGCGGCGGCTTTGCCGAAAACAGGGAGGAGTTTGCGGAGCTTATCAAAAACGCCATTACGCTCTCCCCCGTTCATCAGGTTTTGATTGAAAAAAGCGTTAAGGGCTATAAGGAAATAGAATACGAGGTAATACGGGACTGCGCCGACACGGCTATTACGGTCTGCAATATGGAAAACCTTGACCCCGTAGGCATACATACGGGCGATTCGATAGTTGTCTGCCCGTCGCAAACGCTTACAAATAAGGAATACCATATGCTTCGTGACAGCGCGCTTAAAATTATCCGCGCGCTTAAAATCGAGGGCGGCTGTAATGTTCAGTTTGCGCTTGACCCCAAGTCGTTCCAATACTATTTAATTGAGGTAAATCCCAGGGTTTCCCGTTCGTCCGCGCTTGCTTCAAAGGCGAGCGGCTATCCCATTGCCAGGGTTTCGGCAAAAATCAGCGTAGGACTTCGGCTTGACGAAATTAAGCTTGCCAACACCCTCGCCTCCTTTGAGCCTGCGCTTGACTATGTAGTTACAAAAATGCCCCGTTTCCCGTTCGACAAATTTGCGGACGCCAACAACTCGTTAAGCACCCAAATGAAGGCCACGGGCGAAGTAATGAGCGTAGGCAGGACTATGGAGGAAAGCCTTTTAAAGGCCGTGCGTTCGCTTGAAATAGGCGTTTATCATCTTAGAATGAAAAAATTTGACTTAGAACCGAACGATAAACTGCTCTCCTACATACAAATAGGTACGGACGACAGGATTTTTGCCATAGCGGAGCTTATGCGAAGGGGCGTAAGCGCCGAGGAAATCTCCGAATTAACCAAAATAGACGCATTTTTCCTCAGAAAAATCAAATCGATAGTTAATATCGAAAAAGAGCTTGGGGAAAATGTAAACGATATCGAATATTTAAAACATGCAAAAAGATTCGGCTTCTCCGACAGGGAAATTGCGGAGCTTTGGGGCGTCGGCGCAAAGGAAATTTTTGAGCTTAGAAAAGAAAAAGGCATTATGCCGGCTTATAAAATGATAGACACCTGCGCTTCCGAATTTAAGAGCTACGTCCCCTATTTTTACTCCACCTATGAGGAGGAAAACGAATCGCTCGTTTCTAAACGCAAAAAGGTGATAGTTCTCGGCTCCGGACCGATACGAATAGGTCAGGGCGTTGAGTTTGACTACTCGACCGTTCACGCCGTTAAAACCATTAAGCAGGCGGGCTACGAGGCTATTATCATTAACAACAACCCCGAAACGGTTTCCACTGACTACACCACCTCCGACAAGCTCTATTTTGAACCGCTGTGCGTTGAGGACGTTATGAACATAATCGCTTTGGAGGATCCGCAGGGAGTTATTGTTTCGCTGGGCGGGCAGACGGCGGTAAACCTTGCCGAGCCGCTTAACGAATACAATGTAAAGCTTATAGGAACGGACTGCGCCGCTATCGAAAAGGCGGAGAACCGAGACAGCTTTGAAAAACTGCTTGCGGAGCTTGAAATACCTCAGCCTAAGGGCTGCGCCGTTACAAATATTGAGGACGGAATTAAGGCCGCAGGGGAAATCGGCTATCCCGTGCTTGTCCGCCCGTCGTTTGTACTCGGCGGCAGGGCCATGCAGATAGTCGCAAAGGAGGAGGATTTAAGGCATTACCTTAAAACCGCCGTTGAGATTGACGAGGACAAGCCCGTGCTTGTTGACAAGTACATAAAGGGCAAGGAGCTTGAGGTTGACGCCATATGCGACGGCCAAGATGTTTTCATTCCCGGTATTATGGAGCTTGTGGAAAGAACGGGCGTTCACTCGGGCGACTCTATGAGCGTTTACCCGACATTCAGCGTGTCGGATAAGGTCAAGGGTACTATACTCGAATATGCAAAAAAGCTCGGCTTAGGCATAGGCATTATAGGGCTTTACAATATCCAGTTTATAGTCGACGAGAACGAAAACGTATATATAATAGAGGTAAATCCCCGTTCTTCGAGAACCGTGCCTTTCCTGTCTAAATCTACGGGATATTCGCTTGCGGACATTGCAACCTATGTAATACTCGGCAAGAGCCTTAAAGAGCAGGGCATATTCAGGCTTTATCCCGATGAAAAGGAGCGCTGGTATGTTAAGACCCCGGCATTCTCGTTCTCGAAGCTTCACGGTATGGACGCTTACCTTTCGCCGGAGATGAAATCGACCGGCGAGGCTATAGGCTACGACAAAACGCTTCACAGGGCTATGTATAAATCGCTTATAGCTTCGGGACTTCAGCTTTTAAATTACGGCACGGTAATAGTTACGCTTGCCGACGAGGACAAGGAGGAAGCCCTGCCGCTTGTAAAACGCTTTTACGATATGGGCTTTAATATCGAAGCGACAGTCGGCACCTGCGATTTCTTAAAGGCGCACGGAATAAGAACGCATTTGCTCAGGAAATTAAGCGAGGGCAGTACGGAAATACTTGACGCAATCCGTGCCGGATATGTAAGCTATGTTATAAACACAAGGGCGATACTTTCGGGCGTGCATTACGAGGACGGCGTCGCTATCAGAAATTGCTCGGTCGAAAACGGAATTACGACCTTCACCTCGCTCGATACGGTAAAGGTACTGCTTGACGTTTTGGAAGAAATAACCATGGGCATTTCGACTATAGACGAGTATTAAGATAAACCGCAGCGAAGAAATATGAAATTTCGGCATACGGCGGGCAACGATCAAGCTTTGCTTAAATTTGCAGAGCGCAACAGTCAAAGCCTCGCTTAAATTTGCGGCGAGTGACAATCAATGTTTTCCCCGACTTTTACAAAAGTCGGTGGGGTCGAGGGGCAAAGCCCTCGTCGCAGTCCGCAGACTGCGAAATTCCTTTTAATTATATTACAAAAGCGGTTATACCAAGTTTACCTCGGTATAACCGCTTAATTTTGCTTTTATTGTTACCTATTGTAACTTTTTGCTTTAACTTTAAACTTTTGAACTTAAACTTTTTGTAAATGCTTTTAATTATTTGGTTATTAACTCCAAAGTTTCGGCGTCACGCATACCGGCAACTATCTGAAGTACCCATTTAACGTCAACTACGGACAATTTTCCGTCGCCGTTGAGGTCGGCAGCCTTGAATTGCTCGTCGCTGAAATCCCTTGACTTTGCTATGTTCTGCAAAATCCATTTTGCGTCAACGGTCGAAAGCTTATTATCGCCGCTTACTTCGCCGCTCGGCACGGGAGCGTTGGGATTTGTCGGGTCACTCGGATTTACAGGCTCTTTCTCACCGCAAACTGTACAAACTCCGTTCTCGTATTTGTGTCCCGTCGCCTTAACAACAACGTCCGCAATTTCTTCAAGACCGTATTCATCTTTGAAATTCTTGTTACAATCGGAGCAATGGAAATATTCAATATTGCCGTCCTCGGTGCAAGTTGCCGCCTTTTCGGGTACTTTTTCCATACTCGGGTGTTCCTCTAAAGCAACAAACTTGTTGCCGTTTTCTTTTGCATATTCCTCGGCAATTGAACCTGCGTAACCGTGTATTGTGATTTCAGCCGGTATTGTCAAATCATATTCATTATATTTTTCTGAAATAATAACACAATCCTTGTTTAATATGTAAATATCAGTTAAGATTTTGCAACCTCTAAATGCACCTCTACCTATTCTTGTAACGCTGTTCGGTATTGTTACGCTTGTTAACTTGGGGCAATCTTCAAATGCACCCCCACCTATGCTTGTAACGCCGTTGCCGATTGTTACGCTTGCTAAGCTGTCACAAGATGAAAATGCATCCTCACCTATACTTGTAACGCTTTCGGGGATTGTTACGCTTGTTAAGTTTTCGCAAGAATGAAATGCCCAATCACCTATACTTGTAACACTTTTGGGAATATCATATGATGTTCTTTCGTTTCCTATAGGATATTGTATAAGTTCTGTTTTATTATTATTAAATAATACTCCGTCCTGTGAAGAATAGTTTTTATTGTTTGTGTCAACTTTTATTTCTGTTAAGCTATAGCAAAAATAAAATGCACCCCAACCTATGCTTGTAACGCTGTCCGGTATCGTTACGCTTGTTAAGCTGTTGTTATAGGCAAATGCACTATCACCTATACTTGTAACAGTATATGTGTCGAGCTTTGAGGGGATTTCAAGTGTTATCGCACTACCTGTATAACCCGTAATCTCCGCCGTACCGTCTTCGAGTATAGTATACTCAAAATCTCCGCTTGTCGCTGCAAACGCGGTAACTCCCGCCAAGGGCAGGGCAGTCAATATCATTGCCAATGACAAAAGCCATGACAAAATTTTTCGCTGTGTGTTAAATAATTTAAACATTTCTTACCCGCTTTCCGTTTTTTATTTGTTGATTATCCTGTAATTTGAGGTAAGCGTTAAACTTTTTGCTTTGCCTCGAAATTACAAAAATATCAATCATATTCTACCCCCCCCCCTACGCATTTTGTCAAGGCTTATTTATCAAATTCTTTTCAACATCGGTGCAAAACAAATTTGCGCTTTACTTTACCGTTGCTTCGGTTGTAACCAAAACCGCATACTTACATAAAATATAGTGAAGTTTTTAAAACTTAAATAACATAAGGAGGATTATTTATGAGCGACAACAAAGCTTGTCCCAATTCAGGAATACCCAATAAAATACGGGAAGCCGTCTGCATTGATACTAACCGTGTTTACGATTCCTGCGCCGACAAGGACTGCCTTGCGGATTTGAGAGTATATTTCTCGCCGTCGGCGCAAAACATAATCGACAATACAATCAATGTAAAACTACGCAGAGCAGAGGTAATAAACTGCATTATCGACGTTGAAAAAGTCCCCTTTAACCAGGGCTGTTATTCGGTTGACATTACGTTTTTCTTTAAAGTCACGGTTGAGACATATACCAACGCCTGCCTTGCGCCGACAACGCTCTGCGGCCTTTCGACATTCTCTAAAAAATGCGTGCTTTACGGAAGCGACGGCAATGTAAAAGTGTTCTCTTCCGAATACACGGCGGACGCCAACGACGATCAGCTTATTTCCACAAACACAAACCCCAGGGCAAAAGTACAGGTCGCAGAACCCATCGCCCTGAGCGCAAAGGTCTGCCGCCCGTGCGACTGCTGCTGCAACTTCGGCAACTCAAGCCTCACTCTCCCCAAGTGCATAAGAAAATGCTTTAACGAGGAATTTGACGACGAATTTTTTGCCCTGCCCCAGGAAAAGGCGGTAGCCGTCACGATAGGTCTTTTCTCCATTGTTCAGCTTGAGAGAGATGTTCAAATGCTTGTGCCTGCATATGATTTCTGCATACCCTCAAAAGAATGTTCGTGCGACACGGAAGACCCCTGCGACACATTCCGCAGAATTAAATTCCCCGTCAACGAGTTTTTCCCGCCTAAAAGGGAAAACAGCGGAAATTGTAACTGCGACTGCAAAAATTAAAAATTTTCTCCCTATAAGCAGTGATAGCAAAAACGGACAGGTCACCCTGTCCGTTTCGTTTTTAATATGTTGATTTTTTGGCTATTAAAATTTTTGAATGTTTAAATCAATAATTAAAATCAATAATTTAAAATTAAGATTTAAAATTTCGGCTTATTATATCTGTTTAAGTCTGCCGAGCTTCTTAATTCCGCCGCCGAAGAGGAAGCCGCCTATCATTTTGCCAAGGCCTCTCCAGAATTTGCCCTCATTGAGCATAATCAGCAAGCCCTCCGCCATTTTGGGGCTGAAAATTCCAAAGCTCATTGAAATGAAATTCTTTATCGGAGTTTGCAAGGCAACGGCGCCCATCATCGTTTCCGCACCGAGGAATTTTGTAAGAAGTCTGCAAAGCCTGCCGCCCCATTTTGTATCCGCCGAATCCTCAAGAGTATTGAGTATGGTAAGGGGCTGACTCTTATCCCTCGTATTTGTGGGGATTTCGTGACCCAATACCGCCGTATATTCGCTGTCGGAAACATTTTTGATATTCGCAGTATAGTACGAGGGGGCAAGGGTTTTGTAATCGG
The DNA here is from genome assembly GCA_947630835.1 of uncultured Clostridia bacterium. Lineage (GTDB taxonomy): Bacteria > Bacillota > Clostridia > Oscillospirales > Acutalibacteraceae > Fimenecus. The sequence continues at coordinate 16,230 of CANRIZ010000016.1, read as the reverse complement.
GTATCGGATAATTTGAAGTGGACTCAACATTAACCGAAGCTTCCATTTTTATATCCCTGCTCGAAGCGCCTACAAGGATTTTAAATTCGCCGCTTTCAACCTGCCAGTCGTGAGCGTCAACATTGTAAAACGCAAACGCCCTCTTGCCAAGCTCTATGGAAACCTCTTTTTCCTCGCCTACCTTCAAAAATACCTTTTTAAAGCCTTTAAGCTCCTTTACGGGTCTGTAAATAGTGCTTTCAACATCGGAAACATAGAGCTGTGCAATCTCTGCGCCGTCGCAGCTACCGGTATTCTTTATCTTAAATGTAACGGTAAGGGTATCGGTATCCTTAATCCGGTCAGCCGAAAGCTTTAAGTCGCTGTATTCAAAGCTGGTATATGAAAGGCCGTGGCCGAACGGGAAACGAACCGGAATATTTGCCGAGTCGTAATATCTGTAGCCTACATAAACGCCCTCTCTGTACTCAACGGAAACGGAAGTGCCGGGGAAATAATTTGCGCTTGAATTGTCCTCGAGCGCCATAGGATAAGTTTCCGCAAGCTTGCCGGAGGGGTTGACCTCGCCGTAAAGTATATCGCAAACGGCGCTGCCTGCCGCCTGACCCGTAAGGAACTGGTTAAGGATTGCCGGTACGCTGTCCGCCCACGGCATTTCAACCGAAGCGCCGCCCGAAAGCACGACAACTACATTCCTGTTGACCTTTAAAACCTCCTCAACAAGCTTGTTGTGAAGCGGAGGAATACCGAGATGCTTTCTGTCGTTACCCTCTGTTTCAAACTCATCGGTAAGGCCGATAAAGAGCAACGCAACCTCGGCATTTTTAGCCTTTTCAACGGCCTCGGCAATAAAGCTTTCGTCCGTAATTTTGTTTTTCTTTTCGGTTGAATAGCCCTGTGCGTATTCAAAATTTACGCCCATAGCCTTAAGAGTGTCATAGGCGTTGTCAAGCTTAATGGGATTGATAAGCGAAGAACCCGCACCCTGATAGCGGGGCTTTTTCGCCATTTCACCGATAACCGCAATTTTCTGCTCCTTTTTAAGGGGAAGAATATTGCCGTCATTCTTCATCAATACCATACACTGCGTTGCAATTTTCTTTGAAATCTCATGATGGGCGTCGGGGTCGTATGTATATTCGCCGAGAGTTTTAACGGACTTGTCAACCATATCGAGTATAAGGTCAACCGCATGGTCCAAAACAGCCTCTTCAAGCTCGCCGCTGTTCACAGCCTCAACGATAAGCCTTGTACCCTCGCCGGAGGAGGTGGGCATTTCAAGCTCGTTGCCCGCTTTAAGGCCGGGGACTCTGTCGTTCTCTGCGCCCCAGTCCGTTACCACAAGGTTTTCGTAGCCGAAATCGTCGCGCAAAACGTCGGTAAGAAGCCATTTGTTTTCGGCGCAGTAATCGCCGTTAAGCCTTTCGTAAGCGCACATTATAGTCCAGGGTTGAGCCTTTTTTACGGCTATTTCAAAAGGACGCAGGTAAATCTCACGCAGCGTTCTCTCGTCAACAACGGTATTAACGGTCATTCTGCGGGTTTCCTGGTTATTGGCGGCATAGTGCTTTAACGAAGTGCCTATACCCTTTGACTGTACGCCGTTTATGAACGCCGCGGACATTTCGCCCGCAAGCTCGGGATCTTCCGAAAAATACTCAAAATTTCTGCCGCAAAGGGGTGAACGCTTAATATTTGTGCCGGGTCCCAAAAGCACGGAAACCCTTTCCTTTCGGCATTCGTCGCCGAGCGCCTCGCCCATTTCTCTGATAAGATCAACATCCCACGAACAGGCAGTAGCCGACGCCGTCGGGAAGCAAATAGCCGGTACGCCCTTGAGAAGGTCCGTTTCACCTTTTTTGGCAGCTTCGGGGTCGCCTTTTTTACGAATACCGTGAGGGCCGTCGTTAAGGCCGACCGATTTAACGCCCAAGCGGTCGATAGGCTGGCTGTGCCAAAAGTCAAGTCCGTCGCACATACTTGCCTTTTCTTCAAGCGTCATTTTTGCTATGAGGTCTGCATGCTTTAATTCCATAAAATTCTCCTCCTAAAAATCGGGACGTAATCCGTCATTTTAATATTTATACCATTATATAATATAATAATTTTGTTCATTTTTCAAGTATTTTAGCAAATTTGTAGGCTGTTTTTGTAAATATTTACGATAGCAAATGCCCCTGCCGAAAAAGCAGCAGGAGCATTTTTTTACTTTTAATATTTATTATGTACTCTTTCGGCAAAGCAGGTAAGGTCTTTTATTTCAAGCACCGTACCGTCGTCAAGCACCGCTTTTCCGCTCATTTTGCCGAATACCTGATGCTGGTCGGTTACTATTAGCTTTGCGTCGATTTTTGCACAGCGGTCTATAATGGGCTTGAAGTTCATTTCAAACCTGCCGTCGGACGAAGTAAAAATCCACGGCTTCATATAGTTGTCGGGAGGGATATGGAAATGAACGTCGTCAATCTTATGCGCAACCCCGTCATAAAAGAGGATATTCTCCGTCGCGGAGCTTCTGTCACTGAAGCCGTAACCGATATTAAAGCCGAACGGTTTGCCGTTTATTACGGTATTGCCGCTTCCCCAGTTCCAGGTGTTGTCGTAAGTCCAAACTCCCCTGCCCCAGTCAAGCGTGCCGAAATCGGTTTGCGGATTAAAGGCGTATTCCTTTTCGCCGTATACCACCTTTCCGCTTGCCCGCATACAATTTATCTTTTGATTATAATAAAAGCATTTCGGATTTTCCTTAAACGGCGTCGCAATAACCATAGTGTCCATTTCGGGCTGTTCAAGGCTTATATCGCAGTAAAGGTCCTTACCGTCGTCAAAATCAATAAAATCGCATTTGATATGCCGCTTGCCCTCGGAAACGCTGAAAACCATATCGAGCCTGTTTCTCTTATGATACTCAACATTACCGCAGGAGGAATCCCGCGGGAGCTTCAGCTTGCCCATAGGGAACGGGTCAAGTATGGTTTCCGTATGCTCAAACGGCGTTTTAAAATCAATAAACGACGCGCTTTGAAGACCTATATATCCGTCGTCCGATATTGTAAAGGCAACGGCAAAATCCTCGGTAAGGACGAGGTAATAATCCCACTCCTTGATTCTGAATTTGGGCATTTTAATGTCTTTCCTGTCATATTCCCAGACAAGCTTCTTTGCCCAGCCGGGTTCAATAACGCGGCCGTTTTTATCAAGCAGCTTATGTTTTTCCGTTACCTCATGATTTCTTTCATACATTATAATCAATCCCCCATAATGCATATAATATTATATAACACTTTTGAATAAAAATAAAGTGTTTTTTTATATTTTTTTATATATTTTGTTTAAGGCAAAAAAGCCGAACAGATACGTTAAATATCCGTTCGGCTTTTATTGTAATTTACCTGTTTACTTTACGCAGGCGGGGGAAAAATCTATCCGGGCTATGTTCGGCGCAAACGAGACGGAGCCGTTGAAAGAGAACTCACCGTTATTGCTTAAAACGATTGTATTTTCGCCCTTTTTGAGCTTGATATTTGCCGTAACCGTTTTAAAGCTTTCATCGCTCATAGTGTTTCTGCACCATACGTTAAAGCTTTCGCCGTTTACGCTAACCGTAAGACAGCACTCAATCAAATCAACGTTGTAATCGTGTACCGAGCCCTCTCGGTTGTTGGAGTATTTAAGCGTCATTCTGTAGTCGCCGCCGTTTTCGGCATTAATTTTAAACTCCGCTTTTCCCGACTCCGAGGATATGCCGTCCGCGTACCGTATATCCCCCGCGCTTTTGAGCGACGCATTGTCCGAAAGCTCAAAATCCGCCGCTTCCGCACTAACGGTTTGCGGAGCGCTTTCAACCTTCGTTTTTATCACGCAGGAAATACAGTTTTTATCCTTAACCTCGATATAATTTAATCCCCTGCGAAGATAAACGGCCGCCGTTCCGTTTTCATTCACACTCGCCTTTATGCCGTCGAGCAGGAATTCGGATTTCGGCGTTATGTTAATTTCAAAATACCCGTCGTAAGGCGCAACCGCCAAAAACGCCGCCGTGTTTTCGTCGCTCCTGTCCGCGTCCTTCAAAACGGAAATTTCGCTTTGCTCCCTTGCGGGATAAACCAGCATACTGTCAAGCACATAGGTTTCCTCGCTGTGCTTAAAGCTTATCTTATGCTTTCCCTTTTTCAAATCTGCCGTAAGAGTAACGCAGCTTGTGAACTCGCTCTTAACGGTGTTGGGAAGCGAAATTGTTTTTTCTTCGCCGTCTACCGAAAACAGAACCTTTGCGTCTGTTCTGTCGGACGGGGTCTGCCCGTCGTTGTTTTTACCGTAGATAACGTCTAAATTATATGTTCCGTCCTTCGGCGCATCTATCTCGACGCTCACGCCGTCGCCCGGCTTTTCCATTCCGCCAACCATACCTTCGGTAAGTCCGGTTGTGGCGTATGCGCTGTCATATACATAAGCGTCGCCCAGACGTTCTCCCTGTTCAAATTCATATCTTACGGGCAATTCTTCGTTTATAAAATCTTCATTTTCGGAGGCCTCCGCCTTAGTCAGGCTTATTCTGTAAACGGACGACCTGTCGTCGCAGTCAAGCTTGATTTTCAGCTTGTTTCCGACCTTTTCGGTGTATTCCTTTACGGTTACGGGGGAGGAAACGACGCCGCTTAATCCCCTGTAGTAAACACATTCGACCTTTACCGAAACCTCGGCGCCGCCAAGCTCGGTATCTTTGAGATTTTTAAGCGCTATATCGCTCTTATAATCGCTGCCGCCCACTATAAGCGTAATTTCGTCACGGTCCTCGTTCAGAACGGAAACAGCGTTCAGCGGCACATAATGGAAGCTGTCGCGGTTGTATTTTACCACGTTGGCAACGTCGGAGTGCATAATGTCGATTACCCTCGTCGACAGCCTTTCGCCCTCCAAATCGGCATACCATCTGTACAGCCACCAGTTGGCGTTGGGCGAATTATCGTCCGCCGCCGTATCGCACAGGTTATTCGCAAGCCGCCAAAAAGCCACGTTGCCGTAGACCTTGCTTTCCTCCATAGCGCAGATGTACGGGAGCATTTTGCCGGGATTTCCGCACTCCTCCATACAGCCGTATTCGGTTACCATAACGGGCAGTTCGATATTGTATTTCTTTTCGAGCTCCCTGTATTCCTTAACATGATCGCTGAAAAAAGCGGAAGAAGCGCCGTTTAATTCGTGGTATATCATAACGTCGGGAATACAGCCGTTTTCATTGCAAAAGTCCAAAAACGAAGCGAGCTTTTCGCTGTCATAATCGCAGTAACCCGGACCGCCTATGCGGGCGTCGGGATTAACGGACTTTACAAGCTCGTAAGTCTTTTTCCAAGCGGAGTAAAAATTACGACGTCCCCCGTCGTTAAACTGCGGGTTGCCGTTTTCATCTTCTTCGCCGAACCAAACGGCGTTGTCGCATTCGTTATAAATACAGTAAACAAGCTTGTCGGCATATTCCCTTTTTGAAAGCTCCTTTACCTGCTTTTCCACCTTAGGCAAATAATTTTCCGAAACAAATTTTTCGCAGTCATAAGAGCCGGATTTTCTCATATTTTCAATTTCGGTATGGCAATAATACCAACTGTCGAAGCAATCCTGAAGATAAACGGCTATGTAATCGCAGGAGTCGAGATTTTTATACACATCGTCAACGTCGCCGACGGGATGCTGCAAGCCGCCTACGGTCTTTTGGGAAGCGGACGAGATATCCAAGCTTTCCGCCATTTCCTTTGACGGCACTCCCTGCGTGGCAAGGCCGTAAAGGAAGCCCGAAGCGTAGGTCTTAATCTCGCCCGCCGCAGCGGAGCAATCAACCTCCACGGTAGGCTTAAAGCCGTATTTAACCCCCGGAAGCATAAGCCCCAAAAGCGTTATAACGCTCATAATAAAGCTTGAAATTTTAAGCATAATTTTCACCCTTTAAATTTATTGACGTTAAATAGCTTTAAATAATTTTATCATACAAATTTAAATAGGGCAAGTCGGTAAAAGCCCGCAGTTTTCGCAATATTATAGTCTTTTGTGATTTTCAAAATTTACATTTTCGGTATATTTTTATGCAAGTTCAGGTTATTTTTGAAAGAAATCATACCTGTTTTGTAATCCGTATTGAAAAATTTTACTTTTTTTGCTAACCTATTAGCTAAGCGAAAGCAAAATAATTAACTTTTATTTTGTTTTTGCTCTTTGATTGCTCCTCCGGTGTTTGTCTTCTTTTACTATTTCAAAGGCAAACCCCGCATTGTTTTTTTATGTGAAGAACCCTGTATTTTTACGGGGTTCTTTGCATTTTTATAAATTAATCTCAAAACAAGCAACCAAAAATTATTAAAACGCCGGGGCCAATACGTTTTGCTGTTTCGGTAATTCCTCTTTAATGCAATCCGTCGCATAAGCGGGCATTTGCAGGATTTTGCCCCGTCCTTTTGCAAGCTCGTTGTCCCCTTGCCCGTATGTCCGTATTGTAAGGCTTATGGTAAAGAGAGCCTAAAAAGTCTGCGTAAAGCGGCATATGCTGCTCACCCAACCGAAAAACAGACCTCGCAGAAATTAATCTGCAAGGTCTGTTTTTATATCGTGTTTTACCTTTAAACAAGGTCAATTATTTCATTTCCGCTATAGCTGCCTGAGCCGCCGCAAGACGTGCAATCGGAACTCTGAAGGGTGAGCAGGAAACGTAATCGAGGCCTATCTTATGGCAGAACTCAACGGACGAGGGATCGCCGCCGTGCTCGCCGCAGATTCCGCAGTGAAGCGTGGGACGGGTTGCCTTACCGTTCTTAACCGCCATTTCCATAAGCTGACCTACGCCTGTCTGGTCAAGCTTTGCAAACGGATCGTTTTCAAAAATCTTGTTGTCATAGTAAGCGTTAAGGAACTTACCTGCGTCGTCACGGCTGAAGCCGTACGTCATCTGGGTAAGGTCGTTTGTGCCGAAGCAGAAGAACTCCGCCTGCGTGGCAATGTCGCCCGCTGTAAGAGCAGCTCTCGGGATTTCAATCATGGTACCTACTTCGTACTTCATTGAAGAACCTGCCGCTGCGATTTCAGCGTCTGCTGTAGCGACAACTATATCCTTAACATACTTTAATTCCTTGGTATCGCATGAAAGCGGAATCATAATTTCGGGGCATACGTTCCAATCCGGATGCGCTTTCTGAACATTGATAGCCGCACGGATAACAGCCTTAGTCTGCATCTTTGCGATTTCGGGATAAGTTACCGCAAGACGGAGTCCGCGGTGACCCATCATCGGGTTAAACTCGTGAAGCGAAGCTATGATAGCCTTTATATCCTCAACGGATTTGCCCTGTGCGTCGGCAAGCTTCTTGATGTCTGCCTCCTCGGTGGGAACAAACTCGTGAAGGGGCGGATCAAGGAATCTGATTGTAACGGGACAGCCTTCAAGAGCCTCGTAGAGCTTCTCAAAGTCTGACTGCTGATAAGGAAGAATCTTCTCAAGAGCTGCCTCTCTCTCCTCAACCGTATCCGAGCAAATCATTTCACGGAAAGCCGCAATTCTGTCGGCCTCAAAGAACATATGCTCTGTACGGCAAAGTCCAATACCCTCTGCGCCGAGCTCTCTTGCCTTCTTAGCGTCTGCGGGAGTATCCGCATTTGTACGAACCTTGAGCTTCCTGTATTTGTCCGCCCAAGCCATAATTCTGCCGAATTCGCCCGCAATCTTAGCGTCAACGGTATCGATAATGCCCTCGTAGATATTACCTGTTGAACCGTCGATTGAAATATAATCACCCTCGGTAAATACTTTACCCGCAAGTGTGAACTTCTTGTTTTCCTCATCCATAATGATGTCGCCGCAACCCGATACACAGCAAGTACCCATACCGCGGGCAACAACAGCCGCGTGAGAAGTCATACCGCCGCGTACCGTAAGGATACCCTGCGAAGCCTTCATACCGGTAATATCCTCGGGTGACGTTTCAAGACGTACAAGAACAACCTTTTCGCCATTAGCGTTCCAATTTTCAGCATCCTCGGCAGTAAATACTACCTTACCGCATGCAGCGCCGGGAGAAGCGCCGAGGCCCTTGCCGATAGGTGTGGCGGATTTAAGAGCCTTAGCGTCAAACTGCGGATGAAGAAGCGTGTCAAGGTTACGGGGATCGATCATCGCAACAGCCTCAGCCTCTGTCTTGTGACCCTCGTCAACGAGGTCGCAGGCAATTTTAAGAGCCGCCTGAGCCGTTCTCTTACCGTTACGGCACTGAAGCATATAGAGCTTTCTGTTTTCAACGGTAAACTCCATATCCTGCATATCGTGATAGTGGTTTTCAAGTATGTCGCATACTTTAATGAAATCGGCATATGCTTCGGGGAATTCTTTTTCCATCTGAGCTATGGGCATGGGAGTACGAACGCCGGCAACAACGTCCTCGCCCTGCGCGTTGATAAGGAACTCGCCCATAAGCTTGTTTTCGCCCGTAGCGGGATCGCGGGTAAAGGCAACGCCCGTACCGGATTCATCGTTCAAGTTACCGAATACCATAGGCATTACGTTAACCGCGGTACCCCAGGAATAGGGAATGTCGTTGTCGCGGCGATATACGTTCGCGCGGGGATTGTCCCATGAACGGAAAACAGCTTCGATAGCAAGCTTTAACTGAACAACGGGATCGGAGGGGAAGTCCTGACCGAGCTGTTTCTTATACTCTGCCTTAAACTGCTCCGCAAGTTCTTTAAGGTCGGCGGCGGTAAGCTCGATATCATACTTAACGCCCTTTTTCTCCTTCATCTCGTCGATAAGCTGTTCAAAATACTTTTTGCCGACTTCCATAACAACGTCGGAGAACATCTGAATAAATCTTCTGTAAGAGTCGTAAACAAATCTCTCAAATTTAGGATCGGGGTTGCCTGCTATCATAGCAGCAACAACCTCATCGTTAAGGCCGAGGTTAAGGATAGTATCCATCATACCGGGCATTGAAGCGCGAGCGCCCGAACGAACGGAAACAAGAAGCGGATTTTTGAGATCGCCGAACTTTTTGCCGTTAATCTCTTCCATCTTTTTAACGCCTTCCATAGCCTGAGCCATAATTTCGTCGTTAATCTGTCTGCCGTCCTCATAATACTGTGTGCAGGCTTCCGTAGTGATTGTAAAGCCCTGAGGAACAGGAAGACCGATAGCGGTCATTTCGGCAAGGTTAGCGCCCTTACCGCCAAGCAAGTTACGCATGGTCATGTCGCCTTCGCTGAACATATAGACCCATTTGTTTGCCATTTTACATACCTCCAAAAATTATTAACTTAAATTAAGTGGTTGTCCCAAAACGGCGCAAAACGCCCAAGGACAGTATTAACCTTTAGTATTATAACAGAAAGAAAAGTATATTTCTATATCTTTTTGAAATTTTTTCATAAAGCAAAATATAATGTTTTAGTTTGTAAAAGCGCTTATTTTATTTATTTTGCACAAATTAAAGTTCAAAGGCGGAAAACGGCATAAAAATGCGGCGCATTGTCCTAAAGACCGCGCGCCGATTTTTTTACAAGTTTATTTTATTGCAGGTCGGGAATTTACTTATCCTGTTTTATGGCTACAATTGCAATAACCGCGCCGATAAAGGCGATAACATAAAACACAATGGCAATAAACTCCTCTACGCTGCCTGCCGTTAAAAATTCCGTTGCGCATATTGCGCCGAGCAGCATAAGAGTACAGCCGAATATAAGCTTTTTCATAAACTCTTCCCCTTTTAAAATTTCGGTTTGCCGAACAGCCGCCTGCTCTGCACTTATATTATACGGTTAAAGCGTGAAGAAGTCAATTCAAAGCGCCGTTTCTCCGTGTAACAAACCGCATTATGGGGCTAAGATATTTCCCGACGGTAAATTTTAAAGCATATCGGCTAAGTCCAGTATGAGTTTTTCGGACTTTTCCCAACCGAGGCAGGCGTCGGTTATTGATTTTCCGTAAACGCCGCCGCCTATCTTTTGACTGCCGTCCTCGATATAGCTTTCTATCATAATTCCTTTAACAAGCTTGTCTATATCGCCGCTGTAACGCTTGCTTACGATTATTTCCTTTGAAATTCTTATCTGCTGAATCGGATCCTTGCCCGAATTTGAATGGTTTGCGTCTATTATGACGGCCGGGTTTTGAAGTCCGCTTTCCTCATAGACCTCGTAAAGGCGGCGTATATCCTCATAGTGGTAATTGGGTATGGCTCTTCCGCTTTTGCTGACGTAGCCCCTTAAAATTGCGTGAGCGTAAGGGTTGCCCTCGGAATGAACCTCCCATCCCCTGTAAATAAAGGTGTGCTTATGCTGGGCGGCCGTTATGGAATTCATCATAACCGAAATGTCGCCGCTTGTGGGGTTTTTCATACCTACCGGCACTTCTATGCCGCTTGAGGTAAGCCTGTGCTGTTGGTTTTCAACGCTTCTTGCGCCTATTGCAACATAGCCCAAAACGTCGTCAAGATACCTGTAATTTTCGGGATAAAGCATCTCGTCGGCGCAGGCAAAGCCCGTTTCCTCCACCGCCTTCATATGAAGCTCTCTTATTGCGACTATGCCCTTGAACATATCCGGCTTTTGATTGGGATCGGGCTGGTGAAGCATACCCTTGTAGCCGTCGCCGGTGGTTCTGGGCTTGTTGGTATAAATTCTGGGGACAATAAAAAGCTTGTCCTTTACTTTTTCCTGAACCTCCCTTAACCTGCTTATGTAATCGAGCACGCTGTCGTCGCGGTCGGCGGAGCAAGGACCTATGATAAGCAAAAACTTATCGCTCTCGCCGCTGAAAATCTTTTTAAGCTCCGCCCTTCTGCCGTCTATCGCCTGCTTTGAAGCGGCGGTAAGCGGGTACATCTGCTTTACCTCCTGCGGAATGGCAAGCTTCCTTTCAAAAATCATATTCATATTATTTTCCTCCAAGCGTTTTAATCCTTCAAATAATCTATTTTCACGCCCGATTTTATCATCTGTTCAAAAAAATCGGGGTAGCTTTTTCTTACAGCCTCCGCGCCGTCAAGCTCACCGCCCGTGAGCATAAGCAAAAAGGCGGTCGCCATTACTATCCTGTGGTCGTTGTGGCCGAATATCGTCTGCGTCGGTTTATGGAAGCCCTCCGCGCTTACGGCGACCTTGTTTTCGCCCTTCGAAAGCTCTGCGCCGAATTTTTCAAGCTCCCGCTTCATACAGGTTATTCTGTCGCTTTCCTTGAACCTCAATCTGTCCGTGCCGGTAAATTCCGCGCCGTGGTTTACCGCGGCGAAAGCAAAAAGCACGGGCGCAAGGTCGGGGCAGTCGGTAACGTCAAGCGTACAATAGCCTTTTTTGAGCTTTTTAAAGTAATCCGTACAGATTTTGTCGCCCTGCCTGCTGTTTTCGTCAACTCCCGCAACCTCCAAATTGTCGGAATATTCCTTTAACGCAAACAGGAAGGCGGCGTTTGACCAGTCTCCCTCGACAGCCAAATTGCGGGGCTTGTATTTCTGCGAACCCGCGATTTTTATTTCATTTTCGTTTATTTCGGTCTTGACGCCGAATTTATTTAACATATCGGCGGTCATACGGACGTAAGGCTTACTCTCGAACGGCGGTATAATTTTAATTACGCTGTCGCCCTCAAGCTGTGGGAGCGCAAACATAAGTCCGCTGATAAACTGACTGCTTATGTTGCCCTTTACCTCGAAAGTATCCGCCCTGAGCTTGCCGTTTAATTCAACCGTATCTCCGCCGACGGTCATTTCAACGCCCTGCCTTCGGCAAATTTCCTCGTAAACTCCGAGCGGTCTTGAAATCAGCTTTTCGCTGCCCTTTAATGTCGCAGGGCCGTTTGCAAGCAGACATACGGGGATAAAAAACCTGAGAGTACTGCCGCTTTCGTTACAAAAAAGCTCCTCTTTTCCTATAAAGTCAAAATTTTTTATTCCCCTTATTTTTGCCGCGCCGCCCCGAATTTCAACCTCGCATCCTATCGCTTTAAGACAGTTAAGCGTAGCTTCGATATCCTGCGAAAGAGAAATATTTTCAATAACGCTCTCACCCTCGCAAAGTCCGGCGCAGATAAGAGCCCTGTGAGCAACGCTTTTTGAAGCGGGCGCATATATTTTTCCCTCGGGCAGGGATTTTTCGATTTTCAGTTTCATTTTACTTTTTCTCCGTAAGTAAATCTATCGCCCGTAAGTAGCCGTCAAAGCCCAGCCCTTTAAAAGTGCCCGCACAGCCTTGGCGTATGTAGCTTGTTTTTCTGAATTCTTCCCTTTCGTCGGGGTCCGAAATATGCACCTCAACCGTCGGAATACCCACCGCCTTTACTGCGTCGAGCAACGCCACCGAGGTGTGCGTATATGCGCCGGGGTTGATTACTATCCCGTCAAATTTTCCGTAAGCGCCCTGTATGCTGTCAACAAGAGCCCCTTCGTGATTTGACTGGTAAAAATCAACCGAAATCCCCTTTTCCCCGCAGTATGACTTTATCATACCGCATAAATCGTCATAAGTTTTACTGCCGTAAATCTGCGGTTCCCTTACGCCGAGCATATTGAGATTAGGGCCGTTAATAACCAAGATTTTCATTTTGAAAAATGCTCCTTTTCTATCTGTTCGACGGCGTACGAGCATATGCCGTTTACCTTGATTTTTTTATCCGCCGCAGCAAGATATATGCCTATTCTTTCGTTGTACCTTTTCACTATTGCCTCTTTTGTTGAAGCAAGCGGTCTGTCGGAGGTGGGAATTAACTGTTCCAAGGGTCTGTCCATATAATAAATTGTTCCGTTCATTTTAAGCGCAAGCATGTTTTCTTCTCTTAACACCGCTCCGCCGCCGGTTGCGATAACCACCCCCGAAAGCGCGCTGATTTTTTTAATTACCTGCGTTTCCTTATCCCTGAAAGCCGCTTCGCCGAAGCGCTCAAAATAATCGGATATTTCCATACCCGTCTCTTTTTTGATTTCCTCGTCGGTATCTATAAAATCACGTCCGGTTTTCTCCGCCGCGGCTTTGCCTACGGTGGTTTTTCCGCTGCCGGGCATACCGGTTAAAACTATGTTTTTCTTTGAGCTCAGAACGGACGCAAATATATCGTCAAGCAAGCCGTCACGGGCCTTTGTATCCATAAAAATTTCATAAGCCTTTATCGCCTGCGCCGTAAGCATATAAAGCCCGCCCCAGGACGGAATACCCATACGCTCCGCCTCCAAAACGAGCTCGGTCGAAAGCGGATTGTAAACCGCGTCCGCAACGCCCGAAAGCTTTTTAAAGCGCGAAAGCTTGACGGGGCTTGCAAAAATATCGGGGTACATTCCCACAGGAGTTGTGTTTATGATAACGTCGGTATCGCCATGCTTTTCGTAAAGCTCCGAATAAGTAACCGAATTTTCCTTTGCGCTTCTCGAAACCCTTAAAATTTCCGCCGCACCCAAACTTTTTGCAACGGCGGCGGCGGTTTTTGACGTTCCGCCCGAACCGAGTATGGCAACCTTTTTGTTTTTAAGAGCGATATTGTTTTTGTTTAAAAGAGAAGTTAAGCCGTAAAAATCCGTATTGTAGCCGTAAAGCCTGCCCGCGCGGTTTACCACGGTATTTACCGCGCCTATCGCCTTTGCGGTTGGACTTATTTCATACAAAAACGGTATAACCGCCTGTTTATACGGGATTGTAACGTTTATTGCCTTAAACTCATGCTTTTCCATAAAAGGAACAAGCTCCTGCTCGCTTAATTCCTTTAACTCATACGAATAAGAGCCTATTTTTTCGTGTATTGTTTTTGAAAAGGAGTGAGGCAGTTTTTTGCCTATGCAACCGTATTCCATAATTTTCTCCGTTTATTTTTCGGCAATAACAGACATAAGATTTTTTATTTCGTCCAACGGAAGCCTTTTGATTTCATAGCTTCCGACTTCTTCCGCAAACACGGCGTTGATGCAATCCTTTCTCATCTTTTTGTCGTGCGTCAGGGCGCGGAAAGCCCTTTCAATGTCAAAATCAATCTCGGTTTTCAAATTGAGCTTTTTAAGCACGGGAACAAGCCTTTCCCTTACGCTTTGGCTGCACATGGGTATCATTCCCAGCGCAACGCATTCCCCGTGCAGAAGCTTGTTAAGCTCCTCCTCGCTCTCGACGGCGTGGCCTATTGTATGGCCGAAATTGAGAACCATACGAAGCCCCGATTCCTTTTCGTCCTGCTCCACTACTTTCCTCTTGATTTCTATTGCGCGAAACAGAATTTCGTCTATATTTGCAACCGCGTCCTCTTTTTCAAAAAGCTCAAAAAGCTCACTGTCAAAGGTCAGGCTCATTTTCACCGCCTCGGCAAGTCCGTTTGAAACCTGCCTTTTCGGCAAGGTCTTTAAAACGTCGGGGTCGATGATAACCTTTTTCGGCTGATGAAAAGCGCCGACCGTATTCTTTATGCCGTCAAGGTCAACGCCGGTTTTTCCGCCAATGGAAGAATCGACCTGCGAAAGAACGGTGGTGGGGAAATTGTAAAAATCAATTCCCCTCATATAGCACGCCGAAACAAAGCCCGCAAGATCCCCCGGCACTCCGCCGCCGCAGGCGACGACGCAGTCTTTTCTCGTAAAATTGTTTTTAAGCATAAACGAGAGTATTTCGCCGAAGCAGTTAAGATTTTTACTCGCTTCGCCCTCTTTTACGGTATAAATCAGAACGTCCTCGAACTGCGAGGCGATTTTTTCCGCATACTGTCTCGGAACTCCGCTGTCGGTAACTATCAAAAGCTTTGAATTTATGCAGCTGAGCTCTCCGAATTTATTTATTGCGCCCCGTTCTATAATAATATCGTAGCTGTCGGCGCCCAAATTAACGCAAGTTTTCATATTTTCACCCGTCAGATAGTTTTTTTCGCCGAATAGTGACCGGCAATTTTGAGCTTCTCACAGCAGACGGAAAGCTCCTTCATCATCCGCTGTCCCTCCTCGGAATTTCTGTCGCCGTCCGCCTCTACATAGAAATAGTACTGCCACGGAACGTTCTTTACGGGGCGGCTTCTCAAAATTCTCATATTAAAGCCGTGAGCGCAGATTATATTTACCGCCTTTGCAAGCGCTCCGACCTCGTCGTTTACCGTAAACAGGAGAATAAACCTTTCGTTGTCGGGCGAGTTCTGCGCAGACGAGCGAGAGAACACCGCGAACCTTGTCGTGTTGACCGCGCTCTCGTTTATATCGTGATCGATTACCTCAAGCCCGTAAAGCTCCGCCGTCTCCTTGCTTGCGATTGCGGCAACCGATTTTTCGTTGAGCGAAGCAACCTTTTTTGCCGCAAAAGCCGTATTTGCCGCCTGCTCTTTAAAAAATCCGTGCTCGTTAATATACACATTGCACTGTGAAAGCGCCTGCGGGTGGCTGATTACGGTTTTAACGTCCTTTATGCCCGCTCCCCTTATGCCGATAAGGTTCTGCTTTACCTGCATATCGTAAACGCCGTTTACGGAAAGGTCGCCCTCGAACATAAGGTCGATTACCTGCCCCACTTCCCCCGCGTAGCTGTTTTCTATAGGCAGTACGCAGCAGTCGCAGTCGCCCTCAAGCACGGCGTTGTATGCGCCCGAAAAATCGCCGAAAGCAACCGTCCTGCCGTAGGGAAAAATTTTCTTCGAGGCGATTTCGGCAAATGCGCCCTCCGTTCCGCAAAAGGCTATTTTCAAGCCCTTTAAAAGGCTTTCCTGATATTTTTTTGAAACGCCGATAAACGAACGCAAAAAAGTATCGTAATAACCTTTAAGGCTGTCGTTTTTAAGCGACGCCACATTTTTTGATATTATCTTTTTTTCTCTTTCCTCATCGAATATGGGCAGACCGTTTTTTGCCTTATACTCCGCAACGAGCTTAACGGCGTCCATTCTTTTTTCAAAAAGCTTTGCGATTTCCCTGTCGGTTTCGTCAATAATCTGCCTCGCCTTTTCAAGCTCTGTCATAATCAACACCCTTACCTTCATAAAAAAACACCACTTAAACATAACGAATAAGTGGTGGAGTAATCATTAAAAGCCGAAAAATGCAAATAATGTTTATTCCATCACGTTACTAAAGATAAAGTAATAACGCTTTTTAAACATTATAAGCACTCCTTTCAAAACTTTTTAACATTTTACTACCGATTTAAAGTATTGTCAAGTAAAAGTGCGTTAAAAAGAACCAAATATAAATTGCAAGCTAAAATGTCCACAAATATCAAGTGACAAAAAGTTGATTTATGAGCATATTGGAAGATTGC
>CANRIZ010000015.1 GCA_947630835.1 uncultured Clostridia bacterium | reverse complement strand
TCGCAGTCTGCGGACTGCGACGAGGGCTTTGCCCCTCGACCCCACCGACTTTTGTAAAAGTCGGGGAAAACATTGATCGTCGCGCTCTGCAAATTTAAGCGTGGCTTTGACAGTTATCCGCGTAAATTTGTGCGAAGCTTTGACCGTCGCCCGCCGCAAATTTAAGCGAAGCTTTGACTGTTGCCCGCCGCGAATTTTAGCGAAGCTTGACCTTTTCCGTCAATAGTTTGTGATAAGCTTAATTTTGTTTGCTTTTCCGTTAAACAATTCCGAGATATTCCTCAAGACATTCGTTCTTATCCTTCATTTTCTGCGCCGCTTCTTCGCCGACATATCTCCAATGCCACGGTTCATAATCCATACCGGTTATTTTTGTCTTGTCGGCAGGGTAGCGCAATATAAATCCGTATTCCTGCGCGTGGTCCGAAAGCCATTGATATTCCTTAGTCTTTGCGAAGTCCTCGCTTGCGCTCACTATATCCACCGCAAGCCCCGCGTTATGCTCGGAGCATCCCGCCGGCTGTACGCTTAAGCTTGCCTTGCTTTCCGCTTCCTCCTGCGCTAAGCCCTGATTAATATAGAAATTTACCTTTCTTGTGTAAGACGATTTTTGAAGCGAATAGCTGTGGTATCCCGAATACGGGGTGAGTATGCAATCGTCCTTTTTCGCCGCGTCATACATTTGACGGTATTTTTCAACTATCCTTTCGTCAACCGTAATCGAGCTGCCTTCGATTAACGGCGAAAGCGAAGGCGCGTATTTCTCGGGAAGCGGATATTTTACCCCGATAATTGACAAATACCAATATTCCTCGTCGGTCGGCTCGATTATCTTTGCCATCCGGCGCGCAACCGTATCGTTTTGCTCTTCGCCGTTTTCGCCGTCCTTACTTTTATTGTCGGAATTTTTGTTTGTGGAGTCCTTATTAAGCTGCTTTAACTGCTCGTCGGAAATGACGGTACTGCTCGCTTGCGTTGTTGCCGGAGCCTGAGTTGTGGGAACGATTACGCTCTTTTCGGGTATCTTTTTATGCACAATCGCAAAGCATAAAAGCAGCGGCAGCATAATTGCCAGCAATGCGGCTGCAAGATATTTCTTTGCTCCCAAAGAATTGAAAAGCTTCTTAAAGTTGATTTTCCCCGAAGCTCTTTTTTTGTTTGACCGGTTTCTGTCGGCAGGTTCCGCACGTCTGTTATTTTGAGTCATACATAACAGCCTTTCCGATATAAAATTTATGCGTATATTCTATTTGTTTTTTTCGTAAATGTCAAATTTTTTTATTCCCGACCGATTTTTGCACGAATTATAAAGTAAAATTTTTCGATTTTTTTCTTTTATTTGACAATTAATTATCGACATAAAAGTGATAATATGATAAAATAACCAAAACGCAATTAATTGGGAGTTGAATATATGAAAGCGTGTGAAAGCGTACAAAACTATCCGTCAAGAATTAGGGAAATGTCAAACTACACCGTTCGGGAGGTAAAAAAGGTCTGTATGCAGACGGGTCCTCGGCAATCCGGCGGCGAAGAGGAAAAAAAGGCTCAGCAATATGCGGCGGAGTCTATGCAAAATATTTGCGACAGCGTTGAACGCGAGGAATTTACCGTAAGCCCCAAGGCGTTTACCGCCTCAATAAGCGTAAGCGCCGCTCTGCTTTTGCTCTGCATTGCGCTCGGCGTGCTTTGCAGGCTCAACATTTTGGGCTCGGCGTCTCTTTACGTCGGTATGGCCGCCGCCGTTTTAGGCGTACTTTCGTTGGCGGTTGTTGCGGGCGAGTTCATTTTGTCAAGAAAAGTTATAGATTTCCTGTTTTCAAAAAAGACTGCGGAAAACGTGATTTTCACAAGGAACGCCTCGTCGCAGGCAAAGAGGAGAATCGTTTTCGCGGGAAATATGGATTCTTCATACGAATGGCGGTACAAGAAAAGCTATGCCGTTATATGCGCCCTTGTCGCGGCCGCGGTAATTAATATTGTCATAAATATTACAGCCTTATTCAATCTCCCTCAGGCTGCGGATACGGTTATGCTTGTCGTTTCCGCCGTAAGCGCAGTTCCCGCAATTATGTGCTTCGCTTTCATTAATTTTAAGTCCGTTTCCCAAGGCGCGAATTCAAATTTAACCGGAGTGTTTTCAAGCCTTGCGGTGCTTCGCTTTATGGACGCCAACAACATAAGATTTGAAAATACCGAGGTTGCCGCCCTTTCAACCTCCTGCAAGGAATGCGGATTGAGAGGCGCCGAGGCTTACGCCGAAAAGCATAAAAACGACGAAACGCAAACGGTCGTAATAGCGGTTGACGCTCTCCACGAATTTGAAAAAATGTGCGTTGCCGCCAAGGATAAGCACACGGGTACCGCTTTTGACCGAAAAACCGCGGCGCTTATTAAAAAGGCGGCGGAAAACGCCGGATATGACGTTAATATCGGGACTTCCGCATTTATAACGGATTGCGTCGCTTTCAGCAGGGCGGGTATGAGCTCCTCGGCGCTCGTCGCCGCAAATCCCGAAACCGCGGGGTTCTATCACTCAACGCTCGATACGGCGGATAAACTCAGCTTAAAAGCCGTGGAAGCCGGAATAGGCGTTCTGGTTGAGGCGGCGTTTTTGTATGACGAACAGGGATTAAAAGAAGAATATTAAGATATTGCAAAAAAACTATTGTTAAATCCATACAAAGTATGTTATTATATATCCGATAACTACCAAAAGGGGTTTGAAATATGCAATCTAAAGTAAAAAAAATAATATCGGCAATTTTGTTAATTTCAATGCTTGCGGTTATGCTTTCCTCATGCAGCGTTGAAAAAATCCTTAATAAGAACGTTGAACAGCCTGTGGCGATTAAGGTTAAAACCGACCTTAAGGACGCTGTTTTCACCTTTACGTACGGCGAACTTAAACAGGTACTCCCTCAGGACAAACTCGGTTCTCTTTTTGAGGAATACGATAAGCTTGAGGACGACGTCACTATTGATATGACTTACAACGACCTTGCAAACAATTTCGAGGAGGGAAGCGAGCTTTTCAATTCCGTAATGGCTCTTCTTTCCGATAAGGAAAAGGCACAGCTCACCGACAACGCTGAGGACGTCCTCAATTACTTTGTGGAAAAAGTAAACTTTGCAAAGTCCGAAAAGCCCATAGTCGAGTATAACGAGAGCTTTTGGACCGATTCGGACAGCATCGAGTTTTCGCAAAACGGCAAGGAAAGCGATGAAAAAGTCAAAACGGCGGCAAAATTCTTTGATTACTTTGTAACAAAGGGCGTCGGGGACTATTTGAGCAACGGTGATAACGGCAAAACCGGCGTTACCGAACAGGGTACGGATCTTACCGATATTATGTATCTTTACGGCGACGAAAAAGCCTGCAAGCTTACTATGGACAACGTCGTTTCGGTATTCAGCTCCGTAAATTACGAAACGGTTACAAATTCGGACGATGAGGAAGTTCCCACCGCCGCTACAAGAATTGTAAAAATAGTTTTAAAGGACGACGAAGCTTCGGTCAAAAACGCTTTTTCGGTCAGAGGCAAGGAAAACATACTCAAGGAAATGAAAAAGGGCGCGGATTACTTTACGGTTGACGATTACAATGTAGGCTTCAACACCTGTACTATAGTCGCTACGTTTAACGCCGTTACGGACAATATTCTTACGGTCAGGTACGAAAAGAATATGAATATAACTACGGTTGTAAACGGCGTCGGTTCGCTTGAATATTTGGGAAGCCAGGATTTAAGCTTTAACTGCACGGATTGCGTCGAGTATCATTTCGGCTGGGAAGCGGAAGCAAAATAATTTGTATCTTATCACCGATGACAGTATGCCGTCGGTGATTTTTATTTTAGGGGGAACGGCTATGAAAAACAGGGGTAAGGATTATACAATACCTCAGGTGGATTTATCCGTCGAGCCGCAGGGCGTAAGCGAGGAGCTTAAATACCTTTACCGATATACTGTTGTGGACGAGGGGACGGGTTACCTTGGGCATCCCGATTCCTGCACGGTAAACGGCGACGAAATTCTCACCTTTTATCCCGAGGGACACGGCAGGGGAAAGGTGCTTGCAAAAAGGAGCGCCGACGGCGGCAGGTCGTATTTTGACGCTTTTGAAAACCCTCCGAAAAGCTGGGAGAAATCCAAGGAAACGCCTACGGTTTACAGGCTCAGCTTTACTCAAAGCGATACTGCGGATAAGCTGATTTTGATTTGCGGAAATCCGAAATGGTGGGACGAAAAAAGCTCCGTCGGCGGCTTCAACTGTTCGCTTTCCGACGACGAGGGAAAGACTTTTTCGGAATTTGAGTTGTTCTTTGCGGGCAAAATTTATCCTATTGTGGCAATGAGCTCCCTTACAAAGCTAAAGGAGAACGGCGAATTTTGCGACAAGTGGATGGGGCTGTTTCACGACAGGGATTTTGTCAATTACAAAACGATTTTAAGCTTCGACGATAACGGAAAAATGTGTTGGTCCGAGCCCGAGCCGTATTTTTCGGCGTACAGGGATATTGAAAAAAGCACGCAGATGTGCGAGGTGGAATGCGTAAGAAGCGACGGCGGCAGCGGCGACGAGCTTATGCTTATCACAAGGAGCAATTCAAAAAAGGTGAATTCCCTTTTGAGCTTTTCAAGCGACGAGGGCAAAACATGGTCTTACCCCGTGTTTGCGCCAAGCTCTATAAACGGCGAAAGGCACAAGGCGGATTACCTTAAAGACGGCAGGCTGTTCATTACTTTTCGCTCTATCGAAAGGGACGGGAAAAAGGTTCTGCGCTACAGCGAGAAAAAGTTGAGAGGCTGGTACTCGGAGGGTTGGATTGCCTGGGTAGGCTCTTATGACGATTTAAAAAGCGGCGGGGAGGGCGACTACAGGATAAAAATTGCGCATACTTATCTTCCGGGGCAGAAAAATCCCGCAAGGGCGGCAAACGCCGATACGGCTTACTGCGGCAACGTCGTGCTTTCCGACGGAACGGCGGTTACCTCGTCATACGGAATTTTCTCACCCGAAAAAAGCAAATGCGGAAAGTATGAAACGGATAAGGGTAAGCCCAGACGAAAGACCTTTATAGTTTCAAAAAGGATAAACCTGCGGGACGTTGAAAGGCTCTTAGAGGAAGAAAAATGATATTTTTATATGTAATAATTACAATAATAATACTGTATTGCGCCGCGGCGTCCGTTTTGATAATTAACGGCGCAAGGGAAAAAAGGGAGATACCGAAGGGTACGCCGGCAATAGTGCTCGGCTGTACGGTTCGCAAAAACAAAATGAGCAAAATGCTGATAAGAAGGTGCGATAAAGCGCTCGAGTATTTGAATTCCGACAAGGACGCGGTTTTGATACTTTCGGGCGGCAGGGAGGACGAAATAAACAGGGCGGAGTCCCGTGCAATGTTCGATTACCTTACAAAAAACGGCGCGGATTGCGGCAGGCTCATAATGGAAAGCAAATCAACCACCACTCGGGAAAATATGATTTTTTCAAAGGAGATTTTGGATAAGCTCGGACTCGGAAACGAAGCCGTCATAATCACCACGGGCTTCCACCAGTTTCGGTCGGGCGTTTATGCGCGCCGCGTCGGCATAGAGCCGTACAGGCTTTCTTCACGTCTTACCATCGGAGCGTTTACGAAAAACATAGTTCGGGAATGGATAGTTATTCCGGGGCTGTTGAAAAAATGATTTTTAAGGTTTGGGCAAAAAGCCCTTGACAAATTATGCTTAACGGTGTATTATACTCATACAACAAAGAGGAACTTTCCGTTCTCACCTGCGATTTTTAATGACACAGGTCAATACTTTAAGGGCTTCGGTTCGTTATGTGTATTGAGCGTGAACGGTTGTTTCACGCTTTTATTTTATTTTTATGGGAGTGATTATCCATCGCTATCAAAGAAATGCAGCTCAATGAGGAAATCCGAGATAAATCGGTCAGGGTCGTTACCGCTGACGGCGAGCAGCTCGGAATAATGTCTGCAAAAGAGGCGCTTAAAAAGGCAGAGGAAAAAAATCTCGACCTCGTTAAAATAGCGCCTACCGCAAACCCGCCGGTTTGCAAAATTATGGATTACGGCAAATTCAGATTTGAACAGTCAAAAAAGGAGAAAGAGTCTAAGAAAAACCAGCGTATTATCGAAACAAAGGAAATCAGGCTTTCTCTTAATATTGACACGCACGACTTTGATACTAAAGCAAATCAGGCGAGGAAGTTTCTCGCTTCGGGACATAAGGTTAAGGTTTCAATCCGCTTCAGGGGCAGGGAAATGGCTCATCCCCAGATAGGCGAGGAAACAATGAAAAAATTTGCCGAGGCTTTGGGCGACGTCAGCAACGTTGAAAAGGCCGCAAAGCTTGAGGGCAGGCAGATGCTTATGTTTTTAGCTCCCATACCAACCAAGTAAATTATTTCATTCAGGAGGAAAATAAAATGCCTAAAATTAAAACTCACAGCGGTGCAAAAAAGCGTTTTAAGTTATCGAAAAACGGTAAACCGATTAGGGCGCACGCCTACAAGTCGCACATTCTTAACAAAAAATCAACCAAGAGGAAAAGAAATCTTCGCAAGACAGCTGTTGCGGACGTTACCAATCAGAGGCAGATTAAACGTCTTATCCCCTATAAATAATTCTTAATTTCCGTGGTTGACGCCACTTACTACAAAATTTCGGAGGTATCTTAAAATGGCTCGTATTAAGGGTGCGATGATGACTCGCAAAAGAAGAAATAAAGTTTTAAAGCTTGCTAAAGGCTACTATGGCTCAAAGTCAAGCCTTTTCAAGACCGCTAAGCAGGCGGTTATGAAATCCGGTCAGTATGCCTATATCGGCAGAAAGCAGAAAAAGAGAGATTTCAGAAGACTTTGGATTACAAGAATTTCCGCCGCTTGCAAAATGAACGGTATGAATTATTCGACATTCATTAACGGCCTTAATAAAGCAGGCGTTACGTTAAACCGTAAAATGCTTTCGGAAATCGCCATTTCCGATCCTACAGCGTTTACAGCGCTTACAGAGCAGGCAAAAGCAGCGCTTAAATAAGCTATAACCACGCCGTAAATTAGGCGTGGTTAAATTTTTTGTCGATTAATTATGAATTATATTGAAATTTCAAGCAGGAATAACGAAAAAATAAAATATGCCGCCAAGCTCGTTTCAAGCTCGAAGGAGAGATACGCGGCGTCGCTTTTTGTGTGCGAGGGGCTTCGCCTGTGCCGCGACGCGGTTTACAGCGGCTACAGAATAAGGGAGCTTTTCGTAACCGGGGAGGCCGTCGGCAAATACGGCGAAAAAATCGACGAAATAGCCGACAATGCTCAAAGCGTTTATCTTATTACGGACAGCGTAAAGCAAAAGCTTTCCGACACCGTAAATTCGCAGGGCGTTTTTGTGCTTGCAGAGATGAAGCAAAACGGAGAAATGCCCGTCGAGGCGGGGAAAAAATACGTTGCGCTTGACTGCGTGCAAAACCCCGACAATTTGGGCGCCGCCGCAAGAACTGCGGAGGCCCTCGGAATTGACGGTCTTATCGTTTCCGGAGGCTGTGATATTTACAATCCGAAGGCTCTCAGGGCTTCCATGGGCAGTCTTTTAAGGATACCCGTAATAAAGGCCGCCGACCTCTGCGCTTTGATAGAAGATTTTAATAAAAAAGGCGGGTTGACCTTTTCAACCGTACCCGACGCGGACGCTTGCGACATTACCTCTCTTGATTTCTCATCGGGGGCTTTGGCGGTAATAGGCAACGAGGGCAACGGGGTGAGCGACCGTGTTAAGGAGGCCGCTTCGGTTCTCGCTACAATAAAAATGTCGGGTAACGCCCAATCGCTAAACGCTTCGGCCGCGGCGGTTATAACTATGTGGGAAATGACAAAATGACAAACTGTGAGTATTGGATTTGGCTGCAAAGAACACTCGGATTTGCGGCAAGAATTGACGATTTGATTAACTACTACGGCTCTGCAAGGACGCTTTATGAGGCGGGCAGCTACAACTGGCGTATATCGGGGCTTTTCAGCGGCAATCAGATTAACAGGCTTTCAAAGTACAGCCCGTCCGAATCCGGTCAAATTATGAAAGCGTGTTCCGATAACCACTGGGATATAATAACTCCGGACGATTCGGATTATCCGCCCTTGCTGAGGGAAATTTGCAATTTTCCCGCCGTGCTTTATGTTGACGGAAACAGCCGTCTGCTTGCAAGCAGAATGTTTATTTCAATGGTCGGCACAAGAAAAGCGTCAAGCTACGGCATAAATGCGGCAAAGCTGCTTGCGTCGGAGCTTTCAAAAACGGGACTTACCGTTGTTTCTGGCGCGGCGGTAGGCGTTGACAGCGCCTCCCATTCGGGTGCAATCAATTCGGGCTTCAAGACCGTTGCGGTACTCGGCTGCGGTTTCGGAACAGGCTATTTAAAGGGGAACGAAGCTCTCAGGCGCGAAATAGCGCAAAACGGAGCGCTCATTACGGAATACCCTCCGTTTTACGAGGCTTCAAGGCATACCTTCCCTACGAGGAACAGGATAATATCGGGTATGTCGCTTGGCACGGTGGTTATAGAGGCGGGCGAGCGAAGCGGCTCGCTTATTACCGCGAAATATGCGGCGGAACAAAACAGAGACGTTTTCGCAGTCCCGGGTGACGTGTTTTCTTCATCGTTTACCGGAGCAAACAAACTGATACGCGACGGCGCAAAGCCAATCTTTACCGCCGCGGACGTTGCGGAGGAATATGCTAACGTTTATCCCGATAAAATTAAGCTTGAGGGCGCGGATACTCCGCTTTCAAAGCTTATGCCCCAAAGCGATAAATTTGTTTTCGACGGTATAAACTCGGAGAAGAAAGAAAAGGCTAAAAGAAAAAAGATTGAAAAGGAAATAAAACCGGAGCAAAGCAAAAATACCGCGCCGCGCTTTAAGGCTTTGCCGGAGGACATAGGCGAAAACGCCAAAACCGTTTACGAAGCAATCGACGGTGAAACGGAATTTGACGACGTCGTAAGGAAATCCGGCTTGCCGGCATATAAAGTGATGACGGCGGTTACCGAGCTTGAAATGCAAGGGCTTATCGAGGTTTTGCCCGGCAGAAAATATAAAAAAATAAGTATAGGATGAGTTATTATGTCTAAATTAGTAATAGTTGAGTCGCCTTCAAAGGCAAAAACAATCCAAAAGTATCTCGGCAAGTCGTACAAGGTCACCGCTTCCGTAGGGCATATCAGGGATTTGCCCGCCGCAAAGCTTAGCGTTGACGTGAAAAACGATTTTGCCCCCAAATACGCTATAGTCAAGGGCAAGGAAAAGCTTGTAAAGGAGCTTAAAGAGATGGTTTCGGACGCGGATTGCGTATATCTCGCAACCGACCCCGACCGTGAGGGCGAGGCAATTTCATGGCATCTTGCAACCGTGCTTGACCTTGATATGAACATAAAAAACAGGGTTAAATTTAACGAGATAAACAAGACGAGCGTCACAAAGGGTATGGAAAATCCGGAAAAAATCGACCTCGATTTGGTTGACGCTCAGCAGGCGAGGCGTATACTTGACCGTATAGTCGGCTATAAATTAAGCCCGTTCGTTTCACAGAAAATAAGGAGGGGTCTTTCGGCGGGACGCGTTCAGTCCGTTGCGGTCAGGCTCATAGTTGACAGAGAGGAAGAAATAAGAAAGTTCAACGCCGAGGAATACTGGTCCATAGACGCTAAGTTTACCGCTCCGTCGTCAAAAAAGACCTTTGCCGCTTCGCTTTCGGCAGATGAAAACGGAAAGGTGAAAATCGAAAACAAGGAGCAGGCGGACGGTTATCTTGCAAGGCTCGACAATGCGGATTATATTGTAAATTCGGTTAAAAAAGGCACAAGAAAGCGCCAACCGGCGCCTCCGTTTACCACCTCGACTCTTCAGCAGGACGCTTCAAGAAAGCTCGGC
The DNA here is from genome assembly GCA_947630835.1 of uncultured Clostridia bacterium. Lineage (GTDB taxonomy): Bacteria > Bacillota > Clostridia > Oscillospirales > Acutalibacteraceae > Fimenecus. The sequence continues at coordinate 53,064 of CANRIZ010000015.1, read as the reverse complement.
TTCCAGGGCAAAAAGACTATGAAGCTTGCCCAGGAGCTTTACGAAGGTATGGAGGTTAAGGGCGTAGGCACAACCGGTCTTATTACCTATATGAGGACGGATTCGCTTCGTATTTCCGAGGAGGCAAGGCAGCAGGGAAACGAGTTCATTTTAAACGAGTACGGCAAGAGCTATCTTCCCGATAAGCCGAGGTACTATAAAACAAAGGCGGGCGCTCAGGACGGGCATGAGGCAATCAGACCCACCATACCGTCGCTTTCGCCCGATAAGGTTAAGGACAGCCTTACTGCGGATCAGTTTAAACTCTATTCGCTTATTTGGAAAAGGTTTACCGCAAGCCTTATGTCCGCATGCGTGCAGGATACGGTTAAGGTTGAAATAAGCGCCGCAAGGGATGAGGACAGGCAAAAGGGCAAGGCTCTTATCTTTTCGGCTTCGGGCTACAGCGTAAAGTTTGACGGATATACAAGGCTTTATGAGGTAAGCACGGACGACGACGAGGAGGGAGAGAACATCCTTCCCGAAATTCACGAAAGCGATAAGCTGAAATTAAAGAGTATAGACGGAAATCAGCATTTTACACAGCCGCCCGCAAGGTATTCGGAGGCTTCGCTTATCAAGGCTCTTGAGGAAACGGGCGTAGGAAGACCGAGCACCTATGTTTCGATAGTTTCCACCATACTTCAAAGGGAGTATGTAAAAAGGGAGAAAAAACAGCTTGTTCCCACGGAACTGGGCGAGGCTGTGGTTAATCTTTTAAAACAGCAGTTCCCCAATATAGTAAACGTAAAATTCACCGCAAATATGGAGTCGGATTTGGACAAGATAGAAGCCGGCGAAATAGATTATATCGCAATGCTTCATAAATTCTATGACGGCTTTGAAGAAACGCTTGAAAAGGCAAAAAAGGATATGTCGGGAGTTAAAATCCGGCTTCAGGAGGACGTAACGGACATTCCCTGCGAAAAATGCGGCAGAATGATGGTAGTCAAGGTCGGAAGGTTCGGAAAATTCCTTGCCTGCCCCGGGTATCCGGAATGTAAAAACACAAAGCCCTTTGTTATAGAAACAAGCGCTAAATGTCCCGTTTGCGGCGGAAAAGTTATTGAAAAGAAATCGAAAAGGGGTTACGTCTTCTACGGCTGCGACAATTACCCCGACTGCAATTTTATGACTTGGGATAAGCCGACGGACGAAATCTGCCCCGAATGCGGAAAATCGCTGTTTAAGCGTAAGGGCGGGCTTTTGGTTTGCCTTGACGAAAAATGCGGGTTTGAGAAAAAGGCGGAGAGAAAGAAAAGAGCCAAAAAAGAGGAATAACGGATGAAAGCAGCAGTTATCGGAGCGGGGCTCGCAGGGTGCGAGGCGGCATGGCAGCTCAATAAATACGGCGTTGAGGTCGATTTGTACGAGATGAAGCCGATAAAGCGTTCGCCGGCGCATAAATCCGACAATTTTGCGGAGCTTGTATGTTCAAATTCTCTGAAAGCACAGCGGCTGAATTCCGCCGCAGGGCTTTTAAAGGAAGAAATGCTCTGTTTTGAATCGATATGCGTCTGCGCCGCAAAAAAGACGTCCGTACCTGCGGGCGGAGCTTTGGCGGTCGACAGGGAATTGTTTTCAAAATTAATAACCGACAGGATAAAATCGGCCGAGAAAATAAACGTAATTACAAAGGAAGTTTCCTCTTTGCCGCAGGCGGACGCGGTAATTATTGCCGCAGGACCGCTTGCAAGCGACAGTCTATCGGCAGAGATTAAAAAGCTTTGCGGCGACAGCCTTTTCTTTTACGACGCCGCGGCTCCGATAGTTTCCTCGGACAGTATTGATATGAATTGTGCATTTACCCAGTCAAGATACGGCAGGGGCGGGGACGACTATATTAACTGCCCTATGAACAGGGAGGAGTACGAGGCGTTTTACGAGGCGATTATAAATGCGGAAAGCGCGGAGCTTCACAGCTTTGACAGGAAAAAGGACGTTTACGAGGGCTGTATGCCTATCGAGGTCTTGGCTTCGAGGGGCAAGGATACCATGCGTTACGGCCCCTTAAAACCCGTTGGGCTTATCGACCCGAGAACGGGACGCAGACCGTGGGCGAATTTACAGCTTCGCAGTGAAAATTCGCAGGGGACCATGTATAACCTTGTAGGGTTCCAGACCAATTTGAAATTTACGGAGCAGAAAAGAGTTTTTTCGATGTTTCCGGCTCTTAAAAACGCCGAGTTTTTGCGCTACGGCGTTATGCACAGGAACACCTTTATAAATTCGCCCGAGCTTTTAAATTCCGATTTTTCTATGCGTAAAAATCCGGACATTTTCTTTGCCGGGCAGATAACCGGAGTGGAGGGCTATATGGAATCCGCCTCGTCCGGAATACTTGCCGGCTTAAACGCGGCGAGAAGGCTTTTTGGGAAAAACACCGTAACCTTACCCGAAACCGTTATGATGGGCGCGCTTTCCCGCTACATAAGCGACCCGAGCGTGAAGAGTTTTCAGCCTATGGGGGCAAATTTCGGCGTTTTGCCTGCGCTTGAAAACAAAATCAGGGATAAAAGCGAAAGATATACGGCGCTTGCAAACAGGGCTTTAAACGATTTAAAAAGATTTAAGGAGGAGAACGGAATATGAAAATCATAGTTGACGCGTTCGGCGGCGATAACGCTCCGCTTGAAATCATCAAGGGCTGCACAGAGGCAAAAAAAGAGCTTGGCGTTGATATAATACTTACCGGCAGTAAGGAATTAATAGAAAAGTGCGCCGAGGAAAATTCTCTCGATATTTCTTCCTTCCAAATAAAAAATGCGGATACGGTGTTTGATATGACCGATACTCCGTCGGAAATCGTAAAGTCAAAGAGAGGCACTTCCCTGGGGGTAGGGCTTGACGCTCTTGCCGACGGCGAAGGCGACGCATTTATTTCTGCGGGAAGCACCGGCGCAATACTCGTAGGCGGCACGCTTATAGTAAAGAGAATTAAGGGGATTAAAAGACCTGCGCTTGCGGCGGTTATGCCTTCAAACAACAAGCCGTTTATTTTGGTGGATACGGGCGCAAACTGCGAGTGCAGCAGCGATATGCTCTGCCAGTTTGCGGCGCTTGGCAAATTGTATATGGAAAAAATCCTCGACGTTGAAAATCCGAGGGTTGCGCTTGCCAATATAGGTACGGAGGAAACAAAGGGTACGCCGCTTGCGGTTGAAACCTACAAGAGGCTTAAAGAGGATAAGAATTTGAATTTCATAGGCAATATAGAGGCTCGAAGTATACCGTTCGGCGAGGCGGACGTTATAGTTTCGGACGGATTTTCGGGCAATATGATAATAAAGATGTACGAGGGCGCGGCAAAGGCGATTTCAAACCGCGTTAAGGATATATTCAAGAAAAATATTTTAACAAAGCTTTCATATCTCGGCGTAAAATCGGGTATGGATGAATTTAAGGAAAGTATGAACTACAAAAAATACGGCGGAGCTCCGCTTGTAGGCGTGCGTAAGCCCGTGTTTAAGGCTCACGGTTCGTCGGACGCATATGCTGTTAAGAATACAATAGCTCAGGCGGTTAAGTTTACGCAGTCGGGATATATAGATATAGTTGAAAACTCATTTAGAGGTAGTGAAAATGAGCGAGTTTGAACAGATAATAGGATATGAATTTAAGAATAAGAAGCTGCTTGAAAAGGCTTTAACCCATTCGTCATACGCAAATGAAAACCACACCGCGCTCGGCGACAATGAAAGGCTTGAATTTTTGGGCGATTCCGTTTTGGGCTTTGTGACGGCGGAATATCTTTTCCAAAACCATACGAGCTTCCCCGAAGGAGAGCTTACCAAGCTCAGAAGCTACGCCGTGTGTGAAAATTCGCTTTTTGAGTTTGCAAAGCAAATCAACCTCGGCGCCCGCATAAAATTGAGCCGCGGCGAGGAACTGACGGGAGGAAGGAACAGACCGTCGGTTCTTTCCGACGCTTTTGAAGCGCTTATAGCCGCAATTTATCTTGATTCGGGAATAGAGCAGGCAAAAAGCTTTGTGTTGAGGTTCGTAGCTCCTTATGTTGAAGAAAAACCGAATTTTAAGGATTACAAAACAATCTTGCAAGAGGTTGTACAGAGAAATCACGGAGAAGAGCTTAAATACGAGGTCGTTTCCGAATCGGGCCCCGATCACAACAAGCTGTTTGAGGTTGAGGTGCATCTCAATTCAAACGTCATAGGCAGGGGAACGGATAAAAGCAAGAAAAAAGCCGAGCAGCAGGCGGCAAAACAGGCGTTGGAGCTGATGGGAATTTGAAGCATGCAAATGTTGCGCTGTTTGTGCCGCATGCGGGCTGTCCCTACCGCTGCAGCTTCTGCAACCAAAGGACTATATCGGGAGCGCTGAACAGTCCCGTTGCGCAAGACGTGAGAAAAGCCTGCGAAATTGCGGTAAAAAGCGGCAATGCAAATCCCGAAAATTCGGAAATAGCCTTTTTCGGCGGAAGCTTTACCGCAATAGACGAGGAATATATGATTTCTCTGCTCGAAAGCGCAAAAGAATATATCGACAAAAAATATTTTAAGGGCATAAGAATTTCCACCCGTCCCGACTGCATTGACGGCCGTAAGCTTGAAATTTTAAAACGTTACGGCGTTACCTCGATTGAATTGGGCGCGCAGAGTATGGACAATTCGGTGCTTGCGCTTAACAACAGAGGACACAGCGCCGAGGACGTCGTAAACGCTTCGCGGCTTATCTCGGAGTACGGCTTTTCGCTCGGGCTTCAGATGATGACGGGGCTTTTCGGCTCGGACAGGGATAAGGATATATTAACGGCTCGGCGGCTTATAGATTTAAAGCCCGATACCGTAAGGATATATCCCACAATAGTGCTTGAAAATACCGAGCTTGCAAAAAGGCTTGAAACAGGCGAATACAAAGCGCAGAGCCTCGACGAGGCGGTTGAACTTTGCGCCCTGCTTCTTTTGATGTTCCGAAAAAACGGCGTCAAGGTTATAAGGCTCGGGCTTCATTCCGGCGGCTCGGTAGAGGAAGGTTACATAGCGGGAGCATATCACCCCGCGTTCAGAGAGCTGTGCGAGGGCGAGATATATCTTAAACAAATGCTTGAATGTCTGGGCAAAAAGGACAGGGGCAGGCAGTACGTTATAGAAGTGCCTCAAAAATCAATTTCAAAAGCGATAGGGCAGTCAAAAAGAAACGAAAAAGCATTGAAAAAAGCGGGCTTTTATTGTAAAATAAAAGGTAACGATTTTTTGGATGATTATGAAATCAAGGTAAAGGAATTATAATATGTTTTTAAAAGCGCTGGAAATGCAGGGTTTTAAATCATTCCCCGATAAAACGGTACTTGAATTCAATAAGGGCATAACCGCCGTCGTAGGGCCTAACGGCAGCGGCAAAAGCAATATTTCCGACGCAGTGCGCTGGGTTTTGGGCGAGCAGTCAACCAAAAACCTGAGAGGCTCAAAGATGGAGGACGTTATCTTTGACGGAACGGACATACGCAAGGCTAAGGGCTTTGCGGAGGTTACTCTGCGCCTTGACAACACCGACAGGGCGCTTGCAGGGGACAAAGACGAGGTTTTCGTCACAAGGCGTTATTTCCGTTCGGGCGAAAGCGAATATCTCATTAACGGCGAAAGCGCAAGGCTCAGGGACGTAAACGAGCTTTTTATGGATACGGGACTCGGTCGGGACGGATATTCCATAGTCGGTCAGGGCAAAATAGCCGATATGGTGTCTTCAAGGGCGGGCGAACGCCGCGAAATGCTTGAGGAAGCGGCGGGAATTTCGCATTTCCGTTACCGCCGCGCCGACGCAATAAAAAGGCTTAGTCAGGCGGAGGAAAATCTTGTGCGCCTGAGGGATATACTTACGGAGCTTGAATCGAGAATAGGCCCTCTTAAAGCGCAGAGCGAAAAGGCGCAGAAATTTATAGTTTTGGCTGATGAAAAAAAACAGCTTGAAATAGGAATTTGGCTTGATACCATTGAAAAAACCAACGAAAGACTGCGCGAGCAGGAGCATAAAATTTCAACTGCCGAGGTAAACTACAGGCAGGCGGAGCAGGAGCTTGGGGAAATCGAAAAAAAGATAGACGAGGCTGCCGACGGCATAAGGCAAATCAACGTCAAAATCGAAGAAATCAGGAGCAAATCTTCCGTTTCGGAGGAGCAGCTTTCCGCACTCGAAACGCAGATAAAGGTTGAGGAAAACTCAATTTTACATAACAATGAAGCTATCCAAAGGCTCGAAAAGGACAAAGGCTTTGAAAACGAAACGAAGCAGCATCTTGACGAGCGAATCGGGGAAGCTCGGGAAAATATAGAGAACGCAAGGGCGAAGATAAGCGAAATTGAGGAAAAAACCGCCCTTTTGGCAAAAAGAGAGGAAGAATTTAAGGCGAGCAATTCGGAAATTTCCGACAGGGCGCAGCTTTTATCCTCCGAAATATCGTCGCTTTCCGTTGAGCTTGCGGACAACAGGGTAACGAGCGAAACCGCAAATTCCTCCACCCGTGAAATCGAGGCGAGGATTAAGGCCATCGACGAGGCTCTCGGCGGCAGGCGGGAAGTGTACGAGAAATGTAAAAAGAGCAGGGACGAAGCAAAAGAGGCTCTTAAAAACTGCGAGGAGGAAATCGCTTGCGTTAAAAACTCCATCGACGGCTACTCCATGCGCTTCGAGGCGAGAGGGAAAAAGGCAGGAGAATGTAAGGACAGGCTTGTTGAAAAGCAGAGAGAATTTCAAAACGCCGAGGACAGGATAAAAATACTAAAAGAGCTTGAAAAAAATATGGAGGGCTATTCCGGTTCGATAAAGGCGGTTATGAACGAGGTCAAAAGGGGCGCTTTGCGCGGAATAGACGGGCCGCTTTCACAGCTTATCACGGTCGGCGAAAAATATTCCGCGGCTATTGAAACCGCCTTGGGCGCCGCGGTTCAGAATATAGTTACAAACAATGAAAACGACGCCAAAGCGGCGATTATTTTCTTAAAACAATCGCGTTCGGGCAGGGCAACGTTTTTGCCCGTTTCCGCAATTAAAGGGAAAACTCTTACGGAAAAGGGACTTGACGACGAATACGGTTATATAAACATTGCATCCAAGCTCGTTTCCTGCGAGCGCAAATATTCCGAAATTATCAATTCTTTGCTCGGCAGAACGGTTGTCTGCGATGATATGGACTGCGCGGTAAGCATAGCAAAAAAATACAATTACCGCTTTAAGATAGTTACTCTTGACGGTCAGGTTGTCAATGCCGGCGGAAGTATGACGGGCGGTTCAAGAACCCAAAACGCGGGCATTTTAAGCAGGGGAAACGAGATAGACAGGCTGAAAAAAGGACTTGAGTCAATCAAGAACCAAATTAAGAGCTTGGAATCCGATTATAAACAGCTCAGCGAGGACGCCGCCAAGGCTTCGGCGGAGCTTGAAGGCGCAGAGGGCGATTTACTCAGAAAAAATGAGGAAAAAATCAGGCTCGAAGGCGAATTTAAGCTTAAAGAGGAACAGCTCGGAGCTTTGTCCGGTACGGTAAAGGAGCTTTCAGAGGAAAGGGAAACTCTTGAAAAGCGTATTGACGATATAAGCAAGGGCGCGGTAAATGCGGCTTCGGAAACCGAAAGGCTCACTAAGCTTATTTCCGAAAAGGAGCTGGAGCTTGAAAAAATCACGGGACGTCGGGAAGAAATCGTGGCTTCGAGGGAGGAACTTTCAAAAAAGGCGTCGCAGTTGAGCTTGGAGGCTCTTTCTCTTAAAAAGGATATTCAGACAAACGAGGATACCTTGCGCCATCTTAACGCCCGAAAAGAGGGGCACACCGATAAGGAAAGCGTGCTTGACGCAGAGATTTTGAAAATCAGGGAAAAGAATATACAGCTTGAAAAGAATATAGAAAATTTAAAGCTTAACGTTTCGGATTTAAAAAAAGCGTCCGAAAATTCAAGGTCGGATATAGAAGCCCTTATAGAAAACCGAAATGTTCTTGAAAAGCAGCAGAACGATATGAGGCTGCTTGAACGCTCAAAAACAACCGAGCGCGAACAGCTTGGCAGCGAGCTTGCCCGTTTGGAGGAAAAGAAAATATCCATGCGTAAGGAGTACGACGATATTTCCGCAAAGCTTTACGAGGAATATCAGCTCACTCGCAGGGAAGCCGCTTCGCTTGAAATAGTTATCGAAGATTATCACGCCGCAGGCAAGCGCCTTACGGAGCTTAAAGCGCAGATAAAGGCTTTGGGTTCGGTAAACGTTTCGGCTATCGAGGAGTACAAGGAGGTTGCCGAAAGGTACGAGTTCTTGTCCGGTCAGATAAACGACGTTGAAAAATCCAAAAACGAGCTTAACAAGCTTATTTATGATTTAACGGGAAAAATGGCGTCCCAATTCAGGGAGAGCTTTAATAAAATCAACGCCTGCTTCGGCGAAACCTTCAGAGAGCTTTTCGGAGGGGGCAGAGCGGAGCTTCGCTTGGAAAACGAGCTTGATATTCTTGAATGCAATATCGAAATCAAGGTTCAGCCTCCCGGTAAAAACGTCAAGAACATAGACCTGCTTTCGGGCGGCGAAAAGGCAATTTCGGCTATTGCGCTTTTGTTTGCGATTTTAAAGGTAACGCCCGCGCCGTTTTGCATTTTTGACGAGGTCGAGGCGGCTCTTGACGACGTAAACGTAGGGCGTTACGCAAGCTATGTCAGAAGAATGACAAACAACACCCAGTTTATCCTTATCTCGCACAGGCGGGGAACTATGGAGGAGGCGGACGTGCTTTACGGCGTCACCATGCAGGAAAAGGGCGTTTCAAAGCTGCTTGAATTGAGGACGGCGGAAATGGCTCAAAAGCTCGGCTTGGCTTGATTTTAAAATAAACAGACTGTTTCGGAGGTTTGGCAATGGGAATTTTCAGTAAAATAAATTTCGGACTTACAAAGACGAGAAATAAAATGTCCGGCGCTATCGACGATTTGTTCGATAACGCGGAGGAGATTACGGACGATTTATATTCGGAGCTTGAGGAAATACTCGTTATGGCGGACGTGGGTATGGTTACCGCCGTCCAAATAACGGAAACTCTTAAAAAGAACGTCGCCGAAAAAAAGCTTAAAAATTCGGAAGCCATAAAACAGGAGATGAAAAATATCGTCGCCGAACTGCTTTACGGCGGCGAGGATATGGGGCTTATCACCCAGCCGTCCGTTATACTCGTAATAGGCGTTAACGGCGTAGGCAAGACCACAACCATAGGCAAGCTTGCGGCAATGTATAAGTCGCAGGGCAAAAAGGTGCTTTTGGGCGCCGCCGACACTTTCAGGGCCGCCGCCATTGACCAGCTTCAGATATGGGCGGATCGCTCCGGCGTTGAGATAGTTAAGCACGCCGAGGGAGCGGATCCGGCGGCGGTGGTTTTCGATTCCGTAAACGCCGCAAAGGCAAGAAATACGGATATAGTAATCATCGACACGGCGGGCAGGCTTCACAACAAAAAGAATCTTATGGAGGAGCTCGCCAAGATTTACAGGGTTATCGACAGGGAGCTTCCCTATTCGGACAGGGAAATACTGCTTGTGCTTGACGCCACAACGGGTCAGAACGCCGTTAATCAGGCAAAGGAATTTAAAGCCGTCGCCGATATTACGGGCATAGTGCTTACAAAGCTCGACGGCACCGCAAGGGGCGGAGTAGTGCTTGCAATCAAAAACGAACTGGGCATACCCGTTAAGTTTATAGGCGTGGGAGAACAGATAGACGATTTACAGCCGTTTAAACCGCAGGCGTTTGCGGACGGACTGTTTGAAAAAATAGAGTATGAGGAGGAAGATGAACTTGAAAGCGAAAAAATTGCTGAAAACGTCCTGGGCGGTGTACGAGGCTCTGACGATGGACACGCAAACGGCAAAGAACAGGCTCAAGGGCTTCCTCCACAGGAAGCTGCATCCCCGAAAGGCGAAAAAGCAGACAAGGGTTTCGACTCCTCGGCAAATGAAAGCGGAGCTTCTCAATTACAACAGGCAACGCAGATGATAGACGAAATGGTATCGGATATGCTCGACGATATTTTGCCGCCTCAGCGAGAGGGCGAAGCTTCGGCAGAGCAGACTGCGGAAACGCAAAGCGAGCCGGTATCCGACGAAGCGGAAAAAGCGGCGGAGATAGAGAAAGAAACAGAATCCGAGGAAGCGGAAGAAAAGAAAGAGAAAAAGGAGAAGAGGGGATTTTTTGGACTTTTTAATCGCCACTCATAATATGAAAAAAAGAGCCGAGCTTGAAAGGATACTTTCGCCGCTCGGCGTTTCGGTAAAAACCGCAGACGAAGCGGGTATAGATTTAACGGACGTTGAGGAAACGGGTACAAGCTTTGAGGAAAACGCCCGTCTAAAGGCGCGGTCCGGCTGTATGGAAAGCGGTATGCCCTGCATTGCGGACGATTCCGGGCTTATGGTTGACGCTCTTGACGGCGCTCCGGGCGTGTATTCGGCAAGGTTTGCGGGCGATCACGGCAACGACGAAAAGAACAACCGAAAATTGCTTGATTGCTTAAAGGACGTTAAGGCTTCGGACAGAACCGCAAAATACGTCGCCTGCGTCTGCTGCGTGTTCCCCGACGGCAGAGAATTTACCGTAAGGGGAGAATGTCACGGTTTGATAGGCTTTGAGGAAAAGGGCGAAAACGGCTTCGGCTACGATCCGCTTTTTTATATCGGCGGCAGGGCGTTTGCGGAATTTTCACCCGAGGAAAAGGATAAAATAAGCCATAGGGGCAACGCTTTGCGTGAATTTGCAAAAAAATTGCCCGAATATTTAAAAAAGTAATTTTGTTTTTGTTAAAGGAGCAGTTATGACAAGCAAGGAAAGAGCAGGTCTGAGGGCTCGGGCAAATTCGCTTGAAGCTCTGTTTCAAGTGGGTAAGGGCGGAATTTCTGACGCGCTTGTTAAGCAGACGGACGACGCGCTTACGGCAAGAGAGCTTATAAAAATAAAGGTCCTGCGGGATACCTGCCCGGAGTCCGCGGGCAAGGTTGCCGAGGAGCTTGCAAACAGGACGGGCTCGCAGGTCGTCGCGGTAATAGGCGGCGTTATGATTTTTTACAGATATAATCCCAAGCTTCACGAAAAGAAGCCCGCAAAAAGATAAGCTATGAAAACAGGCATTTTCGGCGGAACATTCAATCCGCCGCACAGGGGACACGAAAGGATAGTAAACGATTTTACCGAAAGGCTCGGGCTTGACAGGGTTTTGATAATTCCCGACAAGAAACCCGTTCATAAGCCGTGGGAAAATCTTGCAGACGATGAAAACAGGTATGAGATGTGCGTTCTCGCCTTTTGCGACCCCAAATATGAAGTAAGCCGTATGGAAATCGACCGAAGCTCGGACAGCTATACCGTTTTTACTTTAAGGGAGCTTAGGGAAAAATACCCGGACGACGATTTTTATTTGATTATCGGCTCGGATATGTTCCTATGCTTCGACAAGTGGTACAGATATGAGGAAATTATGCGCGGCTGCACCCTTTGCGTGGCTTCAAGGGAGAACGGAGACGACCTCGATAGGCTCAAAAGCTACGCCATTTCCCGACTTAATGTCAAAACAGACGGCCTTGAGGGCGGCGGGATAATAATTTCGCCCTGCGAGCCTTTGGAAATCAGCTCGACAAAGCTTAGGGAATTGCTTTCTTCGGGCGGCGACGTGAGCAAATATCTTAACGAAAAGGTCTGTAAATATATTGAGGACAGGGGCATTTATGGATACCGAAAGAAACGATGAATTCCTTGAAGAAATAAAGAAAAGATTATCCGAATACCGTTTTAATCACAGCGTTAATGTCGCCGAGCAGGCAAAAAAACTTGCAAAAAAATACGGCGCAGATGAAGAAAAAGCCTTTACTGCCGGACTTATTCACGATATAATGAAAGATACGGATATTGATTTTCAAAAAAGGCTTATCGAAAAGTACGACGGCAAAATGAGCGAAACTCAGCTTGCAAACTCGCCTGTATGGCACGCCCAAAGCGGCGAGCTGTTTTTGCGCTTCGAGCTTGGGGTCGAGGACGAGGAGATACTTTCCGCCGTGCGGTATCACACAACGGCGCGGGCGGGTATGAGTCTGCTTGACAAGGTGGTTTATATTGCGGATTACACCTCTGCCGACAGGGATTATCCCGACGCCGACGTTATGAGGGAAAAGGCGGAAAGAAGCCTTGACGAGGCTATGCTGTACGGCTTGCAATATACCGTAACAAAACAGGTTAACCGATTGGGCGTTATTGATCCCGACAGCCTTTTTGCATATAATGAAACCGTACTTAAAATGAAAAAAGAGAAAGGAAGTAAAAAAGATGACGACAGATGAAATAGTAGAAAATATCGTTAAAATTCTTGATTCAAAAAAAGCTGCCGATATCAAGGTGCTTAAAATTACGGATTTAACCTCCATTGCAGATTATTTTATAATAGCGGGCGGCACGTCTTCAACGCATGTAAAGTCGCTTGCCGAGGAGGTTGAAGATAAGCTTTCCGAGCTCGGCGTTAAGCCCAAAAATATCGAGGGCAGGGCGACGGGCTGGATACTTTTGGACTATGCCGACGTCGTATGCCATATCTTTACGCCCGACAACAGGGAGCTGTTCAATCTTGAAAAGCTCTGGCAGGACGCGCAGGACGTTGACGTTTCTGATTGGTTAAGCGACAATTAAACAGATAAAAATTAACTATTCATATACAGAGGGACGCGATTATGGATTACAATTTTAAACAAATCGAGAAAAAATGGCAGGATAAGTGGGAGCAGGCGGGCGTTTTCCATGCTCGGGACAATTCGGATAAGCCGAAGTTTTACGCCCTTGTCGAATTTCCGTATCCGTCGGGCGCGGGTATGCATGTAGGTCATATCAAGGCGTATTCCGGGCTTGAGGTCGTTTCGAGAAAAAGACGGCTTCAGGGCTATAACGTGCTTTTTCCGATAGGCTTTGACGCTTACGGCCTGCCCACCGAAAATTACGCCATAAAGACGGGCGTTCATCCGAGAAAAGTAACGGATATGAACATCGAAAAGTTTACCTCTCAGCTTAAAAGGGTCGGCTTTTCGTTTGACTGGACAAGAGTAATAGATACCACTCAGGAGGATTACTACAAGTGGACTCAGTGGATTTTCCTCAAAATGTTTGAAAACGGTCTTGCGTTTCGTGACAAAACCCTTGTAAACTATTGCCCGTCGTGCAAGGTTGTGCTTTCAAACGAGGATTCACAGGGCGGTAAGTGCGATATATGCCACAGCGATATAGTCCAAAAATCAAAGGATGTTTGGTATTTGAGAATTACCGAGTATGCCGACAAGCTTCTTGAAGGGCTTGAGGAGGTTGACTATCTTCCGAATATCAAGCTTCAGCAGGAGAATTGGATAGGCAAATCGAGGGGTGCTTTCGTAACCTTTGCGGTAAACGAAGCCGATGAGAGCTTCAGGATTTACACCACCCGTCCCGACACGCTTTTCGGCGTAACCTTTATGGTCATGGGGCCGGAGCATCCTATGATAGACAAGTACGCCGGCATTATCAAAAATATGGACGAGGTTAAGGCGTACCGTGAGGAATGTGCAAAGAAAACCGAGTTCGAGCGCACACAGCTCGTTAAGGATAAGACGGGCGTAAGGCTTGAAGGCTTCACCGCAAAAAATCCAGTAAACGGCAAGGATATACCCATTTACATATCCGACTATGTAATGATGGGCTACGGCACGGGCGCTATTATGGCGGTTCCTGCGCACGACCAGAGGGACTATGATTTTGCAAAGAAATTCGGTATAGATATTATCGAGGTAATTAAGGGAGGGGATATTTCCGTCGAAGCGTACACGGGCGACGGCGAGATGGTTAATTCCGGCTTCCTTAACGGTATGACTAACAAAAAAGATTCAATAGCCAAGATGATAGATTATCTTACCGAAAAAGGCATAGGCGAGGGCGGCGTTCAGTACAAGATGAAGGACTGGGCGTTCAACCGTCAGCGTTACTGGGGCGAGCCTATTCCGATTGTGTATTGTCCCGATTGCGGAATGGTTCCCGTGGATTACAAGGATCTTCCGTTAAAGCTTCCCGAGGTTGAAAACTTTGAACCCGGTCAGGACGGCGAAAGTCCGCTTGCAAAAATCGAGTCCTTTGTAAATTGCAAATGCCCCAAGTGCGGTAAGGACGCAAAGCGTGAAACCGACACCATGCCGCAGTGGGCGGGCTCAAGCTGGTATTTCTTACGCTATATCGACCCGCACAATTCATCTGCGCTCGCCGATATGGATAAGCTCAATTACTGGGGCCCCGTGGACTGGTACAACGGCGGTATGGAGCACGTTACAAGGCATCTTATCTATTCAAGATTTTGGCACAGATTCCTTTATGATATAGGCGCGGTACCATTTAAAGAGCCGTATTTAAAGAGAACGGCGCAGGGGCTTATTTTAGGACCCGACGGCGTTAAGATGAGTAAATCGAGGGGCAACGTCATAGACCCCAACGAGGTTGTCGACGTGTACGGCGCCGACGTTTTACGCACCTATGTTTTGTTTATGGGCGATTACGAGCAGGCCGCGCCCTGGAGCGAATCAAGCGTTAAGGGCTGCAAGAGATTTATCGACAGAATATGGAAGCTTCAGGAAATGCTCGCAGACGGCGACGAATATTCAAAGGAGCTTTCCTCCTCCATGCACAAGACGATTAAAAAGGTTACGGAAGATATAGAAAGTATGAAATTCAACACCGCAATAGCTTCCGTTATGACGCTTCTCAACACAATTTACGATAACGGTAAAATCAACCGTGCGGAGCTTAAAAGCCTTTTGCTTATTGTAAACCCGTTCGCGCCGCATATAACGGAGGAAATGTGGGAACGGCAGGGCTTCGGCAAAATGCTCGCTTCGGACGGCGTATGGCCCGAATTTGACGAGGAAAAATGCGTTGACGATACGGTTGAAATCGCGGTGCAAATCAACGGTAAAATCCGCGCAAAGATAAACGTGGCAACCGATATTTCCGACTCGGACGCAATTTCTGCGGCAAAGCAGGATGAAAAGGTTAAGGCGGAAATCGAGGGCAAAAACATTATAAAAGAAATCTACGTTAAGGGCAGACTTGTCAATATAGTTGCAAAATAACGCATTTTTATAATTTCCTGCGCGGCGGTTTAAATCGTTTTTTAAGAAAGGATATAGCTTTAAATGAAAACTTTGGGCGATTACCTTGACAAAATAACAGATATTTTCAGAAACACAAGAACGTCGGATATAGTTATGTATATCGTTTCCGCCGCCGCAGCGCTGTTCAGGGGTCACAAAAAATGAAAAGGAGCTTAAACAGAATTGTCGGCATGCTGCTTGTCGCCGCATTTACCTTCGGCATATGCCGCCAGACAAATGTTTTTGCAAAAAGGTCGGATTTTGCCAGAGCCGTCGAAAGCGGTTCGCATACCGAGATTAAATACGGCAGCTACGGCGAAATCGAAAAAGAGTTTTATTCAAAGAGAGAAACGCTCGATAAGCTCATAAATTCAACCGATCTTTCCGACGATAAGGAATTTATCAAGAGCGTTAAAAGCGTTTTTACCGATTTTTATATATTTCTCAAAGGTCTGATTGTAAACGGGACGGACGTTGACGACTCTGCCGGCAATGAAAAAAGATTTGCCGAGATATTCAACGGGCTTTTTCAACTCGATACCAAGCTCAACGAAATGGACTCCAAGGCTATGGGCGAGCTTACAAACAAGGGCTTCGTTACGGCGGCTATTTCTATAATTTGGGATATGGTAACGGTTTTCGACGAAAACAGGGTAAATTCTCAAAGTATGGAAAAGGGCGTTACAAGGCTTGAGGATATACCGTATATTGACGACGGCACGAACGAGCATATGCTTGACGTCTTTTATCCCGAAAACACAAAATCTCCGCTTCCGGTAATCATAGATATTCACGGCGGCGGGCTTATGATGGGCGATAAGGACTCAAACAGGGTTTACGCTTCCGTGCTTGCAAAAAGAGGGTACACCGTGGTTACGCTTAATTACAGGCTTTGCCCCGACGTGCTTTATCCCTCGCAGGTGCAGGACGTTTCGGCGGCGTTTAAGTGGATACACGACAATGCCCGAAAGTATAATATAAATCTTGATAAGGTCTATGTAACCGGGGATTCCGCCGGCGGCAACCTTGCTTATTACGTCCCTCTTGTCGATTCAAGCGAAAAATTACGGCAGATTTACGGCGTTGAACCGTCGGGACTTTCAATAGACGCTCTCGGTTTGGTTTCCGGTATGTACGATATGAAAAACGGGGTAAATTCTCCCCTTATTTCCTCATATTTGGGCTTTGACTACAAAAACGCCGAGTGCTATAATTACTTACAGCCGCAGGAGGCGCTTCCTCTTGGCAAGCTTCCCCCCTGTTATGTGGTTACCTGTTCAAGGGATTTTCTCCACGCTTCGTCGGTTATGTTCAACGAGGCGTTAAACGAAAACGGCGTTAAGCATACTTTCAGGGACTGGGGCTTGACTTTTAATAAATCCTCCGGGCATATTACAAGCGTAGCCTATCCCGAGCTTGAGGAAAGCAAAAGGACTATAGACGAAATGCTTGAATTCTTTGAGCAAAATACAAATTGACAAATACCTTGCAAGGAGCGCACAGTATGAAAAAACGTAAACTGTTCAGTATATTTGTTGCGGCGGTTATGATTATTTCCGCTTTGCCCGCGGGCGCTTTTGCGGCGCAGCCCAAGAGCCTTGTCGTAAGCAGGGCGGGCGACGGGCATAACGCGGGAATGCTCATAAAGGAAATCAACAAAAATTTTTCGAGCGTAAAAGATAAGTTTACAAACGGTTCTCCGTACAGATTTTACGACGGGCTTACGCAAACCGAAAAAATAATTTACAACGGCATTGTAAACCAGCAAAGCGGCGTTAACACCAAGGACGGTGATTTTTCCGTTGAAATCACCAACGGCGAGGATTTTGACCTTGACGCGTTCAAAATGCGGATGGCTCTGTATACGGCGTTGGCGGCGATTGTTGACGATACGCCTCAATTCTATTGGCTGCTTGATTTTCCTTACGACGTCAGAGCGGAACAAAGAGCGAATGACGAAAATCTTTGGCTTATATTCGATTTTGTCGACGGCGCTTCTCATACGGGAAGCTTTGAAAAATTAAAAAAGGAGTATAACGATACCTTAAACGCGGCAGAAAGCTTTACGGTAAGCGGCAAAACGAGATACGAGCAGGTCAGGAGCATAGCGGACGGAATTTGCGAAATGACGGACTATGCCTATGAAGCCACGGATGAGGACGATCAATATTTTTATCCGTCCTACTGCCTGCTTGAACCGCACAGAGTTGTTTGCGACGGTTATTCAAAGGCTTTTAAAATGATTTGCGACGCAAACAATATTCCCTCGCTTATCGTTGTGGGCTTGGGATATACGTACAATGTTCCCGGCGTGCTTTCGGGCGGCGGCCATGCGTGGAATTACGTCCAAATGGAGGACGGCAAATGGTACGCCGTGGATACTACCTGGATGGACGATAACCCTAATAAAAACGAGTATTTCCTTGTCGGCAGCGATACCGCAGACTCTTATCTTGACGCTTTTTCGGTAACCCATGTCACGGACGGGAACAGATTTTATATACCTAACGAGCAGGGCGAGAAAGTGAATATAATAGTCGGCTATCCGGAGCTTAGCAAAAATGCGTACGACCCCGATAACGCAAAGCCATTGCCCGTTCCCGTGCTTAACGTAAGCGCAAGCTCCGGCGGCGTTGAAATTAAAAACGGCGATAAAGCCAAGGGCAGGGTAAACATTACTCTTTCTTCGGACGACGACGCCAATATTTTAAAATACCAATATAAATTTAACGGCGGCGAGTGGCAGGATTTAGAAGGAAACAGTCTGAGCTTTAATAAGCCTATGGAATATAATTTAAGCTTCAGAGCCGTTTCAAAATCGGGAATTTTATCAAACGAAACGGCGTTGACGTTTACCGTTTCGGATTACAGCGCCGTTGAATTAACCCTCAACGAGCTTATACGCTTCGGCGACGTCAACATCGACGGAAAAATATCCGTTGTTGACGCAAAAGCGGTATTGCAGGCGATTTCGGGTTCCGCGTCCCTCGGAGAATACGCAGTAAAAACGGCTGACGTAAACGGCGACAAAAAGCTTTCCGTTGTCGACGCAAAACGGATTTTGCAAAATATCGCGGGCTCATATTTATTGACGACCGAAACCGAAAGCGTAAAGGTAAACAGCTATAAATATTATGAAAGCGTGCCCGACTTGGGAGTGTTGCTCGGCATTTCGCCCACGAAAACCGTATTTTACGATATAAACGAAACGGAAATTCCGGAGTTTGACGAAAACGGCTATGTTGAATTTGTATACAACGCTTCCGATATTAATAAAAACGGACCGTTGGGAAGGTATGTCGAATTAATTTTGAACAACGGATTTGTATTTGACGAAACAAGGCAAAACGCAGTGGAAAGATACGATTATTATGTAAATACTGCGGCAAAAATTGCGGTAACCGTTTGCGTTCACAATGACCAAACCGTTGGAATAGTTGTTTACAACATATAAGCAATTAACTGCTGTTATTGCGGAAAAATAAAAAAATTACGGCGGCGCAGAGAGATACGCTCTTTGCGCCGCCGCTTTTTGCCGCCGAAAATGGAGTTATTGCTCCGTTTCCGGTTCTTCTTCGTCCTTTTGAACTAATTGTTTTTTTATCTGATTGCCGTAAACCGCCGCTCCCGATACAAGCACTCCCTGTATAACGGAGTCTGCGCTGAATCCCAAAAGCGCAAAACAACCCGCTATTCCGAAAACCAAAATTATCAGGGGAATGTACTTGTCGGGAATTTTATCCGTGCGCTTTATAATCATTCCGATAATGTTAAGCGCCGGAATTAAGATAAGCGCGTTGCTTACAAGATATTCTATTACGTTTTCCATTATTACACCTGCTTTATATCGGATTTTCTGACGTAGCCCGTCACCTTTTCGTCTATGGGCTTTGCGTTTACATATTCGGGCTTTGTCGTTATGCGATAGCGGGAACGGATTTCTATGCCGTCGTAAATATAAAATATACCCGTCTTTTTTCCCGCTTGTCTGTTTGTTGTGGAGGAGGCGTATATAGGCGCGTTGTCAAGCCTGATTTTTGCGCCCGCCTTATATGACGGCTTAGGCGTTGTCGGCTTTGGA
This sequence comes from uncultured Clostridia bacterium, assembly GCA_947630835.1. Lineage (GTDB taxonomy): Bacteria > Bacillota > Clostridia > Oscillospirales > Acutalibacteraceae > Fimenecus. Next base: position 33,816 of record CANRIZ010000015.1, on the reverse strand, counting down.
GCAGGGGTTACGGGCTTTGGAGCTTCGCCGCCCTTAAAGCCGTTAAAGCCGCCGCTTACTATTATGGAGGGATAATCTTTATACGATGTATCAAGGTCGACGCTTGTGCTTATTCCGTTTACCTTGCCGCTTGCCGAATACTGCCATAAGCCGTATGCGCCGTTATATGTGTTTTTCTTTGCCCATTGAGCAACCCATGAGGCGTAGCGCTTTTTACATTCGTCGTCGATGTAATTTTCAAACCAGTTTTTATTTGCGTACACGCCTACAAAATAGCCCGCATTTTCCATTACCGAGCAAAAGTTTTTAATGAGCAGTGAAACAAAGGCTTTTCCCTTTTTCGCCTGGCTGTTTTCCTCAACGTCGTAATAAACCGGCATCTCAAACTGCTTGCCCTTCAGCCATTTAAGAAAAACCGCGGCCTCCTTTTTTGCGTCCTCGGCGGACTTTGCATAGGAATAAATATATGCGCCGAGCTTAACGCCCGCTTTTTTGGCGGCGGCGTAATTATTTTCAAAGGTTTCGTCCTTCTGATTTTCGTATTGACCGTAGCCCGCGCGGAGTATGGCAAAATCTATGCCGCTTTTTTTAACCTCGCTCCAGTTAATCGAGCCGTTATATTTGGACACGTCAATCCCTTTCATATTACCTCATTCCTTTCTAAATTATCTATTCTTGCCTCTTGATTTTTCACCTTTTCCTCTATAACGGGTACCCGTTCGGCAAAGCTGTTGTGTCGGTCAACCTTTTTTTCAAGCAATTCAAGCCTGTAATTTGTAAGCTTTGCGCTTGCAAGTATGCCTCCCGACGTGCCTACAAGAGTTCCCAAAAAGGATAACAAAGCGATAATGGATTCGCTGTTCACTGTATATCACCTGTCAATTCATTATATTGCGATTTGTTTATATAATTTACAAATTAATTTTACCGCCGTTTTATTACTCGCTTTCCAAAAAGCTTTGCGCGGCAGAACGCACCTGTTCGAGAGTTGTCGCCGTTGACAGTCCCTCGGCAAGGGCTCTGACCTTTTCAAGGGCTTTATAAACGGCGTCCGACGAAATGGGCGTTGCGTTGCCCTCTTCTGCTTTGTCGGCTATGTCGAGCCTCTCGTTCGGAATAATTCCGTAGCGGTCTAAGAGCAAATAGCTGCGTACCTGAAAAGAATAAGCCGTTTCGTTTAGACCGCCGCCCAACTGAATAGCTCCCACCTGCATCGCTTTTGCGTGGTCACCTAAAGCTAAGGAATTCTGTCCCTGTGTAGCTGCCGAAAATCCCAAGGCAGTGCTTACGTTTGCGGCGGAGCTGTCCCTGCCTATGGCAATGGAAACCGCTACTTTTGCGCTTGCGTTAAGCCCAAGAACCGTACCTGTTTTATTCGCTTTACTGTCTTGAAGCTCCGTAATCGACGTGTTAACCTCGTCAAATTTGTTATATATGACCTTGTTTTGTACCGGGTTTTCGCTCAAATCCGAAAGCTCCCCGTCAACCTGTGTATTGTCGGCGTTTTCCTCTATTGATTCAAGCTTCGCTTTCAGCTCGTCGGTAAAGTCGTTTTCGGAAAGTTCCTTTCCGTCGACCTTGTCGACCTTTGAATTAAGCGCGTTTGTTATCAACCTGTTCTGTACGGCATTTTGGCTCATTTGGCTGAGCGTGTTGTCGATAACGGCGTCCTTTCCCGGTTCGCCCTTGTCGCCTTTTACCCCCTGCAAGCCTTTGTCGCCTTTGTCGCCCTTGTCGCCCTTAAAAGTACCGTTTTTAATCGCTTCCAAAAGCGCGTTAACCGAAAAATCATAGCTTTCGGCAAGCTCTTTTGAATCGCTCTCCACCGACGTAAAATTAAGCCTTACGGCGGCGGGCTTTATTACAAGGGTTGTATCAAGTGTGTCGGGGTCTGTTTTTATAACGTTAAAATAACACAGAACGCTCATCTGCCCCGTTATGGCGGCGGGAAGGAGATACGAAACGACTCCGCCCGAATCCGGCGTCAAATAATCCGTTCTTGCGGGGCCGGACGCCGTTGCAAATTCAAGGTAGTATTTATAGGAGCTGTTTATAAGGTCGGACGAGAGCTTAAACTTCAGCTTCGCGGCGTTGTGCTCGAACATAAGTCCGGCGTCAAAAGCCCTTTCCTCGTCATAAATCGAAGCAGAATCAACATCTATAAGTATTTCTCGCAAAATATGTTCCTCCTTTTGATATTTGAAACAATTTCTTCAAAATTTTCGGGAGGATTTATAAGCGTAAAGCCGCAGCAGTAGGCGTATTTCAGGCAGTTAAACAGCTTGTCCGCCGCTCTTTGCAGGCATCTGTAAACAGATTGTCGGCTTACTCCGTATTTTTTTGATATTTGGGTGACGTTCATTAAATTGAAAAATCTGTCCGAAATATATTTTTGCTCGGTTTCGTTGAGTTCGTTTTCAATCGCCATTTTTACTATCCGCCCGTAATTGTCGTTTTTGGCGTCGACGATATATGCGGGCAGCGCTTTTGCATCCGAAGCGGACATAAACTCAAATTTTTCCGACAAAAACAGATATTCGCTTCGGCTCAGTTCGATAGGTTCTTTCTTTTTCATACTATCCTCCGAAAACGGTATAAATTAAAACAACACCTAAGAAACGTCTGTTTCGTAGGTGTCGTTTTTTGTTCACTCGCAAGTATTATTTTAGACGAAGTTTTGTTACTTGTCAACACTAAATTCAAAATGAAACGAAAGTTTGCCGCTTTTTTTGAATAGAACAGCAAGCGACAAATTTTTTAATGGCTTTAATATACAATCAAGCTGAAAGGAATGAGAAAAATGCAGGTGAAAATTGAAATAAGCGGCGGTACGGTTACGGCGTACCTGTCGGGAGAAATCGACCATCACAGCGCGGCGGATATAAGGGAGGAAATCGACGCGAGCATAGTAAGCGTAAAGCCGCGCAGGCTCGTGCTTGATTTTAAGGACGTAAGCTTTATGGACTCCTCCGGTATAGGGCTTGTAATGGGAAGATACAGGCTTTTGGAAAATACGGGCTGCAAGCTGGCGGCGGTTAACCTTTCGCCCCACGCATACAGGGTTATGCAGCTTGCGGGGATGGAAAAGCTTGCGGTATTAAAAAAGAAAAACGGGGAGGTAACAAGTAATGAAAGCGCTTAACACGGTAAAAATTCAACTCGAGAGCCGTTCGGTAAACGAGGGGTATGCAAGGGTTGCGGTGTCGGCATTCGCCTCGCAGCTTGATCCGACGGTGGAGGAAATAAACGATATTAAAACGGCGGTCAGCGAAGCGGTCACAAATTGTATTGTTCACGCCTATAAAAAAGGGGTGGGCAAAATTTACATAAGCGTAAGCGTTTTGGAAAATTGCGTGCTTCAAATTAAAATAAGGGACAGAGGCTGCGGAATAGACGACGTGAAAAAAGCCATGGAGCCTTTGTTTACAACCGGCGGAGAGGAAAGGGCGGGGCTCGGCTTTTCGGTAATGGAAAGCTTTACGGATAAGCTTAATGTGCGCTCGAAGCCCGGCACGGGAACCACGGTAACTCTTTATAAAAAAATTCACGGCAGAGCGTCGCTTATATGAGCAGCAACGATTTGGTGGAGAAAAACCTTGCGCTTGTATATTCGTGCGCAAACCGTTTTCGCAATAAGGGAATCGAATATGAGGATTTGTATCAGGCGGGCTGTTTGGGGCTTGTTAAGGCGGCAAACGGATTTAAGGAGGAGCTCGGCTTTAAGTTTTCAACCTACGCCGTACCGGTAATACTCGGCGAGATTAAACGCCTTTTTCGGGACGGCGGAGCGGTAAAGGTGAGCCGTTGCGTCAAGGAAAAGGCGCGTCTTGTTTTAAAGGAAAAGGAGAGGCTTGAAATTAAGCTCGGCAGAGAACCGGGCTTAAAGGAGATAGGCGAGTCTTTGGGCTACGACGAATACGAAACCGCGGAGCTTTTAAACGCTACCCTGCCTCCGGTATCTCTGACTCTTTGCGACGACGGCGGCGAAAAGCAGACGGATATACCCGTCGAATCCGAGGAGGAAAACATACAGAATATTTTGGCGCTCAGAGAAATACTTACAAAGCTTCCGCAGGAGGAAAGAAAAATTATTTATCTGCGCTATTACAAGGGCCTTACTCAGAGCAAAACCGCCGAAATACTGGGAATTTCACAGGTTCAGGTTTCGAGAAAGGAAAAGAAAATAATAGGGAAGGTCAAAAATTTCATACTTGAGTAGATTTTTGTGGAATTTTATCTTGATTTATGCTAAAATACTAAGATAGAATTTGCTTTTTGAGAGGGATAACTATGGCTTTAAACAAGAGGTCGGCTGTCTTTAAGCTTACCGCGGCGGCTTTGGCGCTTATATCGGCGTTATGGTGCTTTTCCTCCTGCGGAAGAACCGGCAGGGGAGCGGTTTGCGAAAAAGTCGGCGAGCTTTCGGAAACGCAGGCGGTTTTTTCAAAAAACGAGTATCATTTTTCACAGCTTAAAAACCTTGTTTTTGTAGCCTCGTCGGGGCTTATAGAGCTTTACTTTGACAGCGTTGATTATTCCGTTGCGATAAGGGATACTACAAACGATAAATTTTGGTACGCACTGCCCGAAACAGGGGAGCTAAGCGAAAACTGCCAATCCTCCGTTTTAAGTGTAAGGGTTTCAAAGGGCAACGAAATCTATTATTTGAATTCTCAGGATAATTCCGTCGCTTTCGGTTCCGCTTCGTTCAGACCTACAAGCGGAGGCATAAGCATAACGTACAATATGGCGCTCGACGAGCAGACTGCTCAGGCGGGATTTGCGGAAAACAGCGGCGAGCTTTACGTTTGCGTAAGCATAAGCTTTATGCTTTCCGACGGCGCTCTTAACGTCAAGGTTAATTGCGGCGATATAATGTTAAGCGACGGTTATGTTTTGGAAAGTATTGATTTGCTTAATTTCTTCGGCGCTTCTTCAACCGCACAAAAGGACGATTATATTTTTGTACCCGACCAAAGCGGCGCCGTGATAAAAACCGGCGTAAATCCGGACGGCGAATACGAAACAAGGAATTACAGAGTGTACGGCAAGGACGTTTCTATGGGTTCGTTAAATAACCTTGACGAAAACGGCTCGGTTGAATTTGCCCGTGCGCTTGTTCCGGCGTTCGGAATAAAATCGGGCGACAACGCCTTTACGGGCATAATTTTAAGCGGCGATACCGTTTCCACCATAAGCTCTCACATACGTTCGCAAAAGGGAGCATACAATCGGGTAGGTTCGTCATTCAGGATTACCGACGTTACCTACAGCGGCGACGAAGCGAAAAAGACAAAATATATAGGCGAAAGATATACGGGCGAACTTAATATTATATACAGATTTTTGTCCGGCAAAAGCGCAGGCTATATAGGCTTTTCTTCCGCCTGTCGGGAGATACTTATAAGGGAGGGCGTGCTGCCGAGTACGCAGGTTCAAGCCTCGGCTCATATCCCGTTCGCCGTTTCCGTTCAGGCTGCCTCCGCCAAAAACGGCGCTCATTCCTACGAGATACTTTCTGATTACGAGCAGACCCTCGATTTGCTGGAGGTTATGAAGGCAAAGAGCATTAACAACATATCGCTTCGTTATTGCGGCGCGCTCGACGGCGCGAACAATCAGGATTTGCTTTCCAAGGCGGATAATATCGGGGCTTTGGGAAACCAAAGGGATTTCGCACAGTTAAAGCAGTACGTTTTGACGCAAAAATTCGATATGTATCTTGATATGAGTTTGGTTTCCGCGAATAAAAAATCCCCGATTTCCGAAAATACGGCGGAAAATATGGCGGGCGAGGCTATTTTCTACAACAGGGAAAACAGCTTTTACGAGATTTCGGGTAAGGACAGCTTCAAAACATATGCCGCCGCGCTTTCCGATATCGAGAATAACGTTTTAAAATATCTGAACAGCTCCAAGAATTATCAGTTCGACGCCTTTTGCATAAACGACGCCGGAAATATTCTTTATTCCGATTATTCCGACGAGGCTCACAACAGAAGCAATGCGGTCAACATTATCGCTCCGCAGGCGCAGATGCTTTCCAACAACCACAAGCTTATGATTGCGGGAGGTTATTTCTATTTGCTCAAGGACGCGGACTACGTTACCGATTTGCCCGAAAAAACCGATTATCCCGAAACCGAAGTCTACGTTCAGGTTCCCTTTGTTCAGGCGGTGCTTCATTCGATTATGGATTATTCGCTTACTCCGGTAAATTTGAGCGAGGACGGCGAAAAGGCGTTTATGAAGGCTGTCGAGTACGGCGCAATACCCTCCTATAAATGGTATTGCACAAAAACCGACAGGAAAACCGCCGACAGCGTCTATTATTACGAGGAACAGCTTGACAAGGCGGCGGAAAAATACAAGCTTGCCGACGAAGCCCTCGCCTCCCTGAGGGACGCCAAAATTACCGACCACAGGCAGATAAGGGACGGAGTTTACAGCACGGAATACAACAACAGCAGCGTCATTTATTTTAATTATAACGATACCGAGGAAACCGTAAATTCGGTAAAGGTGGCGCCCAAAAGCTTTATAAGGGTAGGCTGACAGTAAATATATGAATTTGCTCCCGTTTGCGTACGGCGTTTTGCCAAGGCGAAAACGGGGGCTTGTTTTATTTTTTACTTTACTAATTGCTCCGATTGTGTTATTCTAATTATGAGCAGTCTGCTTAAAATTTCAGGAAAACATAAATGTGCTTTCCGATTACATTGCATATTATACTGATTTTTTATAAGGATACGGGCTTACGGTTTTTGCATACCGCGGCAAATGACGTTATTGAAAATTGCGGGACGAAAGGTTATGGAGTATGGAGTATTTAAAAAGAATTACAAGCACCCCCAAGAAAATCGATATTATAATTTGGTGGGTGTTCAGGGCTTTGCTTTTATATGCGTTTGTACGCGGTTTTTTCAGAGTACCGTTCGATATTACCGACCCTTTGCAGGTGGGCGCAAATTTCCTTTGCACTTTTGTTTGGGAAGTATTTATGCTTTTACCCAAGTCAAACTCTTTAAGGTATGTTGACCCCAGGGTTCAGACCTTCCTGATTATAGGAATTTTCTGCGGCTCTTTCTGCGGCAAGTATCTTAACTGGTATTACGATTTCAGATGGTGGGACGTAATGCTCCACTTTATAGGCGGCGGCGCATGCGTATTCTTCGGCTATGAAATTATCACGGCTATGCAGAAAAAGGAAAAGGCTGCCGTACCGCTTTCAATAGTTTTGCTCTGCGCTATGGGCTTTTCTTTCCTCGCTTCGACGGGGTGGGAGCTTTTTGAGTTCACTTTTGATCAGATAGCCTGCCGCAGTTCCTTTTTGGCGAACAATATTCAGGCCGCGGGCGACGCTCAGCACTGGTCAATGGCTCTTGCGCAGGGAACGCCTAAGGAATTGACGCTCTTTAACCCGTGGTGGCCCGACCGCTGGCCGCTTATGGATACTATGGCGGATATAGTTCTCAATACCTGCGGAGCGTTAATTGCGATTATTTTCCTGAGAATTGTTCCCTATCGCCATAAGGGCAAAAACAGCGTCAACAAAATAATTGCCGAAAGCAAAACGGAAGAAACGGCGAAAGTATGAAAACCGATTTTCAATCCGAAATGGAAAAGGAAACAGAACATATAAAAAGCACAGGGAAAAAGCCTGTGCTTTTGCTTCAATGTTGTTGCGCGCCGTGCTCAAGCGCAGTTTTGGAACGACTCAAGGAGTATTTTACCCTAAAGCTTTATTTTTACAATCCGAATATTTATCCCGAGAGTGAATATTATAAAAGGCTCGAACAATTCGGCAAGCTTTTGGGAAACGGCGAATTTGCCGAGGGAATTACGCTTTTGGATTCGCAATATGAGCCGGAAGAATTTTTCAGCCGGGTAAAGGGGCTGGAAAACGAAAAAGAGGGCGGCGAGCGCTGTACCGAGTGCTTTAAATTAAGGCTTGAAGAAACGGCGAAAAAGGCGAAGGAAACGGGCGCGGAATATTTTTGCACCACTCTTTCCGTAAGCCCTCATAAAAACGCCCGTCTCTTGAACGAAATCGGCTTGCGGTTTGCGGAAAAATACGGCGTAAAATATCTTATTTCCGATTTTAAGAAAAAGGACGGCTACAAGCGTTCAACGGAGCTTTCAAGGGAGCTTGGGCTCTACCGCCAGAATTATTGCGGCTGTAAATTTTCAATTTGGTTTGAATGAAGCTTATTAAAAGCCTCTTTAAAGGGAAGCTCCTGCGGGGGCTTTCTTTTTTTTTAACACAAAGCACAAGAAAATTTTTAATCCGCAGTCAAAAAATGTAATAAAATCATATTGACAATATCATACTATTGTTGTATGATATATTTCAATTCCGATAAAAAAAGTATGAATTTTGGAAAAGAGTTGTTAATATGAAAGTATATGCGGATAATGCGGCTACCACGAGGCTTTCAAAAACCGCGCTCGAGGCTATGAAGCCTTACCTTACCGATACCTTCGGCAACGCTTCAAGCCTTTACGAAATAGGTCAGCAGGCTCATAAGGGCGTTAAGGCGGCGCGCAAAACGATAGCCGAGGTAATTAACGCTCTGCCCGAGGAGCTGTATTTTACCTCGGGCGGCAGCGAGGCGGACAACTGGGCTATTAAGGGCGTTGCGGAAATGATGGCGAAAAAGGGGAAAAAGCACATAATAACCACCGCCTTTGAGCATCACGCGGTTTTGCATACGGTAAAAAGGCTTGAGGAAATGTTCGGCTGCGAAATCACCTATCTTCCCGTTTACGAAAACGGCATAGTTAAGCCGGAGGACGTTGAAAAAGCCATAAGGGACGACACGGCTCTTGTTACCGTAATGTACGCAAACAACGAAATAGGCACAATTCAGCCCATTTCCGAAATAGGCGCAATTTGCCGCAAAAAGGGCGTTATTTTCCATACGGACGCGGTTCAGGCGGTAGGGCATCTGCCCATAGACGTTAAGGCGCAGAATATTGATATGCTTTCAATGTCGAGCCACAAATTCCACGGCCCCAAGGGCATAGGAGCGCTCTATATAAGAAAGGGGATAAGGATACCCAATCTTATCGAGGGCGGAGCGCAGGAAAGCGGCAAAAGGGCAGGCACGGAGGCTGTGTACGCCATGGCAGGTATGGCGGCGGCGTTAAAAGAGGCAAGCGAGAATCTTGAAAGCAATATGGAAAAGATGACCGCTTTAAGAAACAGGCTCATAGACGGGCTTCTTAAAATAGAGTCAAGCAGATTAAACGGCGATAGGGAAAACAGACTGCCCGGCAATGTAAACATAAGCTTTGAGGGCGTTGAGGGCGAATCGCTTTTGCTTTATCTTGATATGAAGGGCATTTCCGCTTCCTCGGGTTCCGCCTGCACCTCGGGTTCGCTCGATCCGAGCCACGTTTTGCTTGCGATAGGCTTAAAGCATGAGGTTGCGCACGGCTCGTTAAGACTTTCTCTGTGCGAGGATAATACTCGGGAGGAAATCGATTATATAATTGAATGCGTGCCGGAAATTATAGAAAGACTGCGCTCTATGTCCCCGCTTTGGGAAAGAATACAGAAAGAGAGAGGTAATGTGTAATGGAATATTCGGAAAAGGTAATGGAGCATTTCGCAACTCCGCACAACGTCGGGAAAATTGAGGACGCCGACGGTATAGGCGAGGTAGGCAACGCAAAATGCGGCGATATTATGAAAATGTACATCAAGGTTGAAAACGATATAATTACCGATGTTAAATTCAATACCTACGGCTGCGCTTCCGCAATAGCGACCTCCTCCATGGCAACGGATATGATTAAAGGGCAGCCTATTTCCGAAGCGCTCAAGCTTACAAACAAGGCGGTTGTTGAAGCGCTTGACGGGCTTCCGGCGGTTAAAATTCATTGCTCTGTGCTTGCAGAGGAGGCTATCAAGGCGGCAATTAAGGATTATTACGAGAAGCACGGCATAGAATACGACAAGAGCCTTTTTGTTGAGGATTGCTGTAATTACGAGCATCATCACGCGGAATAATTAAAAACAAATTAAAAAAAGGGAGAGGATTTGTAATGAAGTCCTCTCTCTTTTGCTTTGTTTCGGTTGCCGTTATGCTGCGCGTTGCGACGGCTCTTATTATGCCGATGATATCAAATAAAATTTTCAGAGCGTTCGAGCGATATCGGACGCTCTGTTTTTTGCCGAAATTCAAAACGTTTGCCGCAAGACTTAAAAGCGGCGCTTTTTGCTGTTTTGAGGCTTATTTTTCTATTGAGGCTGTCTGCGTATTCGAGGCTTTGATTTTTTTGTATATTTCATCCGAAAATTTCTTTTCCCTTGTATAAGTGAAAAGCCCGTTCTGCTCCTGCTCGACGTCGTAGAGCTGAGTGTAGCAAAAGCCGCACATATTTTTGTTGTTTATAAGGGCGTCTGTAAGCCCGCAGTACCTTTCGGCAAATTCTTCGGGCGTTTTAACGTCCTCGCCGTAGCCCCAGGCTTTATATTCGCTGTCCGCTTCCCATTTGATTCCGCCGTATTCGCTTACCATTACGGGAAGCCCGCCGGGATATTTCTGCCTGCCGGGATGGTCGATAAGAACATGCTCGTAAAGCTCGCCGCCGTCGGAAAATTTGTCAAAATTATTTTTGAAAAATTCAACGTCGCCGTTATAATCGTGGACATCGTATATATCGGTCGCAACGTGGTAATTTCCGCTTGCGTCGATGCACGGTCGGGTGGGGTCGAGCCGCTTGGTCAGTTCGTAAATATAGCTTATAAGCTTGTCGTACTGCGGCCGTTTTTTGTAATCCCAGGTTTCGTTAAACGGACACCAGCCTATAATCGACGGATGGTTGAAATCGCGCTTTAAAGCCTCCCGCCATTCGTTTGCAAAAAATCTTACGCCGAATTTTGACGAAATGTCAAAGCCCCAGCTTGCGTATTCTCCCCAGACGAGATAGCCCGAAATATCGCAAAAATACAGGTATCTCGGGTCAAACACCTTTTGATGAAGCCTTGCGCCGTTAAAGCCCAGCGACATCGAAAGCTCAATATCCCGCTTTATTTCGTCATCGTCCGCGGCGGTATAAATGCCGTTTTTGTAAAAGCCCTGGTCCAACACAAGGCGTTGAAAAACGCTTTTACCGTTTATCAGGAACTTATAACCGTCAATGCAAACGCTGCGAAGCCCGAAGTAGGATTTTACTCTGTCCTCGCCGTATTTTATTTCAAGGTCGTAAAGCTCGCCCCTGCCCGCTTGCCACAGATGCTTTTCGTCGAGCTTCAGCGTCAATTCCGCCTCGCCCGCCTTTGTAATTTTTGTACTCGCCCTGCCTACAGCTTTTCCGTCGAAAAACGCCTGAGCTTCAAGCTCGGTTACGGTGCTTTCGCCGCCCAATTCAAGCTTTATGCCAAGCCGTGAATTTTCAACGTCGGGGAAGAGCTTGAAATCGGCTATGTAATGCGCCGGCGTGTACTCGATGAAAACGCTTTGCCATATGCCCGTGGTTCGGGTATAGCTGCAACCGTAGCTTTTGAGCTTTTCGGATTGCTTTCCGCTCGGTACGAAACGGTTTTTGCAGTCGTCCTCGCAGAGAATGAATATCTCGTTTTCGCCGTCGGTTACCGCGTTCGTAACGTCAAAGGAAAACGAAGTGTAGCCGCCTCTGTGCCTGCCTATAAATTTTCCGTTTACTATTACGCTTGTCAAATAATCCGCAGCGCCTATATGAAGAACTGCACGCTTGCCGTCGGGCGAAAGCGAAACGGTCTTTCTGTACCACACAAGGTTTACGAAGCCCGTGTAGCCTATGCCGGACAGCTTACTTTCTATGCAGTAGGGCACGGTGATTTTATGGGGATAATTCGCCTTTACGTATATGCCGAACGCCCTTTCTTCATTTTGGGAAAATCTGAATATCCCGGGAACGGATTTTGCGAAGCCGAAATCCCATTCGCCGTTAAGAGAAATGTAATTTTCCCTCTCAAATTGCGGCGTGGGATGTAAACTGAAAACCATAATTATTTACTCTCCATATTTTCACGCTGCGCTATAACCGCATTGTGTATATCCTCTTTTGTTTTGCCTGTGAGCTTGTAGAAGAAGAACGGAACGCCCGCAAGGAACATCATAAGTCCGTGGAACACCGTGTAGAAGAAAAGAAGGGCTACCTTTGTATGGAAGGACTGTTCAAGGTAAACAAGCCCCGTGCTTACTTCCATGGGACGTATATAGCCTATAAGCGAACCTTCGTCGAAAAGAATTTGAGGAGCTATTGCGCCCGCAATCGCGCTGCTGATGGTAGTGCCTATGCCGATAACAAACGGAAGTGAGGCGTCAAGTCTCTTTTTGGTTTTAAGCTCAATTGTTTCAAGCACGTCTGCCTGGAACATAGTGGGAAGCAGGTTTGAAGCGCCGAATTGAAGACCTATAAGGAACAGCGATACGATGAACAGAATCTGCAAAACGGGGTTCGGGCTTTTAAAGTAAGCGTAGCCCGCCGCAAACGCAAGCACGTTTATAATTACCGAATAAATGCCGCTTGCTATGTAAAGAACCTTTGAATTGAATTTCTTTAACAGGAAATTGATAATAAGCATACCCACCGCGGTACCTATGCCCGTAGGAAGACCGAAAAGCAGAAATTTGCTCGGGCTTCCCAAAAGGGCGACCGCAAGATAAATGCCCATAAACGTGGCTATGTTTCGGAAGGTCTTTATAAAATCGGAAGCTATTATGGTCCAGGCGTATTTGTTTTTAAGTATGTCAAGTATGCCTTCAAGCGGATTTTTCTTTGTAGGTGCGCAGGCAACTCTTTCCTTTATAAGCCTCATACTCAAAAGCATGGTTACCGTGCCGAAAACGCTGCAAAGCGCGGCTCCCGCAAGGTACTGAGTGGCAAGATTGTCTTTCCAAATTAAATTGAGTACAAGCACAACTACAAGCGGAGCGGAATTGCCAACCGCCGAGGAAATGCTCCTAAAGGAAATAACCGTGTCACGCTCTTTAAGATTGGAGGTCATAAAGTTTGAAATCATATTAAGCGAGCCGCAGAAGTTAGTGGCAACGGTCCAGCCTATTGCGACTATAAGAAGGTATGCGAGCAGAAGCGTTCCGTTCAGCGTTTTGGGCGCCCAAAATGTAAGGATAAGGAAAATGCCCGCAGGTACGGCCATAAGGTTTATAAGCGGACGGAATTTTCCCGCCTTTTTCGGCTTTCTGCCGTCGATATACATTGAAACGAAGAAATTGATAATAAATCCCGCAACGGGAAGTACGGAATTGAATATCGAAATGTAATCTTTGTTGATTTGAAGCACGTCGGACAGGTAATTGTTTCTGTAATTGCCCACCATACCCGTCATCATAGTGTAGAAGAACACCGCCACAAGGTACATTACAAATTCGGCTGTGCCCACCTGCTTTTTGTTGTTGTCGGCAAGTGATTTTGCCGTTACGGTTGCGTCTGACATTTGTATTAAGCCTCTCTTTTCCATTTGATATTAAGAACGGCGTCGTAATCCCTTTGCTTTTCGTCCCCGATTGTGTCAAGAACGAACTTGTCAATATCGGAGAGTACGGGATTCTTATCCCCCGCCTTTTTTTCGATAATTTTTGTTATGGGACGAAGCCTTTTTAAAAGCTTCCTGACTGCGTCGTTTACGGGCGTGCCGTCTACATACGGCTCGTTTCCGCGGAAAATATTTCGCACAAACTCGACCGCCAAATCCTTTACAAGTATGTTTTCAATGCTTTTGTCAACCTTGAAGAACAAAAGCCTGCCAAGTCCCTTAACGGTCATTTTCTGCAAAATTTTGCCGACCGCGGTAACGGGAATTTTAAGCTTTTTGTTCTTTTCGGGGCCTCCGAAAAGGCGTGTGAAGAAAGCAAAATCATAAGCCATGGCGTCAATTATGTCGGTAATCATTCTGTCAAAACGCCAAGTAAAATATTCCGCCGCGGTTTTTCCGCCCTTGTCCCAGTCAAAATCCTCAATGGTATAGGATTTAATGTCTATCGTGTTGTCGTCAAGGAAGGTTACTTTCCTGTACGCGCAGGGATAGCCGACGAAGCTGCTCGTTTGTACGTCGGTTATCATATTGCCCTTTTTGCTTTTGAACTCCGTGACCGCCTGAGCATGCATGTGCCCCGTGAAAATCAGGTCAAGCCCTGCGTCGGCAAAGGTGTTTGCAAGCGTTTCCCAGTCGGTAAGATGAGTATCGACCGCAAGATTTGCAAACGGAGAAAAAGGCAAAAGCGGGTAATGAGTCATGGCGAATATGTAACAGCCGTTTTCGTGAGCGTCTTTGATTTGCTCAAGCGCCCAAGCGAGCTGGTCGGGCCAAATACCCCTGAAATCCTTGCAGTCGCCGTCGCAGTTTAACGCCAAAAGACGGATTGAATCGGTAAGCTGAACAACGTAGGACATCGACTTATGCTCGGAAATGGCCTGATCGAAGCCGTAGTGACGGTAAAGTTCCCGCAGCTTTTCCCTCGGCGTACCCTCGACGGGCACACATTCTTTTCCCACAAAGCCGACCGGGTAGGGCGTTTCGCCGTAGTCGTGGCGGGCGGTGGTTACGTAGATTGTTTTTCCTCTCTCTTCAAGCCATTCAAGCTTTTTGATAAAGCCCTCGTTGCTTGCTTGTTCTCCCCTGTAAACAAGGTCGCCGGGGATAAGTATTACGTTGGTTTCGCTGTCTTTCGCAATTTTTTGAAATCCCGCGTCAATAATAGCCCCGGTTTCCGCAACGCATTTTTGGTCTGTTCGGCTTCTCGCTTCATAAGCCTCGCCCTCGCCGCCGAGCGAAAGCTCAAAAAAATGAGGGTCCGTTACCAGATAAAATGAAAAATTGCCGGCCATAAAACACCTCGCTTCAAGATATGTTTAAACTTTTAATAATGCCATATAAATCTTATCATTTTATATAAAAAAAGTCAATTTATTATCTTGTTTTTATTGATATTTACGGTTTTGACCTTATATTTGCAACAGAGGCGGAACCTTGAATATACCGACGGTTTACTTTTTATTTTATATGTGCTAAAATAAAGCGTTATGAAAAACACTGTCCTTAATGAAAACGAACATATCGAAATACTCGGAAACGGCGTTGGCGTTATTGTATCGCGGGAGCATACCTTCGGCACCGACGCTATGCTGCTCGCCCGTTTTTGCGCAGCCAAAAAAAGCGACGCAGCCTGCGATTTGGGCACGGGCTGCGGCATAATTCCGCTTTTGTGGAAGCGTGACGGCATATGCAAAACCGTTTACGGGGTTGAAATTCAGCAAAAGGGCTTCGGGCAGTTTCAAAGAAGCATTGAAATGAACGGCCTTGAAGAAAGCGTTTTTGCCGTTTGCTCGGATTTAAAGGATTTAAAGGGCAAGCTTCCGCAGGGGCGGTTTGACTTAGTAAGTATGAACCCTCCCTACAAAAAGGAAAACGCGGGGATAAAAAGCGCAAAGGAAAACGATAAAATCGCCCGTCACGAAACGCTTTGCACGCTTGAGGACGTTTGCGGCGCGGCGGCTTCGCTTTTAAAATACGGCGGAAGATTTTGCGTCTGTATAAGACCCGAAAGAATGTTTGAGGCAATGCTCGGTATGAAAAATCATAAGTTGGAGCCGAAAAGGCTCAGGCTTGTAGTCAGCAGGGAAGGCGAAAGGCCATGGCTTTGCCTGATAGAGGCAAAGTCGGGCGGCAAAAGCGGACTGTCCGTTGAGAAAAATTTTGTCGTCTACACCGAAAACGACCGCTATTCGGAGGAAATGAACGATATTTTAAGGCTCTACAGGGAGGAATGATTATGTCGGGAAAATTATACGTCGTCGGCACGCCTATCGGTAATTTATCCGATTTTTCCCCGAGAGCCGTTCAGGTTCTTTCGCAGGCGGATTTTATTGCCGCCGAGGATACAAGGGTTACGCTGAAGCTTTTAAATCATTTCGGCATAAAAAAGCCTATGATAAGCTATTTTGAACATAACCGTCGGGAAAAGGGCGAAATTATACTTGAAAGAATTAAAAACGGCGAGGACTGCGCCATAGTAACGGACGCGGGTATGCCCGCAATTTCCGACCCGGGCGAGGAGCTGGTGGATTTGTGCCTTTCAAGCGGCATAAAGGTCGAAGCGGTACCGGGGCCCACGGCTTTTGCAACCGCCGTTGCCGTTTCGGGGCTTCCAAGCGGCAGGTTTACGTTCGAGGGCTTTTTGAGTATGAATAAGCCGAGCAGGCGGGAGCATCTTGAAAGCATAACGGACGAAAAAAGAACCATGGTTTTCTACGAAGCTCCGCACAAGCTGCGGGCTACGCTTTCCGATTTATACGCCTGTCTCGGCGACAGGAGAATAGCCGTGATAAAAGAGCTTACCAAAATCCACGAAACGGTGGAAAGAACAACCCTCTCCCTTGCGTGCGAGAAATATTCAAACGAAACGCCTAAAGGGGAGTACGTTTTGGTAATCGAGGGCGCGCCGTCGGAATCAGACAAAAAAATAAGCCTCGAGGAAGCGGTTTTGCTTGCAAAGGAGCTTGTTAAAAACGGCGCGGCGGTAAACGAGGCGGCAAAGGAAACGGCAAAGAGAACTAAGCTTAAAAAGGGAGATATTTACAAAGCGTTGACGGGAGAATAAGTTATGGCGGATTACCGATTTTTATGGCTGATACTTGCGGCACTTATAATTATAACCGCGGTTGTTATCTTTTTTGCGGGCAGGGCGCTGTCCTCGCACAATGAGGAAACAAAAAGACTGCTTTCGGAAATTGACCGTATGAAGGCCTTGAAGGATAAATACAAGGATTTAACCGTTCAAAAGGCGGAGAACGCCGACAATCGGGAATTGCTCGACGGGATAAACGCCGTTTTGCAGGCGAGGATTGAAAAGGCGGAGAATGCGGAAGCGGAATTTTCCGAATTTAACGACGCCCAAAAATATATGTACTGCCTGTACTACTTTATTGAGGACGTGCGGCAGGGGCTTTCGTTCTTTTTCAAAAACAACGGCTCGGAGCTTACCGATATACTCCTTCCCGCCTTAAAAGCCGTAAATGCGGAAAAAATTTACCCCCTTACCGAAACGCAATTTTCGATGTTTGACGAAAATAACGAGGAGGTTTCCCTCGATTACGGGCTTAGGGATGAAACGGACAGGAAATTTTCCGAAATTTATTCCCAAAACGAATTGCTTGACGGCATTAAGGAATATATAAAAAACAATATAGACGAATTTTAACTAAAGCGGTTAATTTTGTAAATTCGGGGAAAGCTAAGAGCGAATTATATTGTAAAGGAGCTTTCTCTATGGAATTAAAAGGAAGTAAAACGGAAAAGAATTTGCTTGCGGCGTTTGCGGGCGAAACCCAGGCGAGCATAAAGTATATTTATTATTCCGCAAAGGCAAAGGAGGACGGTTACGAGCAGTACGCCGATTTTATTCGTGAAATTGCCCATAACGAAAAAGAGCATGCGGAAATATGGTTTAAAAAGCTCAACGACGGTATGCCCGACACCAAGAAAAATCTCAGCGACGCAATAGCGGGCGAGCATTACGAGTGGAGCGAGATGTATAACGAATTTGCCCTTACCGCAAGGGAGGAGGGCTTTAACGATATAGCCTTTTTGTTTGAGAACGTCGGCGCAATAGAAAAGGAGCATGAGCAAAAATACCGCATACTCCTTGATACTATAGAAAAAGACGAGGTCTTTAAAGCAGATGAGAACACCCTGTGGATTTGCCGAAACTGCGGCCATATTCATAAGGGAAGCACGCCGCCCGCAAACTGCCCCGTCTGCTCAAAACCGCAGGCGTATTTTCAGGTTCGGCTTCCCGCTTTTTAAGCGTTCCGATTGCCTATTAACGCTTCCGCCTCTTTTAAAATCAGCTTTTCCGACGAGGATATAACCGTTTTAAGGCAGAGCGGCCGTGGCTCGTTTTTGTGGGGCTTTACCGCCTGTTCGGCAATTACCGAATTTTTTATCATTTCGGTTTTTGCCTTACATAGCACGGCGGCGGAGTCGGGCGGAAGGCTTATCCAGCTTTTCGGAATATACCCCGATTTTACGGCGTGAACAACAAGCTGATAAACGCACAGCGCAAAATAATTTTTCGCCTGCGTTCCCTTTACTCTGTCAAGAGCGGCAAGACGGTCGTGGAGCATAGTCGAAGCCCTGAAAATCGTACTTGTACGAAATTCCGAGTCGAATTCTATATCGCCGTCCTTAAAATCCTCGTGAAAACGCCGCCTTGTGTCAACGCGTCCGAGTAAATAGTCGCAGCTTACGTCATAGTAGGAAGCCGCTTTTAAAAGAAAGTCGAGTCCGCATTCCCTTATCCCCTTTTCGTAGTGCGACAAAAGCGCCTGGGATATGCCGAGGGCTTCCGCGGCCTCCTTTTGGCTTGCGCCCCGTTGCGAGCGCAGTTCGGTCATACGCTTTGCAAAAGTATTGGTCATAAAATCAAATCCTTATACTGAATGTATAAGTATTTTATTATAAAAATTACAGATTGTATATTGATAAATATTACAAAACTTCGGGAGGCAAATTATGAAAACATACAAAATTCATCTTATACGCCACGCTTTGACGGCAGAAAATATCCAAGGCAAATACATAGGTCAAACCGACGTTGAAGCTTCAAAGGAGGGCTTGGCACAGGTAAAGGATTTAATGAACGAGGGCGAAGGCTACCCGGAGGCGGACGTGGTAATTTCAAGCCCGCTTAAAAGGTGTATTCAGACCGCAAAGCTGATATATCCCGGCAAGGAGCCCGTAATAATGGCGGATTTAAGGGAATACGATTTCGGTCAGTTCGAGGGCTGTACGGCGGAGGAGCTGAAGGACTTGGATACCTTTAAGCTGTGGCTTTCCGGCAAAGAACCGGATACCCCCGTGCCCTTCGGCGAAAGCCAAAACGAATTCGGCAAAAGGATTTGCGACTGCTTTGTTAAAATAGTTGAGGGCATAATAAAATCCGGCACAAACAGCACCGCTGTAATCACGCACGGCGGTATAATTACCTCCCTTATGGAAAACTTCGCTATTCCCGAGGCACAGGCTCACGAATGGCTTACCCCGAACGGCTGCGGCTATACGCTGCGGGTGGACGCTTCCGTTTGGAGAATGGGGCGCAGGCTCGAGGCCATTGCGGAATGTCCTCCGCTTAAACAGCAGATTGACGCCGAAAGGGAAATGTGGGATACCTTTGATTATGACCCCGACAAGGACGATTTCGATATAACCCCCTACATTAACGATTACACGGATTATGAAAACAGCGAAGGCAATTTTTAATCGCTTTCTTTTATAAGCTTTAACAATATTATCGGCTTTTCTTTCACAGGCTTCGGGGCTTTCACTCCGAAAGCCTGTTTTGCATATAATGAAACGCATCTTAAATAATAGGGAATTACAAAAAATGCGGGTATCAAAAAAACGCAAAGCAAAAACCATACGACAAAGCTCAGTTTGAATTTTGCAAGAGAAAAGCATCTGCCCGCCGTGCTTTCTTTTGCGGCTTTGAGCGTTTGGGAAACGGTTAAAGAAGGGTTAGAAAATACGGCTTCGTCTATAAACGCAAGGCTCTGCGCCGAAACAAAGGAAAAATACAGCCCCGAAATAAGTAACGCCGCAAATAAAATTACAAGCAAAAGGAATATAAAGCCGTCTATGCCGTCGTTTAAAAAATACAATGTAATCAGTGCGACCGCCGCCGACGGGAAAAGGTAAAAAACAAAGGTAAAAATATTTTTGAAAAATCTTAAAAAATGAAGATAGATAATTTTTAACTGAATATTAAAGCTCAACGGCTTAAAAAACTCAAATTTCACATCGGAAACGGAGGTTTTAAAGTATTCGCTTTTAACCGTATAAGAGCTTAGAACATAAAAGCAAAGGGAAAATGCAATTCCGAGCGAAAAAAGCAGATAATAAAGAATGTCGGCGGCAACGCCCTCGTTAATATCGGAACGGGCGAATGCGTAAACGGTAATCGAGCAGAAAACGGCGCACAAAAGAAAAACGTATTTAAGAGTCAGCATTAAAAAGGTAAAAATTACGCTTTTTGCGCCGTATTCGGAGTTGATAATTCTTGCGTTAAGCTTTGCGGATGTGTTTTTCATATTTTCACCACCATGGTTATTATTGCCTGTTTTCGCCTTATGTATTCTTTAAACCGCGTCGGGTTGACATAGGGTAATCAAGATGGTAAAATATAAAAATGAAACGGGTGCAGTTTCGGTAAATTTTTTATTTACAAAAGGTTTTAAGATTCCTTAAAAATCAGCGCCTGACCTGTCTGCACTGTTTTTCGGCAGGTGACGAGGGAGAAGCTTATCGAATTTTCGGCGGATGCTTCTTGTCCCGAATGTGCGGGGACACGGGCGTTTGCTTAAAACCGCCGGCAACGGCGTAACAAAGGCAAACGCAAAGCGCAAATTTTTTATTTATGAGGAAAATTTAATATGTGTGGAATTGTTGGTTACATTGGGGAGAGCAGTGCGTCCCCGATATTGATTGACGGTCTTAAAAAGCTCGAGTACAGAGGTTATGACTCGGCAGGCATCGCCGTGTTTGGAAACGGCGGGGTTCAGGTCAAAAAAACCAAGGGCAGAATTGCCGACCTTGAACAGAAGCTTGTTATCGAGGGAACTCCCGAGGGGAATATAGGCATAGGGCATACCCGCTGGGCAACCCACGGCGCGCCCGACGACGTAAACGCCCATCCGCATAAGGGCGGAAACGGAAGAATTACCCTCGTTCATAACGGCATTATAGAAAACTATATCGAGCTTAAAATTATGCTCGAACAAAAGGGATATGAATTTGTATCGCAAACCGATACCGAGGTGCTTGCCCATTTGTTCGATTTCTTTTATAACGGGGATTGCCTTGAGGCTATGTCCAACGTGATGAAAACCGTAAGGGGCTCGTATGCCGTTGCGGCGCTTATAGCCGACAGACCCGGAGAAATAATTGCCGCAAGGAAAGACAGCCCGTTGATAGTCGGTTTGGGAAAGGGCGAAAATTTCCTCGCTTCCGATATTCCTGCGGTGCTTAAATATACAAGGGACTGTTATTTGCTTGACGATAACCAAATAGCCCTGCTTACAAAAGATTCCGTTAAGCTTTACAATATAAACAGGCAGGAAGTCCGTAAGGATATATACCACGTTACCTGGGACGTCGAAGCGGCTGAAAAGGGCGGTTTCGACCACTTTATGAAAAAGGAAATTGCCCAGCAGCCCTCTACCGTGCGGGATACCCTTTCGCCGAGAATTAAGGACGAAAGCGTTGTTATAGACGAGTTGAGCTTAACGGACGAAGAAATAAAAAATATAGGAACGGTTCACATTGTGGCGTGCGGCAGCGCCTGGCACGTGGGAACGGCGGCAAAATACGTTATCGAGCAGTTGGCGAAAATCCCCTGCGAGGTTGACCTTGCAAGCGAGTTCAGGTACAGGGATCCGATTGTAAGACCGGGCGACATTTGCATAGTAATTTCACAGTCCGGCGAAACGGCGGATACACTTGCGGCTCTGCGGGAGGCAAAAAGCAAGGGCGCAAAGATTGTTTCTGTAGTAAATGTTGTCGCAAGCACCATAGCAAGGGAGTCGGACGACGTAATTTATACTTTAGCGGGTCCGGAAATTGCCGTTGCGACAACGAAGGCTTTTTCGGCGCAGTTAAACGTTGCTTATCTGCTTGCAATAAAATTTGCCAAGGCAAAGGGGTTAATTTCGAGGGAGGACGAGAAAAAATATTGCAGGGAAATGCTAAGGCTTCCCGAGATAATAGAGGGAATTTTGAAAATGGATTCCTATTTAAAGGAGCTTGCCAAAAAATATGTGAATTCCGAAAACGTATTCTTTATCGGCAGGGGGCTCGACTACGCTATTTCGCTTGAGGGCTCTTTGAAGCTCAAGGAAATATCCTATATTCATTCCGAAGCCTATGCCGCCGGGGAATTAAAACACGGAACAATTTCCCTTATCGAGGAGGGAACGCCCGTATTTGCGGTTGCAACCCAACCCGCCTTAATCGAAAAAACTTTCGGAAACATCAAGGAGGTTAAGGCAAGGGGCGCAAGGGTTATCGCGCTTGTCGGGGAAAACCATACGGCGGCGGACGAATTTGCCGACGATATTATAAGAGTTCCCGAGGTCAGCGATTTCCTTATGCCTTCGCTTACCGTTATACCGCTTCAAATTTTTGCCTATTATATGGCGGTCGGCAGGGGCTGCGACGTCGATAAACCGAGAAACCTCGCAAAATCCGTTACGGTTGAATAATTCGGAATATGTAAAAACCGCTCCCGAAAAAAACGGGGCGGTTTTATTGCATTTTGTGATTTTTCGGTGTATTATAAACCTGTATTTTTTTTGGAGGCGATAAAATGTTTGACGCATTAAAGGTTAAAAACGACTGCGTTGAGTGGATAAGAAATTTTTTTGAGGAAAACGGAAAGGACTGCAACGCCATAGTCGGTATTTCCGGAGGCAAGGACAGCTCCGTTGTTGCGGCTCTGCTTACCGAGGCTCTCGGGAAGGACAGGGTTATCGGCGTGCTTATGCCCTGCGGAGTACAGCACGATATAGATATGGCACGGCTTTTGGTGAAGCACCTCGGAATTAAAAGCTATACCGTAAATATTAAGGACGCGGTGGAGGGCTTAAAGAAAAGCATGCCCTTTGAGCTTTCCCGACAGTCTTTAACGAATATCCCCGCACGAATCAGAATGACGACCCTGTATGCCGTGGCGCAAAGTCATAACGGCAGGGTAGCCAACACCTGCAATATGTCCGAGGACTGGGTAGGCTATTCCACCCGTTACGGCGACGCCGCCGGGGATTTCAGCCCCTGCGCCAATCTCACGGTAGCCGAGGTTAAGCAGATAGGCAGGCTCTTAAAGCTTCCCGACGAGCTTGTTGATAAAGTGCCGATTGACGGCCTTTGCGGAAAAACCGACGAGGAAAATCTCGGCTTCACTTACTCGGAGCTTGACAGATATATCCGCACCGGCGAGATAGATAACGAGGAGCATAAAGAGCTTATCGACAAAAAGCATAAGGCAAATTTGTTTAAGCTGAAATATATGCCCGTGTTTGAACCCGACGAGAAATATTTGTAATCCCCGGTCGGCAATAAAATATACAAATTAACGCTATACCGATTCTTGCGGCATAGCGTTAAATTTTTTATAAAAATTTTAAGAGGGGATATTACATTCTTTCGGGCGTGCTTATGTTAAAAGCGGTAAGCAGGTTTACCATAACGCTTCTTACGCATTTGCACAGGTAAACCCTCGCTTGCTTTAAAGCTTCGTCCTCGACGTTGATTTTGCAGGCGTTGTAATATTTATGGAAAAGCGTTGCAAGCGTAACGGCGTATTTGGTTATCCTTGCCGGGTCGTAATTCCTTGCGGCAAGCACTATTTCGTCCGTCAGAGCCGCAAGATGCCTGATAAGCTCCTTTTCCTCGGGCTGTGAAAGCGCTTCAAGCTCGTCTTTCGTACAGTCCCTTATCACGACGGAGTCCTCCTCAAGCTTCCTTAAAATACTGCAAATTCTTGCGTTTGCGTATTGGCAGTAGTAAACGGGATTTTGCGACGACTGCTCAACGGCAAGGTCGAGGTCGAAATCCATGGTCGAACCGGGTTCCCGTATATTAAATAAAAATCTGACCGCGTCAACGGGAATTTCATCAAGCAAATCCGTAAGCGTAATGGCTTTTCCCGTCCTCTTTGACATTCTCACAACCTCGCCGTTTTTGGTAAGGTTTACAAGCTGCATTAAAACAACGTCGAGTCTTGATTCGTCCAAATCAAGCGCGCGCAAAACGCCCTTCATTCTGGCGACATGGCCGTGATGATCCGCGCCCAAAACGTCGATAGCCTTATCAAAGCCTCTTGTGACGAGCTTATTGCGGTGATATGCAATATCCGCCGCAAAATAGGTCGGGTTGCCGTTTTGCCTTATAAGCACGTCGTCCTTTAATTCGAGTCTGTCTATTTCCTCTTGGGTTTTTCCCTGCTCGGTAAGCATTTGAGTCTGAACCTCGATGTTCTTGTACCACAAAGCGCCGTCCTTTTCGTAGGTTAAGCCCTTTTCGGTAAGGTAATCGATGCAGTCCTTAACCGCCCCGCTTTCATAAAGCGAGCTTTCCCTGAACCAGGTGTTGTAGTTAATGCGGTATTTTTTCATATTTTCCCGCATCTTTTCTATATTCAGAGGCAGCGCAAAATCGACGAGCGCCTTTCTGCGCTCCTCCTCGGGCTTTTCAAGATATGCGTCGCCGTATTTTTCCCTGAATTGCTTGGCTCTTTCGATTATATCGTCGCCGTGGTAGCTGTCCTCGGGAAGCTGCGCCGCGTTTTCGCCGAGTATGAGCTGACGGTAGCGTATATCGAGAGAGAGTCCGAATTTTTCAATTTGATTACCCGCGTCGTTTACATAAAATTCCCTTTCGACCTCATAGCCCGCCATTGACAGCACGCTTGCAAGGCAGTCGCCCAAAGCTCCGCCCCTTGCGTTGCCCATATGCATAGGGCCGGTCGGGTTTGCCGAAACAAATTCGACGTTGTATCTCTTGCCCTTGCCGTAATCGCTTTTGCCGTAGTCGGAGCCGGACTTGTTTATGTCAAGCAGTATATCCGCATAAAAGCTTTGCGAAAGGGTAAAGTTTATGAAGCCTGCGCCGGCAACCGAACAGCTTGAAAAATAAGTGCCCGTAAGGTCCGTATATTCGGAAATTATCTCCGCAATTTTTCTCGGCGGCATATGAAAAGCCCTTGCGCCCGTAAAAGCGGCGTTGGTAGAGTAATCGCCGTTTTGTCTGTCCTGGGGTATTTCGATTATAAAAGCCGGCATAGGCTCTTCGGGGAGCTTCCCGTCCGCAACAGCCCTGCCTATGGCTTCTAAAATCAGGGTTTTTAAATCGTTCTCCGCCTTTTTTACCAAATAAGACATTTTAATTCTCCTCGTTATTCAAATAGTTCAACCGTCCGTTACGCTGACAACCATTTCAAGCAAATTCTCCGCGGCGTGACCCGTGTTGAAATCAAGATTATAATTAAGCAAAGCCCGCCCGCCGACAGCGCTTAAATCAACGTTTATTTCGTTTGTGTATATTCCTACCGTTATAAAACCGTACGGGGTGGCGTATTCGCAGTTTTGCCTCGTTCCCTTTTCAAAATACATTTCGGTTGAGAACTCCCCGCCGAATTTGGACATAAAAACCGTACCGTTTTTTCCGAACGAAACAACCGTTTTGCCCTTTGAGTCAAATTCGTAATCGGCATATTCTATCACGAAGCCCTTTTCCGTTTCCTCAATAGTTCCCACAACGTCAATTTCCGTGGTATAGCTTTCGCCGTCGATGGTTTGGGTTCCCTTGATATTAATAATCGCATTGTTTTTTGTCATTTGCTTTTCTCTCCATGGCAAGCTCAAAAAGCCTGTCAATAAGCTCCGAATAGGGTATTCCGCTTTTTTCGCACATTTTAGCGTACATGCTTATAGGCGTAAAGCCGGGGATAGTGTTTATTTCGTTGAAAACAACCTCCAGGTCGGATTTTGTTACAAAGAAATCAACTCTCGCAATACCCGTACAGCCGAGAAGCTTATACGCCCTTATAGCAAGCGCTCTCACTTCGTCCTGCTTTTCCTGCGGGATATGGGCGGGTATGTAAAGCTCGCTGTTGTCGTTTTCGTATTTCGCCCGGTAATCGTAAAATTCGTTTGCGGGTTTAATCTGACCTACCGCCATAGCCTGAGGCTCGCTGTTGCCGAGTACGGCGCATTCTATCTCGTAGCCGTCGATAAATTCCTCCAAAACAACCTTCTTATCCTCTTTAAACGCAATTTCCATAGCACGTTCAAGGGACGCTCTGTTCTTTGCCTTTGAAATGCCTATGGACGAGCCTGCGTTGGCGGGCTTAACGAAAATCGGATAGCCGAGATAATCCTCCGCCTTTTTTAAAAATTCGTCCTTCGTTTTTATGTAATCCTCACTCAAAACGGAAAGCCATTTTGCCCGGCGTATATCTGCCGAGTCCGCAAGGGTGTTGGTAACCGCCTTATCCATACAGCATGCGGACGAGAGGCAGTCGCAGCCGACGTAGGGAATGCCGCTTATTTCAAGCAAACCCTGCACGGTGCCGTCCTCGCCGTTTTTGCCGTGAAGCACGGGGAAAACAACGTCGATTTTAATTTTTTTTGCCCCGTTATCCGTAAGCACAAGCACTCCGCGGTCGTTCCTGTCGGGGGAAATCACAGCCTTTTTGATATTGCCGCTTTCAAGCCATTTGTCGTCGGACAGAAGCCCGGGGTCGCCCTCGTAAAGATACCATTCTCCGCCGAGGGTTATTCCTATGCAGTAAACATTGTATTTTTCTCTCGGTATATTTTTAATAACGTATGTTGCGGAGACGCAGGAAACGAAGTGTTCGCTCGAAACTCCTCCGAATAATACAAGCGCGTTTTTCAATCAAGTCACCCCGAAAAATTTGTTATTGTTAATAATATCATAATATGCGGATATTATCAATTATTTAGTTAAAATTTTTAATGACAAATCGTAATTTATATGGTACAATAACTAACAGTATTAAAATAAGGTGGTTCTGTTATGTTGGAATTAAACGAGGCGCTCGGCGGCGTTATTTCCGGTACTGCGGCGGCTGTTAAGGAAAACGGCTTTGAAATAGTTAAACCCGGCAATATGACGGATGATTTACCCGTCACCAGGGACGGCGAACATTCCTGCGTGGATTTTAAAGGTGAAAAGGGTAAAATCAGAATTGAATTTTTCGGAAATCAGGTTTTGCTTTCTTTCGCCGAAAATTCGGAGGACGGCGGCGAAGAAAATTATACAAAGGCTTCGGTAAACTATTTTAATCTTGAGGAGTTCGACCAAAAGGATTTAAAATCCCTTTGCAACGAGCTTAACGAAACCATTAACGACAAATTTTCGGAAAAGCGTGCGGTTGCAAAAAAATCCAAAATGCCCACGCCCGTTTCAAAATCGGCGGCAAAGTCCGGCGCGCAGGCGTATGACGGCAATACGCTTGCAAACAGGCTTTCGGCAATGTATCCCGAGTTAAAAGAGCCGTACAGGGAAAACTTTGAAAAGTACGGAAGCTTTTTACCCGAGGAGTTCTTTATTAACTACGGCTCAAAGGTTGTTATCGATGTAATCAAAAGCCGCGATAAAACCGAGATAAAACGCCTTTTTAAGGTGCTTAACGATATTTACGAGAACGGCTCGTCGGAAACTCAGGGGCTTATTGCCGTTACAATTTTGGGCGAGATGAAAAACGACAGCCAAATGTGCGAGGACGTAAAGGAATTTATGTGCGACGATATGAGAGAGCCGGTTCTTCTCGTCAACAAATATCTTTCGGGCAAGTCTGGCGAAAAGCTTAGGAAAAAGCTTGAAAATCCGCCTCCCTATAAGCCCAAAAAAGAGAAAAAGCCCGGTATGTTTGCGCAGATGATGGCGCAGGGAAGCGCGCAGAACGGCGGTATGCCTCCGATGTGATTTAACGGCTCGGAAACAGAAAAATTAATTTATGCGGACGGCTGTAAGGCAAAGCGTCAAAGCGGCATATCCCTTTACTGTGGGGATATGCCGCTTTGCAGGTTCATAATATCAAAAGAATTTAATATTAAGGAGAGATTTATATGACAATCAAACAGACAAACGAAAACGGAAAAGTAACGCTTGCTTTATCGGGCAGGCTCGATACCGTAACCGCGCCCGAGCTTGAAGCGGCTCTCGACAAGGCGCTTGACGACGCTCGGGAGCTTCGTTTTGATTTTAACGGGCTCGAGTACATATCGTCGGCGGGGCTCAGAGTTCTGCTCAAGGCGCAGAAGGTTATGAATACCAAGGGAAGTATGACGATTACGGGCGTTAACGAGACTATTATGGAGGTATTCGATATTACGGGCTTTATCGATATTCTCACAATCGAGTAACTCTTCCCAAGGAGGGTATTCATGGTTTTTAAACTTATATTGACAGCCCTTTACAATGCGATTTTGGCGGCGATTATTTATGTTGCCGACAAAAAAACACCGTTGGGCAAGCTTTCATACAAAAGTAAGCAGATAATTACAGGCGTTATTCTCGGCGCTATGGCCGCTTTTGCAAGCTCAAGCATGGGCGGGGTCGATATAGGCGACGGTACGATTATGAACGTGCGGGACGCCGCCCCTATTTGCGCGGGGCTTATTTTCGGAGCGCCCTCGGGAATAATCGCCGGAATTATAGGCGGCTTATATCGCTACATCTCGGCGTTTTACGGGCTTACGGGAACATATACTCAGCTCGCCTGTTCGGTTTCCACGGTTCTTGCCGGCATTATAGCGGCGGTGTTGCGAAAGTTTATGTTTGACAATAAAAAGCCCGGCGTTATTTACGGCTTCGGCATAGGAATGTTATGCGAGGTCATTCATATGCTGATGATATTTTTCACCAACGCCGACGACCCGAGTACCGCATTTAATTTTGTAAAGGTATGCTCGCTTCCTATGATGCTGTGCAACGGATTTTCCGTCGGAGCGGCGGTGCTTATCGTTTCGCTTTTGGGCAAGAGCAAGGATAAGGGCGCCCGGCATATCGAGGGCAGGCATATTTCAAAAACCTTTCAAACAGGTCTTTTTATATGTATAGTTATTGCCTTTGTACTTACAAGCACATATACCTACGTCCTTCAAAGCAGGATGTCGAATACGGAAACGCAATCCGTTATAAGAACGAATATCGACGACGTAAATCAGGATATTCTCGACACATCGGACGAAAATCTTTTGAATAAAGCGAATCGCATTAAATCGGATTATTTGCGGTCGGGCGATAAAAGCGCCGAGTTTTTGCGGACTCTTGCAAAGGAAAACAATGTTTCGGAAATTCATATTGTAGACGACGGCGGAATAATCGTAAATTCAAACGAACCGCGGTATATCGGCTTCGATATGGCAAGCGGCGAGCAGTCCGCGGAGTTCCTTGTGCTTCTTAACGGTAAAACGGAGTCCTTTATGCAGAAATACCGTCCGCAAGCTTACAATAACCACGTTGCCAGAAAATACGGCGCGGTTACTCTGCCGCAGGGCGGATTTTTGCAGGTGGGTTATGACGCAAGCGAATTCAGAGCAGACATTGACAACACCGTAAAAAAGATTGCCGAAAACCGCCATATAGGCGAAAACGGATTTATCGTCATATGCGACGAAAACCGGAATATTGTCAGCGAAGGCAGCGAATATTCGGGAAAAAATCTTGTTAATTACGGGATACGGATTGACTCGGACAAAAACAAGGAAAAAACCATATTCGATATCGAGATTGACTCGCAGCCTTATTTGTGCGAGTACGAGTATGCGGAAGGCTATTATATTGTAGGCGCAATTCCCAAGGCGGAGGCGCTGTTTATGCGCGACGTTTCGGTTTATCTAAGCTCGTTTATGGAGATTTTGATTTTTGCCGTCCTGTTTGCGCTTGTATATTTCCTTATAAAGAAACTTATAATCGATAACCTTATTAAGGTTAACCGCGCGCTTTCAAAAATAACGGACGGCAATCTCGACGTTACGGTTGACGTTCGGTCAAACGAGGAATTTGCTTCGCTTTCGGACGATATCAATTCGACTGTTGACACGCTTAAAAAGTACATTTCCGAAGCTGAGGCAAGAATAGACGCGGAGCTTGAGTTTGCAAAGCAAATTCAATGTTCGGCGCTGCCGAGCGTATTTCCGCCTTATCCCAACCGCAAGGAGTTCGATATTTATGCGAGAATGGATACGGCAAAGGAAGTGGGCGGAGATTTTTACGATTTCTATATGCTCGACGATTCCACAATTGCGTTTCTTATTGCGGACGTTTCCGGAAAGGGTATTCCGGCGGCGATGTTTATGATGAAGGCGAAAACCATAATTAAAGACCTTGCCGAAAGCGGCCTTGGGGTTGACGAGATATTTACTCAGGCTAACGAAAAGCTTTGCGAAAACAACGACGTCGGTATGTTCGTAACCGCCTGGATGGCCGTTGTCGATTTAAAAACGGGCGTCATGAGCGCGGCGAACGCAGGGCACAATCCTCCGGTTATAAAACGCAAAAACGGCGAATTTGAATTTGAGAAAATGCGCCCGGGCTTCGTTCTTGCCGGTATGGAGGGCATAAAATACAAAAAGAGCGAAATAAGGCTCGCTCCGGGGGATATGATTTATCTCTATACCGACGGCGTAACGGAGGCGACGGATAAAAACGGCGAGCTGTACGGCGACGACAGGCTTATAAAACTGCTCAACGGCAGCGATGAGGTCGGGGACGTAAAGTCTTTGTGCGACGCGGTAAAATGCGATATCGACCGTTTTGTCGGGGACGCTGCGCAGTTTGACGATATTACCATGGTAAGCTTTAAGCTTAACTATATCAACAGCGGCAGTAAAATCGAGTTTATACCCGGCGAAGGCGCGGCTTCGGCGGTAAACGACTTTGCCTGTCAAATCACCGCGCTGCTTGACGTAATTCCTAAAATTTCAAACAAGGTCAGCATTGCCATAGACGAAATTTCCTCGAATATAATTAATTACAGCAACGCTCAAAACGCTTCAATTTCCTATTCGATTGAAAACGGGAAGCTTAACTTGATTTTCGAGGACGACGGCTCACCCTACAATCCGCTTGAAACGGAGGATCCCGATATAACTCTTTCCGCCGAGGAGCGGCAAATAGGCGGCTTGGGTATCTTTATGGTAAAGAAATTGACCGAGAGTATGGATTACAAATATGAAAACAACAAAAATATTTTAAAGCTTGTAATGGCTTTGAATATATAAAAACAGAAAGAAGGAACACAAATGAAAACGGATATTTGTACGATTTCAAGCGATAAATCAACATTTTCCGCAATATTTGCCGAGGTTGATAAATCCGCCGAATACAACAAGCTTCCCAAAAAGCAGGCTTTACAGCTGAGATTGCTCGCAGAGGAGCTTGTCGGAATGTTGCCCGAGCTTCTTGAAATAGGCAGCGGCAAGTTCTGGATTGAAAACGATGGGAAAGACTTTGAATTGCATGCGTCTGTCAAGGCTGAAAATCTTTCTATGGACAATAAGGAGGATATTCTTGCCATTTCAAAATCGGGAGAAAACGCCGCTTCAAAGGGCATTATCAATAAAATCAGGCTTGTTGCGGAGAATATGCTCGACCTTATGTCGGAGGGCTATATTGATACCTCGGGCTTGGCAAGCGATACCGAGTATTATGATTTTTACAATATGGGCGCAACTATGTCCCACGTTTATAACGACGCTTGGCAGAGCGCATGGTCGCTGAGCAGCTACAAGCAGTATGCCGGCGACAACAGGGAAACCGAGGCTTGGGACGAGCTTGAAAAATCCATTATAGCAAATCTTGCGGACGACGTTATAGTAGGCGTTATCGGCAAAAAAGTTGATATAATAATCAAGAAAAAATTTGACTGATTTTTGAACGCCTTAAAATCCGTATACAGATTAAAGCCCCCGACTGCATAAAAATGCGGTCAAGGGCTTTTTTTGTAAGTTTTATAAATTCCACCGTTAATTTAACTTGGGCGGCGCCTAAAAGCGAGTTTATGAATTTTTTAAAAGCGACAGAATTTCGTCCTTGGGAAAGTGATATTTTTTATTGCAGAAATTGCACACAACCTCCGTTACGTCGTCCTGCGCCATTTCGGAAAGCCCGTCCTTTCCCGTGGCTATCAGCGCCTTCACAACCCGTTCCTTTGAGCAGGTACAGCGGTATTCGACCTCTGCCTCGTCGAGTTTTTCAAGGCTGAAGGATTTAAGTACCGTTCGGCACATTTTCTCCGGACTCATACCGTTAAACAGCATCGTCGTAACGGGTTCTACGCTCTCCAAATCCTTTTCGAGCTTTGTAATTGTTTCATCTTCCGCGTAGGGAAGCAGTTGAATTATAAACCCGCCCGAGCATATTATGTTTTCCGTATCCGGGTCAACAAGCACCCCGAGAGCGCAGACGGTCGGTATCTGCTCGCTTACGGCGTAATACGAGGTTATATCCTCCGCAATTTCGCCCGAAACTATGGGCGTTTGCCCTACATACGGCTCCTTTAGCCCCAAATCCTTGATAACCGTGAGCGAACCATCTGTGCCGACGGCTCCCTTTACGTCAAGCTTTCCCTTTTCGTTTAAGGGAAGCTTAACCTTTGCGTTTCCTATATATCCCCTTACGTTTCCGTGGGAATCGGACGCCGCAAGCACAGTTTCGCACGGTCCGTTTCCGTTGATTTTAACGGTAAGCGAATCGCCCTCGCCCTTTAGCATACTTCCCATAAGCGAGGCGGCGGTCAAAAGCCTTCCCAAAGCGGCGGAGCAAACCTTTGAGGTGGAATGTATGCGCTTCATTTCGGTGACAATATTTGTGCTGTCAACCGCCATAACGGAAAGCTGACCGTTGTCGGAAATCATCCTGATAAGATTTTTCATCTTTTGTTCCTCCTTGCGGTAAACACTATGCGCTGAGTTTTTTCGTCGGGAGCGTCGAAGCTTAACTCCGCATATTGCGAAACGAGGCTTAACTGCGCCTTGTCCAGCAGTTCGATAACCGTTTTTGTATCATACGCCCTTTCGCAAAAGCTTTCGCAAAAGCGCCGATAATTTGCGCCGTCCGTTTTTTCAAAAAAGTCTAAATTTATTTCAACGCTTACCCCGTCGTCGGAAAGCGTATTGCGCCAAACGCAGAATAGACCGTCAAGCTCATATACAAACGAATTGTCTGCAAGCACCTCTTTGTGCTTGTACGGCGTGTTCATATCAAAAATAAATATCCCGCCGTCGTTTAAGAACATAGAAACACTTTTAAACGCTTGGAGCAAATCTTCGCGGCTTGTAAGGTGGTTAAGGCTGTCAAGCGTACACACGGCGCAGTCAACCGTTCCGTAAAGGTCAAGCTTTCGCATATCCTGGCACAGAAAGAGTACGCTTTCCCCGCTTTCGTACATTTTATTTTGGGCTTTTGAAAGCATTTCACGGGAAATATCAACGCCCGTTACGTCAAAGCCCCTTTTTGCAAGCTCAAGGGAAAGACTGCCCGTACCGCAGGCGACGTCAAGCAAAAGCCCTCCGTTAATTCCGTTTTCGGATAACAGAGAGCAAATATAGTCCGCCCTGCGCGAATATTCAACGTTTTCCGTAAGCAAATCGTACACCGACGCAAAATAAGAGTAACTCATAAATTATTTGTTTTCTTCTTTTTTAATTCCCATACGTTCAAAAACCGCGTCGTAACCGTTTGAACCGTATTGCAGAGAACGGTTTACACGGCTTATGGTTGCGGTAGAAGCGCCTGTTTTCTTTACTATATCGCTGTAAACATGTCCCTCGACAAGCATTTTTGCAACTGCGGTACGCTGTGAAATCGACTGAAGCTCATTAATAGTACAGAGGTCTTCAAAAAAATCATAACATTCTTCAACGGTTTGCAGCTTTAGAATGGACTCAAAAAGAAAATCCATACTTTCGCTTTTTAATTTGGGGTTCATAGTTTGCCTCCGTAATAAATTTCATAGTAAATATATTTTAGCACATTAAAACACGAAAGTAAATATTGAATTTAGATAAATGTGGTCAAAAGAATTGCAAATACAAGATGTTGTGTGAGCATAAATTTTTGAAAAATTTTTCATTTTTTTGTTGACAACTTGCCTTTGGTATGATATTATATTCAAGCCGTTAGACGAAACGGCAAGGCAAAATGTGGGAGCATAGCTCAGCTGGGAGAGCATCTGCCTTACAAGCAGAGGGTCACAGGTTCGAGCCCTGTTGTTCCCA
>CANRIZ010000014.1 GCA_947630835.1 uncultured Clostridia bacterium | reverse complement strand
CTTTTTGTAAATGCTTTTAATTATTTGGTTATTAACTCCAAAGTTTCTGCGTTACGCATACCGGCGACAATCTGGAGTACCCATTTAACGTCAACTACAGAGAGTTTTCCGTCGCCGTTAAGGTCGGCTGCCTTGAATTGCTCGTCGCTGAACTCCCTTGACTTTGCTATGTTCTGCAAAATCCACTTAGCGTCAACGGTCGAAAGCTTATTATCGCCGCTTACTTCGCCTGTCGGCTTGGGAGCGTTGGGATCTTTTTCGCCGCAAACGGTACAAACTCCATTCTCATAGTTATGACCTGTCGCCTTAACTACAACGTCTGTAACTTCTTCTTTGCCGTCTTTGTCCTTGAAATTCTTGTTGCAGTCCGGGCAATGATAGTATTCAACATTACCGTCCTCGGTACAGGTAGCCGCCTTTGCGGGTACTTTTTCCATATTTGAATGAGCGCATATTGCAACGAATTTATTGCCGTGTTCCTTTGCATAGCTTTCTGCGGTTGAACCTGCGTAACCATGGATTGTCGTGTTGGACGGAATAGTGGAATTATCGTATTCGTTGTTTATAGCGCATTCCTTGTTTAATATATAAACGTCGGTTAATTTTTCACAAGCGGAAAATGCGTCCCAATCTATAAACGTAACGCTTGCGGGAATTGTTACGCTTGTTAAGCTGTCGTTCATAAATGCACACGAACCTATGCCTGCAACCTTGTGCCCGTCAAGCGTTGCGGGAATTTCGAGCGTTTCCGCACTGCCAAAATAATTCGTAATCTCAACCGTGTTGTCATCAAGTATTATGTACTCAAAATCCGATGAAGTGTATAATCCGTCAATTGTAATGCTTTCGGAATCCAAAAATACTTCATTGTCATTATAATCAAGCGCTTCCTCTATATTAGCGCTTATAACGCCGACGCCGCCGATATATTCTAATTGAATTTCAACAACTGTACCGGTAACTGCATGATTCTTTATAGCCGCTATCTTAACAGAACCGCCGGCAGCATTATTTGTGTTGATTTCTGTATTCATTATTTCGCTTGCCGTTGCGCTTACGAACCGGAACGCCTTTGTGTCGAAATTAATAGTTGTCACTATACTCGAAACATCTACAATTTCCAAATAAACCGAAAATACATCGCCGACCTTTTCAAAGTATGTATCGTCAACTATATAGTCTGAATACGTCGTTAAATATACCGCTTCGTTAGGTTCCATAAAAATAAGACTTATAGGGTCTAAAGCAATGCTTTCATCGTTAGCGTCAACCGCGTCTTCTATATCGGCAGTTATTTCACCATAGCCTCCGAGATAGGTGAATTCAAATTCGGCAACCATACCGCTGACAGCATCAGACTGCACGCCTGCTATTTTAAGAGCACCCTCGGCAGCGTCATTTGTGTTAATTTCCGTCTTCATAATTCCGCTTGCCGTTGCGTTTACGAACTCAAATGCCTCCGCGTCAAAATTAATTGTTGTTTCAAGAGCCGAAAGATCTTCAACGTTCAAATAAAGCGAAATTGCATCGCCGGGCTTTGCATAATATGTACCGTCATCTCCTTCGGGCGCGTCCGAGTATAAAGTTACCGCTTCTTCCGATTCGGTGACAGTAATGCTTACGGGGTCCAAAGCAACGCTGATATCGTTAGCGTCAGCCGCGTCTTCTATATCGGCAGTTATTTCGCCATAACCCCCGAGATATACGAATTCAAATTCGGCAATAGTATCGGTGACCAAATAAGTCTGTGCGGCCGATATCTTAATATAACCGTTATCGGCCGAGTTTGTGTCAATTGCCGAAAACATAACATCGCTCCTCGTTTCGCTTACAAATTCAAACGACTCCGGGTCAAAACTAATTTTTGCCGCAATGCCCGTAAGATTTTCGACATCCAAATAAACCGTAATTATGTCCCCGATTTTTGCGGAATATTTGTCCGCTCTTAAATTTACCGCTTCATTTTCCGCAAACGCGGTAACTCCTGCCAAAGGTAAGGCGGTCAGTATCATTGCGAGAGACAAAAGCAATGATATGAGTTTTTTTGTTTTCATCTTTCTTTCCTTTCTGCCATAAAAATTTTTCGGCGGAATTTTTGTTTTTTTTAATTTGATTTTGTTTTTTTGGTTCCGCCGACTTAGCAAAATATTTATTGCATTTTTGATTTTACAACTTAAAAAAATAAATTTCAATACAATCAGGGTGAATGACCGAGAGATCAGGGTATAAAACTTGGATTTTGCCTTTTACAGATGAAAATCAAAGCGGTTATACCGAATTTTGCCTCGTCATAACCGCTTGATTTTTAACTTAACTTTTTGACTTGAACTTTTTGTAAATGCCTGTTTAAGCTTTCGGCGGACAGAGGTCAAAGCTTTGCTTAAATTTGCGGGGAGCGACAGTCAATGTTTTCCCCGACTTTTACAAAAGTCGGGGGGGGGGTCGAGGGGCAAAGCCCTCGTCGCAGTCCGCAGACTGCGAAATCCCTTTTAATTATATTACAAAAGCGGTTATACCGAATTTTACCTCAGCACAACCGCTTAATTTTTAACTCAACTTTTGAACTTGAACTTTTTGTAAATGCTTTTACTTTTAATTATTTGGTTATTAACTCCAAAGTCTCGGCGTCACGCATACCTGCAATAATCTGGAGTACCCACTTAACGTCAACTACGGACAATTTTCCGTCGCCGTTGAGGTCGGCAGCCTTGAATTGCTCATCGCTGAATTCCCTTGACTTCGCTATGTTCTGCAAAATCCATTTTGCGTCTACGGTTGAAAGCTTGCCGTCGCCGCTTACTTCGCCTGTCGGTTTGGGGGTATCGGGATTTGTCGGTTCGCCTTCAATTACTGCGAACCTGTTACCGTATTTATTTGCATA
Source organism: uncultured Clostridia bacterium (assembly GCA_947630835.1). Taxonomy (GTDB): domain Bacteria; phylum Bacillota; class Clostridia; order Oscillospirales; family Acutalibacteraceae; genus Fimenecus. Next base: position 62,606 of record CANRIZ010000014.1, on the reverse strand, counting down.
TTCCTCCGCAGTCGAACCTGCGTAAGCGTGGATTGTTGTATAGGGCAAGATGGTCGCGGTATCTGTGCCTTGATAATTATTAATTATTTCACATTCTCTGTTTAATATGTATATATCGGTTAGTCCTCTGCAATCCGCAAATGCAAAATTGCCTATAAACGCAACGCTTTCGGGTAAGGTTATGCTTGTTAAGCCGTCACAGCACATAACCGCTTTTTCGCCTATGCTTGTAACGCTGTTGGGAATGGTTATGTCAGTTAAGCCGGCGCAATATGCAAACGCGCCGTAGCCTACGCTTTCAACGCTGTCGGGTATGGCGTAAGACGTTGTTTCTTTACCTACAGGATATTGTATGAGCGCTGTTTTATCTGTATTGAACAATATGCCGTCATATGAGCAATAGTTTTCATTGTTCCCGTCAACCGTTATTTCCGTTAATGCGGTACAGCCTATAAACGGTCCCCGACCTATATTAACTACGCTGTCGGGTATTGCCGCGCTTGTTAAACCGTAACAATCGGCAACAGCCGTGTCCGCAATCAGCCTTGTTCCCTCTTTAATTTCATAATTTTCGGAAATTTCATCGCTGTTTGCCGCTATTAAACAGTTGTCTATGTAAAGAACGCCGTTTTCCCAGTTTGAATAATTTTGGTAATATCCCGTATCATAGAACGCCCAAGCGCCTATGCTTGTAACGCTTTCGGGTATTGATATGCCGTACAAGCTGCAGCAGTATGCAAACGACTCTTCGCCTATGGACGTTAAGCCGTCGGGTATCGCCGCATAGGTTAAACTGCCGCATTTGTTAAACGCGTAGTCGCCTATGGACGTTACGCTGTCGGGAATGGTTACGCTTGTTAAACTGCTGCAGTCATAAAATACGGATTTGCCTATGCTTGTAACTTTTTCGGGGATTGTTATACTTGCCAAGCCGGCACAATCCGAAAACGCATAATCGCCCATATTTGTAACGCTGTCGGGGATTATTATGCTTGATAAACATGAACCGGCAAATGCGCTTTCACCTATGCTTGTAACGCCGTCCGGGATTATATATGATGTCTCGGTTTTGCCAATAGGATACAGTATAATCTCGGTTTTGTCCTTGTTAAACAATACTCCGTCCCGAGAGGAAAAGTTTGCATTGCTTTCGTCAACGGTTATTTCGGTCAAATCTTCCCACGCGGAAAATGCGCCGTTGCCGATAAATACAACGCTTTCGGGAATATTCAAGCTTGTCGAACCGCGGCACATACAAAAAGCTTCTTCGCCTATGGTTTCAACGCCGTTGGGTATCGTCAGACCCGTTAAGTTGCTGCAGTACCAAAAAGCGTAGTCATCTATAATTTTAACGCTTTCGGGTATTACAATATCCGTTAAGCCGTTACAATCCGAAAACGCTTCCTCTCCTATATAAGTTACGCCGTTCGGGATTATTACGCTTGAAAGGCTGTCGTTGGTGTAAAACGCCAACTTGCCTATGCCGGTAACGGGATATCCGTCGATTGTCGAGGGAATGTAAAGCGTTTGTGCGTCGCCGCTATAATATGTAATTTCCGCCGTGCCGTCCCCGATAATTTCATATTCGAAATCCCCGCTTGTCTCGGCAAACGAAGCGACCCCGACAAGAGGGAGGGCGGTCAATATCAGAATGAGCGATAATAAAAGAGAAATAAACCTTTTTGTTTTCATAATTTTTCCTTTCCGAGATAAAATATATTGTGATTTTCGGCGGATTATTTGTTGAACTTCTATTCTGCCATACGCCGATTTTGCAAATTTTTTCTGACACTTTTGATTTTACAACTTAAAAATTTGAATTTCAATACAATCAGGGTGAATGACCGAGAGATCAGGGTATAAAACTTGGATTTTGCCTTTTACAGATGAAAATCAAAGCGGTTATACCGAATTTTGCCTCGTCATAACCGCTTGATTTTTAACTTAACTTTTTGACTTGAACTTTTTGTAAATGCCTGTTTAAGCTTTCGGCGGACAGAAGTCAAAGCTTCGCTTAAATTTGCGGCGGGCGACAATCAATGTTTTCCCCGACTTTTACAAAAGTCGGTGGGGTCGAGGGGCAAAGCCCTCGTCGCAGTCCGCAGACTGCGAAATACTTTTACTTCAAAAAGCGCAGGAAGGGAGATAAAACAGTCCGGTGGACTGTTTTATCGTGGGAAACCCTCGCCGGGGGTTTCCTATTGCTTTGTAAAAGCAATTTTTTCTTAATCAAATTAATACAAGCTAACAAACCAAAGCGGCTATACCGAAATTTGCCTCGGCACAACCGCTTTAATTTTACATTATTACTTTTTCTTTTTAGAGAGAAACGCGATTAAAGTTTAAAAAATTCCGTAAGTGATAAGCGACATTATTATCCCCGCAATCAGTACTCCCAGCGCAATAATTCCGAGGGAGCGTTTAAAATCGACTCCCAACAGCGCCGCCATAAGAGCGCCCGTCCAGCCGCCGGTTCCCGGCAGAGGTACCGCCACAAAAATAAGCAAGCCCCAGGATTTATAGCGCAAAACCTTTTCCTTGTTGCGCTCGGTTTTAGCCTCTAACTTTGTTATAATTTTCTCAAAGAATTTATATCTTCTCAAAAACTCAAAGATTTTTTGAATAAACAGCAATATAAACGGAATTGGAATCATATTGCCTATATACGAGATAATAAAAGCCTTTAAAAAATCCATTTCCAAAAGCCTTGCCGCAATCATAGAGCCTCTTAACTCAAGTATGGGGAAAAGGGAAATTACAAAAACCGTAAGCTCCGGCGGGATTTTATCCTTAAAAAGTTCAACAAAAAATGTCGCTAAGGTTTCAGCCATATGTCGCTCCTTAAATCAAATACCGTTTTCGTCGATATATTTTTTGGCGTACTGCAAAATATTTCTGTCATTCAAATGATTAAGCGTTTTCATAGCCGATTCATAATCAAGCCAAACGTAATCCTCGATTTCCTCGGGCTGGATGACGGTATTTTCGTCGTCCGTTGTGGCAAGGAAAATGGAAACGCTTTTTTCGATTTTGCCCCTGATTGTATATTCCGATTTGTCCTTAAACCCGGGAAAAATCCTTATGTGTATGCCCGATTCCTCAAGCACTTCCCTCTTGGCGGTTTCCTCCTCGGTTTCGCCCTGCTCTATATGCCCCTTCGGGAAGCCCCAGTGGTTACTGCGCTTATTCTTGATAAGTAAAAATCTTTTTTCGCCGCCGATAACGCGAAAAACTATTGCGCCGCAAGATTTTTCATATAAACATTCTATTGAATAAGCGGTGTTTTTATACATGTATTCGATTTCCTGCTTAATATCGTTAATAATAAGCCTTTTGCTTTTGGGTGCGACTACAAGAAAAATTCCCTGCCTTTCCGGCAGCCTGATTACGGCTACGACCCTGCCCTCAAAACCGTGAACGGCATGCGTAACGCCCATAATATACGCTCCCCTAACGGGAGTCCTCGGATCAAGTCCGCTCTCGATAATTCCGTAATTCAGCCGGTAAATTTTACCCGTTTTACTGTCAAAAGCACCCATGGGTTTGGTAACCCTTACTCTGACATATTTACCAAGCATAAAATACTCCTTTAAAAAAACTGCAATTATTATACAGTTTTTCGGCGAATGTTTCAAGCTATTTTTTACAATTACCCGCCGTTCGCCGTAAATCTATGCTTTTTTATAAAAATATGTTGAGAAAATCTCTTATTTAATGTAAAATATATACCTAAGATAAAAAGGAAGGGGCGTTTTGTTTGGATCCCAAGGATTTTAAATTTGACGACAATGCTTTTGACGATGTTTTTTCTTCGTCCGAAAAGAACGGATTTGAGGATATATATTCAAACGGCGGCGGAGAATCTCTGCCGGAGGACGATTTTGCCGAAAAATTTGAGGATATTTTCAGCGGCAAAACAAAAAACGACTCCGGCAAGGACGATTACGACCTTTTTGCCGATGAATATTTTAAAAACAACAGCGAGGTTATGACTCCTCCCTCCGCCGACAGGCGCAGGGAAAGCTCCAACGTAAGGCGCAACCCCTATTCCTATAATTACGACAGGAACGCTCAAAGGAAGGCGCAAAGAGTTTCGCAAAAGCGCTTCGACGACGATATAAGCGAGGATATTTCCTCGGGTCGCCAAAGGGCGAAGGGCAATAAATCGAAATCCGCCGCAAAAGGGATTTTTAAAGCCGTGCTTATAATAATTTTAATTGTACTCGTTGTGGCGGTTGTCCTGGGATTTTTATTTGCAAAATCCCTTACCGAAAAGGTAAACTATTCGGAGCTTAAAGCAAACGAATATATCTCCTCGGCGGAGCTTTTAACCAAAGACGGGGTGAAGAATATACTGCTCGTCGGCGTCGACGCAAGGGAGGGCGAATCAAATTCCGCAACCCGTTCCGACACTATGATGCTTTTAAGCATCGACGACAACAACAAGCAGTTAAAGCTTACGTCTTTCCTGAGAGATACATACATTGATATTCCCGGTTACAAAACCGCAAAGCTGAACGCCTCGCAAAGCTATGGCGGAACTCAGTTGCTTGTCGATACGCTCGAATACAATTTTAAAATTGATATTGACAACTATGTGCTTGTAAACTTCGATATGTTCACAACCGTTATCGACGCTCTCGGCGGCGTAGACGTAGAGGTAAGCGAAAAAGAGGCGAAATACATAAACAGCAGGGACCATATGACAAGCAGGGAGAAAAACGCTTTCCCCGACAAGATAAGCGGCGGAGTAAATCATTTTAACGGCGAACAGGCGCTTTGGTATTCAAGAATACGCTATCTCGACAGCGATTTTATGAGGACGCAGCGCCAAAGGAAGGTAATTTCCGCCGCGCTTTCAAAGTTTAAATCCGCCAATCCCGCGGACCTTGTCAAAATGCTTAACAACATTATGCCCATGCTTGAAACCGACCTCGACTCCGACAATTTAATGAAGCTTGGGACAAGCAGTATAAAATATATTTTCTACGACCTGGCGCAGCAGCAAATTCCGGCGCCCGACACTTGGAGAAGCGGCAGGAGAAGAGGACAGGACGTTTTGCTTATAGACCTTGAGGAAAACAGGGAAATACTTAAAAACTTTGTCTTTGAAAAGGCGGAAATTGAGGAGCTTGACGAAAAAAATAAGTAAATAAGCGAATAAGTAAAGGCGTACGCAATATATTGGTTTTATTTTGCTTTGAGGAGAATAAAATGAAAAAGTATATTGAATATATGCTGAAGAATTGGATAAGCTGGGATAAAAAAAGCCTCGTTTGCTTTTTCGTCCGTATTCCCGCGCTTGTTTTTCAGCCCATAGTAACCGCTTATATACCAAAAGCAATAATAGACGCCGTTACACAGGGCGTTACAACTCAAAGGCTGATATTGATTGTCGGCCTTTTAAGCTTGCTTTTAACCTTAACCATTTGGATGGACCCGTTTATGCAGGAGCTTGTCAGGGGCGGCGCAAGGATAGTGCGTATGCGCTATGCGGTTATGGCTTTTGAAAAAAATTTAAAGACGGATTACGTTAATATCGAAAACCTTGAAAAGCGTGAAATACAAAAGCGCGCCGAAAAGTTTTACAGCGGCCGCTGGTCGGGCGGAGAAAGCTTTATCGACAGGTGCAATCAGTTTTGCGTTGCCGCAGTGGGCGTAATAGCTTCGGGCGCTTTGATAATAAAAATAAACTTTTTTATAGTTTTGCTCATAGTAGCCTCATGCGCCGTGGAATTTTTCATACTTAAAGATTTGTTTTTAAAAGAGGACGAAACATACGGCGAGGCTTCTAAGCATTTAAACAGGTTTAATTATTTTTACAGACTTTGCAAGGACGGCTCTGCGGCAAAGGATATAAAGCTGTACAGTCTCAGCGATTACTTTATAAAGGCACTTGCTTGCGCCATGTACGAAACGGAAAAGGTTTATTCAAAGCTTTCCCATCAGGACGCGGCGGCTGATTTCCTGCTGGCTTTGCTCAATTGCGTGCGTGAAGCCATAGCCTATTTCTATCTCGTTTATCTTGTAACGCAAGGACGTATAGGGGTTTCGGATTTCGTTTTCTATTTCGGCGTCGTCACCGGTTTTTCAAATTGGGTTCGGGGGCTTATACTTTCCGTTATCAACATCGGGAAAAGCTGCAAGGAGTGCGAAGCCTTTATTGCCTATATAGACGGCGAGGATACCGTGGAAAAGGGCGAGAAGCTCCGTTCAAAAGAGGTAAACCGCATAGAGTTTAAAAACGTTTCTTACAAATACCCCTCGGCTCATGAGGAAGCCGTAAAAAATATCAACGTCACATTTAAGCAGGGAGAAAAAATTGCAATAGTCGGCGAAAACGGAGCGGGCAAAACCACGCTTATCAAGCTGCTTTGCGGGCTTTACGCCGCTTCCGACGGGGAAATTTTGATAAACGGCGAGAACGTAAGCGGCATTTCCAAGGAAAGCTGTTTCGACTTGTTCGCTCCCATTTTTCAGGATTACTACTTTTTGCCTATGACGGTTGCTCAAAACATATGCGCCACGGCGGAATATGACGCCGAAAAGCTGAATCTCGCCTTTGAAAAAGCGGGAATATCGGAAAAAATCAACTCCCTGCCCGAAAGGGAAAACAGCCTTATGGACAGCCGAGTATACAATAATGCCGTTGATTTTTCCGGCGGAGAAAAGCAGAAGCTTTTGCTTGCAAAGGCAATTTACAAGGACGCTCCGGTGCTGATACTCGACGAACCCACGGCGGCGCTCGACCCCATAGCGGAAAACGAGCTTTACCTTAAATATAACGAGCTTACTTGCGGCAAGCTCTCGTTTTTTATCTCTCACAGGCTCTCCTCCACAAGGTTTTGCGACAGAATTTTGTTTATGTCCGACGGCAGGATAACCGAAGAGGGCACGCACAGGGAGTTGATGGAAGCCAAGGGCGCGTATTACAGAATGTACAATATGCAAAGCTACTATTACAAGGAACAGGGGGTGGCTGTAAGTGAATAATTTTAAAATGGTTTTTAAAATGTACGGCGAGATAGCAAGGCTTGATAAAAGAATTGAGCCCGTGACGGTTTTGTGCGCCCTGATTTCCTCGTCGAAGCCGTTTATAAACATATATTTCAGCGCAAAAATCGTTTCCCTGCTAACGCTCGGCGCAGAATATAAGGATATAATTATCTACATCACAGCCGCCGTTTTGCTTAACTTTATCCTGATTTTCGCAGGGGAATTTCTCGACGACCGCTCCGAACGCCTCAGGAACCTGCTGTTTGACAGGGAAAACTTTAAAACGGCGGAAAAGCTTTTTAACACGGAATACGATAAATTGCAGGACGAGCATTACAGGGAGCTTATTCATAAGCATGAGGAGGCAGGCTCGAGCCGCTGGGCGAGATTCCCGTATTTTATGTGGACAACTCAGGTATTCATAAGCGGCATATACACCGTTGCGGTTTCGGTAATTATGATATTTCCGCTTTTAAAAATCGGCTTTACCGAAACCGGCGAATCGTTCTTTGAAAAGCCCGTGTTCCTGATTTCGCTGATTGCAATTATAGCCGCTATGGCGGTTGCGATGCTTCTCATAGCGATAAGAATGAACAAATCGTATCTTGCGGCGAACGAGGCGTACGCCACGCTTGACAGGCTGTTCTACCGCTTTATAGATATTTTTTCCGACTACAAAACGGGCAAGGAGATAAGGCTTTACAAGGAACAGGATTTAATTAACCGCACGGCGTCCGAAAAAATACTTACCGACGGCGAGGAAACCTTGCGTAAAATTTCGCTGCGGACCGCAAAAACGAGCTCCGTAGTCGCAGTAATGGGCGCCGCCGTAGCTTTCGGCGTTTATGTGTTTATCGGCGTTAAGGCAAATTTCGGGCTGTTCGACATAGGCGCTTTGGTAATGTACTGCGGAGCGTTTATGCAGATAATAAACGGCATAATGCAAATCGCCAACACGCTCGGAAAGCTTGCGGAAATTTTACCGCTTGCGGAGATTTATTTTGAAATAATCGAGGCACAGTCGGACAGGGAATACGGAAGCAGAGAGCTTAACTCGGATAAAATCGAAATTGAGTTTAAAAACGTTTCCTTTAAGTACCCGGGCTCGGACAGCTTCGCGCTTGAAAACATAAGCATTAAAATAAAGCCAAACGAACGCTTGGCGGTGGTCGGCAGGAACGGAAGCGGCAAAACCACCTTTATAAAGCTGATGTGCAGGCTCTACGACGCAACAAGCGGGGAAATTCTGCTAAACGGCTTCAACATAAAGGAGTACGCAAAGGACAGCATAACAAAGCTTTACTCCGTCGTATTTCAGGATTTTAAAATGTTTTCAATTCCGCTGAAGGACAATGTTTGCGCAGGCTCGCAGGTTGAAAAAGAAAGGCTTTACCGCTGTCTTGAGCAGGCGAATATCCTCGACAGGGTACAGCGTATGCCGAACGGCGAGAACACATATATGTATAAGGATATTGACAAAAACGGCGTTGAAATTTCGGGAGGCGAAGCCCAAAAGCTTGCGCTGTCAAGAGCGCTGTATAAGGACAGCCCCGTAGTTATACTCGACGAACCCACGGCGGCGCTCGACCCGATAGCCGAAAATGAGATATATAACCGCTTCAACAGCTTCGTTGACGGGAAAACGGCAATTTACATTTCGCACAGACTGTCAAGCTGTATTTTCTGCGACTCAATAGCGGTTTTCGATAAAGCCCGACTCGTTGAAACGGGAACCCACCGACAGCTTTTGGACAGACAGGGAAAATACAGCGAATTGTGGAACGCCCAGGCAAAATATTATACCTGATTTAGCGAAAATAAAATAAAAAAGCAGCAAGCAGATAAACTTAAATCTCTTGCCGCTTTTTCTTTTTTAAGCGCTTTAAAAAATCGAAACGTTTATTTCTGTAAATTCAATCGGATTTTGATATGTCGGCCAGGCAGATACATCCGAAAAGCTTTTTACCACTTCCCGCGTCAGCGAATTATCGCTTATATTTACGCTTATGCTGTAAATGTTTCCCGACATCGACATACCGTCAACGCCAACCAGCTTCCCGTCTCCCTTAACGTCGTCGTAAAGGGATAAATGCCATGCGTTATACTCTCCCAATTCAACGGCTTTTCCGTCTTTTACAGTATAAATGTGCTGTACTCTGGATTGTTCGCTTTCGCCCTCTTGAACTATTAATTCCTCCGGCGAATTACCGTCTATATCGCATAGCGCCCAAGAACATCGACAAGAATTGTCCCCATGGTTTTTATTGCATTCGTCCCTATATTCGTCAATTACCGATTGATAAATTATATAATCGTTTAAATACAGCGAATCCTGTTCCGTCGGCTCCCAATTTCTTTTAGATACGCAAATTAAGTCCGCAACGGAATCGTCGCTCGGCAAATCGTAGTATTCAAAATCAATCGATATATCGCCTGCCTTGTAGGTGTATGCTATCATAGGAGCGTCCTCCCACAAAATACCTTTTTTAGAATTTTTCAATTCCGAATAGGTTATATCGGACGACACGCTTCCATCCACATCAACGTCAATATTTTCATAATTTCCGCTGTATTTTACCGCCGAAACCTTACTTTCGGAAAGCTTTTGATTTTCGTTTGACGAGGCGTCATCGGCAACATCCAACACGAAAGAAAACGGTATGTTTTCATCCGAGTAATAAACAATCATTTGGTTGGTTGACGACTCGGTATAATCCGAATTGTAATTTTGACCGTATAATTTTACCACTTCGCTGAAAGGCATACCGATAAAATCGGTCATTTTCACTTCGTTTACTATAAGCTCCAATGTTTCGGGATCCCTCATTTGGGCAACTATCTGAAGCACCCATTTAACGTCGACCGTAGTAATTTTGCCGTCGCCGTTGAGGTCGGCCGCCTTTATTTGCTCCGGAGTAAATTCTCTTGACCCCGCGATATTCTGTAAAATCCACTTTGCGTCTACGGTTGACGCTTTGCCGTTGTTGTCAATGTCGCCGTTCGTTTTTGCAAAGGCGGTAAAACCCGCTGTTGATAAGATTGTTATTATTATTGCAAACAACAATAACGCCGATAAAATTTTTTGATGTGATTTGACTGCTTTTAACATAATATTTTCCTTTCTGCCTTGAAAAGTTAATTTGCTTTTTCTGCAAAATTTTTGTTGATTTATATCTCCGGCGCGCCGATTTTGTAAACTGCTTATATTGTTTTATTTTACAACTTATTTTTCCCGAATTCAATAACATCAGGGTGAAAAGCCGAAAAATCAGGGTAAAAGACTTGGTTTTCAATTGTTTTTTATAAAAACAAAAGTAAGAACCGATGCAAAATATTCAATAATGAATTTTTTTGCATAAGAAATGCTGAATATTTTGTCAATCTTGTACTAATATTTTTCTATAGAATTAATTATAACGCCTATTTATTGGTATGTCAAGCAAGTTTACTAATTTTTTAGTATATTCTACATAAGGGGGAATTATTTTGAACAGAATTCGTGAACTTCGTGAAGACAAAGATTTAAGACAGCTTGACGTTTCCAATGCAACGGGCATTGACCAACGTACTCTTTCAAATTATGAAACCGAGAAAACATTGCCGGACAGTTATGCTTTAATAAAATTAGCGGACTTTTTCGATGTTTCAACAGATTATATTTTGTGCAGAGATAATTCCAAAACAGCGTCCGTAAACTCCCTTATAAAGGAAGTTCAAGCTATGCAAAAAAGCTTAACTCACATATATGAAGAATTAAAAAAATTGCAATAAAATTAAACGTCAACCCGTACGGGCGGTTCCGATTTCAATAATATCGGCAAACTCAAAAGCCATTCGGTTTAAAAATATATTGAAATACGGCGGACTGCCGTACCATATTCGTTTTTTTGCGTTTTGTTATACTAAAAAAACAGCGCCCAGTTTTACGCTTGGGCGCTGTGGCGAATATTCTGTTTTGCGGCTCGGCGGCAAACGCAACTACTCTTCCTTTGTCAATACTTTTTTCTGCCAAGTTCGCTTGCCGCATTTCGGGCATTTCATATATCTCGTTCTGCCGGTGTGAAGCGCGAGATTTACCTGCCAATAGGTAGGCACATATCTGTGACCGCAGCTTTGGCACTCATAGTATCCGGCTTTCTGCTCAATGCCGACGGCGATAAAAGCTACCGCGAAAATCATCACAAAAGCAAATGCGAGCAGTACGATTCGAAGCCATACAGGCATTGCGACAAAGGAAGCCGCAAACACCAAAACAAGCCCGGCGGCAACCGTCGGAACGGTAATCAGGTATTCCGTTCTCAGCATCTGCCGATTCTTTTTTTCGAGCTCGCGCCTCATTGCCAAAAGATTTTCCTCCGCCCGCTTGTCATAAGATTCTGCCATAATTCTTTCGCCCGACAGGAGTTCGTTGACGTTGATTTTCAGAAAATCGCACAGCTCAAGCATAATTCCCGAATCGGGCATGGATTTTCCCGTTTCCCATTTTGATACCGCCCGATCGCTTATGCCGAGCTTCTCGGCAAGGGCGGCTTGAGTCATACCCTGTTCTTTTCTGCATGAAGCTATGAATTTTCCGATTTTGATTTGATCCATATCGAGCTCCTCCTTTCATAGCTCCGGTATACCGGAAACGAGAGCGAAAAAACACGAACCGACGGTTGATTTTCGGCATTTCTACCGCAGGTTGATAGGCTTAATTTTCGATTTTCGCTTTTTTCATTCCCCAAAAGGTGTGGATTTTTTTATGCGAGTTATAATTGCTCGCCTGTATAGACTTCGGTATATGCGTCCGACACTTTGGAGATGTTTTCTACCGTCTGTGAAAAACGCCTTGGATTATTTTTTGATTACGGGAATTGCAACCCTTGCCCCGATTTTTGTTTCTGCTCCCAAATTTAATGTCGGGGCAATATGACGGGCTAATCTGTAACCGTAGCGTTCAAAATCGTAATTTTCGGCCGCTTTTTGAACCTGTCCGATAAATATTCCGAAATCATCGGGATTTTCATACGGCTCGCTTTGAAAGTAAATCATGATACATTCCTGAAGCTCTGCAACCCGGTATCCGTCGGGCAGAGGTTTTTCATAATCAAACGGCACTTCAACGCCTGAAGCAATTTTGCTTGATTAGTCTCCCGTACAGAAGTTTAAATGCGTGCTTTCGGCTAAATCGTTGATTTTACCGATCGGTATCACGGTTTATGAACAGATTGCAAAGGCACATAACTGCGCTGAACAAAACGCCCGCCACTGGCCAAACTACCCAAGTGATTTTCCAATCGTCCGTCAAAAAGCTCCAACCGAGATAAACGGCGGTAACGCTCAGCCAATATACCGTGGAAACGGTTTTCTTAATAAGGATTTTTCCCCGGTCCCGCAGGGCATATTCGCCCTCTTTCAAGAGCTTCTGCATACTTGCACGGCGAACACCTGAAAGGACAAAAAGGGAGGCTCCAAGCCCGGCCAAGAGCAGGGTAACGGTCAACATAACCACCACGAAAAACTCTTTTTGAGTGACTACGCCTACAAAAAGCGGAACAGGCGAAAGAACGCACAGGCAGGCGGCTATGATATTGATTTTTACATAAGTCGGTCGGTACGCTTTCTGCCTTTCCTTTACCATACCGTCCACGCCGTACTCCGTTTCAAACGGCTCTTTGCCGATAAACGCATAGGGAGCGTTTTTGAACCCGCAGGAAACGAAAATCGCAACGGCTGCGGCGACAAACAAAAACAAAACTGCATATCCCACGCCTACGGCGAAGTATTCGGAAACAGAATATCCCGGTACTGTCGACGCCGCCGCCAAAAGGAGCAACGGAATCACGGCGGCAATACATAAAAACGAAGCGGCGGCAATGCGTTTTGCCGCTTTTTTTCTCCACTCCAAAAATTCGTTTGCAAGGGCAAGAGAAACCCGTTTTACAGGCGTGCGGTCCGTTTCGTCCGTAAATTCTTCGTCCTCAAGCTCGTCCTTTAACAGATAATCCGTCGTAACGCCGAACAGACGGCTGAGCGCCAAAATTTTCTCCAAATCCGGCACGGTCTGCGCACCCTCCCATTTGGAAACCGCCTGCCTCGACACCCGCATTTTCTCCGCAAGCTCCTCCTGCGACCAGCCGTTCTTTTTTCTTAAATTCGTTATTTTGTCAGCTAAAATCATTTTCTTTCCTCCGAATGACTTTTTCGACGGCATTATTCGGACCGTCAAGAAAATCATAGCCCTTTTTGCGGTTACATTCCACCAAACGGCGGTTGGAAATATGTCAACCGACGGTTGCGGAGTACGGCTTGCCGTTCAATATTCCGTAATACGGGATAATCAGACCGAGCTTGCAGTTTTCAAGGTTCTGTTTCTTCCAAGCTATCCAATTTCCTCGATCGGCTCTGCTGTGCGCAATCTCGTAATCCCATTTTGTATTATTCCTTCAATAGATGCCGTCTTACATATTTATGGTTTGACCTTATGTATCGTCCGTTTTTACCGCAACATACACGACGGCAAATTCCGTTTCCCGCCGCGCTGTGATTTGCAGACCGGCGGCACGTATTCCGCTTTCGATATTTTTCGGCTTATCGGGGTAAATTTCAACTTTTCGGTTGCCCATATCAATGGTATCGCTTTGATTTTTGTCAATGGACAGCACAAGCCGCCCGCCGCCGTTTAGCAATGCGGCAGTCCTGTTAAGCGCGGCTTGCTTATCCCTTATGTGCATAAAAGTAAGCGAGGAATAAATGACGTCGAAGATTTCGCAAAACGGATAAGCCATAAAATCCCCGCAGACAAGGCGCACGTTCGAGATTCCCGCAAGGTTTTCTTTCGCCCGTTCCACGGTTTTGGGGGACAGATCAATCCCGCAGAATCTGCCGCACAAGGGCGCTGTCCGAACCGCCAGCCGCCCTGTTCCCACGCCGATTTCAAGCACGGACTTGTTTTTATTTAATTCCATTGCGTCTATAAAACTCTGCCCGTCCCACTTATCCATGTATTCCTGTAATACCGGCGGGTCAAGAACCGGATCGTTGCCCTCGTCGACAAGGGCATCATAATGACGGATAACCGCCTCAAAATCATTCATTCTCTTTTACCTCCGTAAGAAATGTAACCACCCCTTTATAAGGGCTGCCTTTCCGATTTTGATTGTACCATATTATAAGACAGACCGCAATATCCCCGTAAATTCGGAAAAGCTTTTGCCGTAGGTTTTCGCATAAGCGTTTTTGAACAAAAAAATACATTTATAATTAAAAATGTGTTGAAATATGCGGTGGGCTATGATAGAATTATATATTATCAGTACTATCAGCATCCACGGAGTGAATTTATGAAAAAAGCAAAAATGTCCGTTGTCGGTGAATTTAAGACGGGCAAAATCGACCCGAGAATTTACGGCTCATTTATCGAGCATCTCGGCAGGGCGGTTTACGGCGGGATTTATGAACCCGGGCATCCGCTTGCCGACGAGGACGGTTTTCGCAAAGACGTTATAGATGAAATTAAAAAGCTCAACGTTCCCGTTGTTCGCTATCCCGGCGGGAATTTCGTTTCCGGCTATAATTGGGAGGACGGCGTAGGCCCTGTTGAAAGCAGACCGAAAAGACTTGAGCTTGCCTGGGGCGTTACCGAGCCCAACAGCTTCGGCACAAACGAATTTTTAAAATGGTGCAAAAAAGCCGATACAAGCTGTATGATGGCGGTTAACCTCGGTTTAAGAGGGCCGGAGGAAGCGAGAAATCTTGTTGAATACTGCAACCATAAAAGCGGCTCGTATTACAGCGATTTGAGAATAAGCCACGGCGTTAAAGAGCCGCACAACATAAAGCTTTGGTGCTTGGGCAACGAAATGGACGGCGACTGGCAGATAGGTCATAAAACCGCTTACGAATACGGCAGAACCGCGTCCGAGGCGGCAAAGGTTATGAAATGGGTTGACCCGAATATCGAGCTTGTTTTGTGCGGAAGCGCAAGCCGCAATATGGCAACCTTCGGCGACTGGGAGCTTCAGGCTCTCGACCTTGCCTACGATAAGGTGGATTACGTATCGCTTCACCAATACTACGGCAACCCGGAGGGCGATACGGACAGCTTCCTTGCAAGAAATATGGAAATGGACGATTTTATAAAAACCGTCATTTGCATTTGCGATACCGTAAAGGGCAAAAAGAGGAAAACGAAAGAGATTAACCTCTCTTTTGACGAGTGGAATATATGGTATCATTCAAACAACGACCCTGTTGAGCGTTGGTCTACAGCCCCGCATCAGCTTGAGGATTATTATAATTTTGAGGACGCTCTTTTGGTAGGTCTTATGCTTATGACGCTTCTAAAGCATGCGGACAGGGTTAAAATCGCCTGCCTTGCGCAGCTTGTAAACGTCATAGCGCCGATTATGACCGAAAACGGCGGCGGGCTTTTCGAGCAGACTATTTTCTATCCGTTTATGCACCTTTCAAACTATGCGAGAGGTTCCGTAATCCTTTCAAAGGTTGACTGCGGCAAGCACGATACCAAGGCGTTTACCGACGTTCCGGATATCGATTGCATTGCCACCGTAAACGACTCGGAGGACGAAATAACCGTTTTCTGCGTAAACAGATGTCAAAACGAGGATTATGTTCTTGACATTAATATTCTCGACGCAAAGGGCTTTAAGGCGTTCGAGCATATTGAAATGGCGGGCTTTAAGCCGAATGACGGGAACAATTTTTCAGCTTCGCCGGTTAAACCGAGATATGCCGAAAATGTTTCCGACAGCGAAGGCATACATATAAAACCGTTCTCTTGGAACGTAATCAGATTAAAAAAATAGGAGATTGATATTATGGCAGCAAAATGTCCCAACTGCGGTGAGACGCTTCATTGGTACGATTTCCGTGCCGAATGTAAACACTGCGGCGCAAACATTCCCAATCACAACTGGGAGAAAAGACTTGAGGAGGATTCCCACGAGGCGGACGTTGCTTTTGCAAAGCTGCACTACAGGCTCAACAATTTCAAGTCGGGCACCGTGGGCAGTCCTTTCAGGATAGTCAGGCTCGTTTTTTCGCTCCTTCCCCTTGTTGCTCTCGTAGTTCCGCTTCTTAAAATGAATTTGGTTTTCCCGTTCTTTGAGAAGTCGGAATCGGTTTCATTCCTTACCATGATTTTAAATTACCTTACAAAGCTCGATTTTATGGGCGGGTTTAAGCTTATGTCGGCAACCGCGCTGGGCGGGAGCGTTAAATTCCTTATGCTCGCCATAGTTATGGCTTTCCTTGCGGTTGTTGCGGGCGTGCTGAATTTCTTTATTACAATCATAGCCGCAATCAATCTTAAAGCAGGCGTTAACGTTGTGCTCAATTTCTTTGCCACCGCTTTTTGGGCGGCTTCGGCGGCGCTTCTTTCAATGTTCGCCACCGCTTCGCAGGCAAACAGTCTTAATATCTTTTCGGGCTCGGTCGTATGGTGGGGCTATGCTATAGGAATTGCGCTTTTCTTTGTAAATGTTATAATCAATATAATCACAAGCAAAGGCTTTAAAAAGCAGCTTGAAAATCAGCCCACGCTCGAACAGGCAATTGAAAAAGAATTGAGCGAAATAGAACAGCAGGCATAATTTTAACTGTATATAATTTATAACTTCATATAGTATTAATCCCCCGAAGCCACAGCTTCAGGGGATTTTTTGTGTAGAAATATATTTCTGTCAAAAAGTAAAAAGTCTACGGATAGCCCTAATATAGGAACCCACCGCAATAAGTGATAATGAAAAAAAATTTGCAAATTTTATTAGTTAAATAATTTAATCAAAAGCTTGTTAAATTTTTCTTGACAAGCAAGTTAACCCATGATATAATCAACCGGAAAGGGAGGAATTGAAAATGGCATATACAAAATACGGAGAATTTATGCGTGTACTTAGGGTAAAAGCACATGAGGTTATGGGCGACACCGCAAAGATGCTGGAAGTAAAGATCCCTTTTGTTTCCACCGTCGAAAGCGGAAAAAGGAATGTTCCGGAAGAGTGGATTCCGAAAATCGTAGAGCATTATAAGCTGGATTCGGAGAAAAAAGCGGAATTGCTTGATGCCATTGAGTCGTCTAAGACGCAAATGAAAATAAATCTTACCTCCGCGTCTAACACCCAGAGGCAGCTCGCTGTTCAATTTCAGAGATCCTTTGAGAATCTTGACGAAGATACCGCTGAAGCCATTATGAAACTCCTGAACAAGGAGGATGAGTAGTGGATTACGAGACGAAACCGACTAACCGACACGAACTTCGCTTATATGCAAAACTCTTTCGCTCAATATGCGGCTTAACGCAAGATGAATCGATTGACCCAGTGAAACTTCTTGACAGGCTCCCCGATTTTGAGGGCTTTGAAGATGTCAGGTACACGATAGTATATAACGACGAACTTCCTGGTAATGTTCCGGCACAATGCGTAAAAACCGAAGACGGTTATCTCATACAAATAAAAGATTCCGTATATAAAGGTGCATATGAGAAGAAAATCGGCGGACACAGAATGCACATCATTCACGAAATTATGCACCCGTTTGCCGACAAACTCGGATTCAAGCCCATTTTTTCACGCCAATTAACAAAGGAAACTCCTGCATATAAGCGTTTAGAATGGATCGTTATGGCCCTTGCAGGAGAAGTCATGATGCCTTATGAGAGCACAAAAGGAATGACAAAAGAAGAAATAATGCAGGTCTACGGCGTATCGGAGTCCGCCGCAAAGAAACGGTTGACTTATTAAGTGCGCTGTGAATGAACGGAAAGGAGGAATATCTTTATGATTAACTTATATACAGAAAAAGCACCGTTATAGCTGTTCGAGCAGTTATAACGATGCAATTCCCCGAATACTGTTATATTCGTCTTGGCTTTTTGAGTATAACATATTTCGGGGCAAAAATCAAGTGGAAGCGGTAAATTTTCAACAAAAGCACGGGATCCAATGCCGTTTCCGTAATGATCCCGGAAAGGATTATACTCATTATGAAAAGTAAACAGATGCGTGAAGATCCGCTTTTTATGCGGAACTCTTATGAAACCGCAGGAAAATGGGGTATCCCCATTGTTAAAAGGCAAAATCTTCCTTTTGACAAAATCAACTTAGTGGCATGTTCCGACACAAGGTCAAATGATAGCGAAGGAAACAAGAAAAAAGGCGTTCACTTTTTTGTTGACGATTATCGGTTCAGCGGAATATATGATCATCCCGAACGCTCGCTAAGGAGATACTCTCAATATGCATTTTTGCTTACACCGGATTTCTCGACATACTCCGATATGGATTTGTGGCGGCAGATCGAAAGTGTTGGGAAAAATCGCTGGGTAGGTGCGTATTGGCAAAGCAAAGGATTGAGGGTGGTTCCAACCATCAGCTGGAGCGACAGCCGCAGTTTTGAATTCTGCTTTGACGGCGTCGAGCAAAGCGGAACAGTCGCTGTGGGTATGATCGGGTGCAAGCGTTCCCGCCTTGGCTTTTTGCGCGGTTATAACGAAATGCTCGAGCGGTTACAGCCCGAAAAAATCATCGTTTTCGGTACGCCGTTTCCCGAGATGAAGGGCAATATTGTACCGGTAGACTATCTGTCTTCAAGAAAGGTGGTGCGGTGACATGGGAGGAAGAGGTACTTTCGCGGTAGGAAATCCAGTGGATTATACATACAAAACCGTCGGCTATATTGAGGATGTAAAGGTTTTAGAAGGGATAAACGGGAAGCACAGTCTGCCCGACGAAGCACATTCTAGCAGCGCTTATATCAAACTAAAACCAGACGGCACATTCCATGAAATGCGTTTTTATGACAAAGACCACTATCTCATTCGAGAGATTGCATATCACCCGGAGCCGAAATTGAACAATGGAAATAGATCGGAGAATGTTCTACATATTCATGAATATAGCAGAGACAATTTTCAAGACCGAACGCCACGTTTGATGACATCGGAAGAAATTAAAAGGTATAAAAAATATTTGAAGGGAGTGAAATTATCTTGATAAACGGAAATGCACAAGAGTTTATCGATGGTCTGTATTATGGCGATGAGCGTTTTTTTCTCTACAACGGGAATAAATATTTTATACAAGGCTATTTGGAAAACAAAACACCGACGCTGGAGCTTTATGTTTTGGAACCTTCTGACAGCCGTTTTGAATGGCGTGCCTATTCAAAAGATAAAAACTATCCCGTTTCAGAGTTTGTCAGCGCAAAAATCTTCGGTGGGAAATCCTTTTGGGAAGTTGAAAAGGATATGCAGTGGGTAGACTGTTAAGGGTGGTGTGCTGATATGGGCGGAAGAGGTACTTTTGCGGCAGGAAATCCGGTTCCTTATACATATCAGACTGTCGATAAATATGATGGCGTAAAAGTCCTCATAGGAATACCGGGAACCGGTTTACATGATCTCCCCGCCGAAGCACATTCAAGCGAAATGTACTTAAAGCTCCACAAAGACGGAACAATGGGTATGCTTAGAATTTACGGCAAGGAAGATCATATGCTGAAAATGGAAATTGCCTATCATCCCGAACCTCGACTAACGGGGCATCATGATCCTGTGCTTCACATTCATTATTACGATAAGGATTTTACTCACGGGCCTGCTCAATATTTGGACAGACAAACTTTTGAAAAATACAAAAAATATATGAAAGGACGAAAATGGTATGATTGACGGAAATGCAAAAGATTTCATTGATAAATTATCTTATGAAGACCACTATGTAATATATGACGGCAAAAAATTCTTTTTCAACGGCTGCCAAGTTACAAAGGACGAAAAGGGAAAAATTATTAAGGTAGTGCTTGAAATCTATAATCTTACCTGTAGCTCTACTATCTTCTCAACTTCTCGGTTGTCTGTTTCAGATTGTATTACCGACTTTGAAAATGCAAAAATTTGGAACGGAAAAACCTTCTGGGAAGTTGAAAAGGATATGCAGTGGGTAGATTGTTAAGGTGGTGCGCTGATATGGGTGGAAGAGGTACTTTTGCAAGCGGAAATCCGGTTCCTTATACTTTCGAAATTGTTGACGAAATCAATGGTGTTAAAGTTTTGCAACCTATTGATAAATCTAAATCCTATAAATTGCCCGAAGAGGCACATTCGAGTTTTAGTTATATTCTTCTCGATAAAGACGGCGTTTTTCATCAATATCGAGAATATAACGAAAATCACGAAATTACTTTGGAAATTGGGTATCATCATGAACCGAGTCTCGGCAAAGGGGATTGCTGCATATTCATATTCATCAAAAGCCGGGAATAGATTATCATAATTCCCCAACTACTGTGAAGCGCAAATTAACACGCACCGAATATAAACGATACAAATCATTTTTTAAGGGGTAACCATTGATGAAAGGAAATACTTTAGCTGAATTTATCAACGATTTATTGACAATGGGCGGTCCGGAAAAAGAGTTTGAGTATAACGGAAAACGGTATTTTATGGAATCCCAGGTATACGAGAATGATACGACGCTTGTGGAATTTGTAATATTCGAATGCTTTGGAGATGAGAATTACATTTTTCGTTGTCACGGCAAAAATCATGCCGAATGTGTTAAGCAATTTGAGAAAGCCAAACTTTTTGACGGAAGAACCATTTACGAGGCAGAACAAGATATCACAGTCTTATTCGGTTAAGTTCTGATAAAAAGTGATACTTATAATAACGGAGTAATATTTGTTACATGCGACCGTAATAATACTTTTTATGAGATTATACAGAAGCTAAAAAATGAACGAAAAAATTATATTGCATTAAAATTTCCCTATTACCAATCAAAAATCCCCTGAAATCAATTCAGGGGATTTTGCTTGGTTCTATGATAACAAGCTTGTTTTTCTGCTTATTCTTCGTCCGCGCATTCGTCGCAGTCGCAGCAATCGAAGTCAAATTCAAGATGCTCGCCGCAAGCCGGACATTCCGCGCTGCCTTCCATAATCGCATCCTCGTCGAACTCTACCAACTCATGGCAGGACGGACATTCAACCTCGTACAAATCATCTTCGTTGAAGTCGTCAAGGCTGCAATCACAGTCATCGTAAATAAATTCCTCCAACGCGTCAAGATCCTCGTCAACCGCGTCAAGCTGCTCGGTTACGAGCGAGAGCTCGTCTTCCAAATCGCTGACGGAAAGCGCAAGCTCGTCGATAACGTCGAGCATCGCATTGATTATTTTTGTTTCGGGCTTAGAGTCATCAAGGCTGAGCCCGGAAGCAAGTCCCTTTAAATAAGCCGCTTTTTCAGTAACCGTCATAATAGCACCTCCGTAATTATGCCCTTGACATATATTCGCCTGTTCTCGTATCAACGTTAATCATTTCACCCTCGTTAATGAAAAGGGGTACTTTGATTTCCGCTCCGGTTTCAAGCGTTGCGGGCTTGGTTGCGTTTGTTGCAGTGTTACCCGCAAAGCCGGGTTCCGTTTTGGTAACCTGCAAGGTAACAAAGGTAGGCGGCTCAAGGCCGAAAACCTTTCCCTTGTACGAAAGGATTTTGCAAATCATATTTTCCTTAACAAACTTGAAATTCTCGGGAAGGTCGCTTGCGGAAATGGGCGACATATCGTAGGTTTCGGGGTCCATAAAATAATATAAATCGCCGTCCGAATAGGAATACTCCATATCCTTCCTCTCAATAAACGCCGTGGGGAACTTCGCCGTCGGGTTGTAGCTTTTTTCTACAACAGCGCCGGTGATAACATTTTTTGTTTTTGTTCTTACAAAGGCAGCGCCCTTGCCGGGCTTAACATGCTGAAACTCGATTACCTGAAGAACCTGCCCGTCCTCCTCGAATGTAACGCCGTTTCTGAAATCGCCTGCTGATATCATAAATTATCCTCCAATTCATAACGGTCAAACCAAACCGTAATTCACAAATGTATTTTAACCTATTTTACAAGATATTTCAAGTGCTTTTTACAGTATTATAAGCTCTTTTGGAGCTTTTGTAAGATTTTCACAGCCGTTTTCGCTCACAAGCGCCATATCTTCAATCCTGACTCCGAATTTCCCCGGTATATAAATGCCCGGTTCAACGGTTACGACGTTGCCCTTTTTTAAGCTCTTGTCGCTTATATGCGAAAGGTTCGGGTACTCGTGAATTTCAACGCCCACGCCGTGCCCTGTGGAGTGGGTAAAGTATTCGCCGTATCCCGCATTTTGTATAACGCTCCTTGCGGCAAAATCCGCGTCCTTGCAGCCGAGTCCCGCCCTAAGCGAACCCAGCGCGTTCTCCTGCGCCTTTAAAACGGTTAAATAAACCTCTTTCATTTCACCGCTTGCGCTTCCGACAGCAACGGTCCTTGTCATATCGCTGTGGTAGCCCTTATAGATTGCGCCGAAATCCATGGTGACAAAATCGCCGTTTTCTATAATTTTTTCATCCGGCACGCCGTGCGGCATAGAGCTTTTTGCGCCGCTTACGGCTATGGTTTCAAAGGAAACGCCCTGCGCCCCGTTTTTGAGCATATAAAAGTCAAGCTCCAAAGCAATCTCTTTTTCGCTTACGCCCGGCTTGATAAAGCCCAAAATATGCTCGAACGCCTGCTCCGCAATCCTCTGCGCCGTTATGATTTTTTCCGTTTCCTCGGGGGTTTTAACGCTTCTTACCGCATTAATTTCCCTATCCAAGCTCCCGTCCGCAATAATTTCCGTGTTTCCGAACGCCGAAGCGAAAAGCGAATATTGGCTTAAAGTCATTCTGTCGGCTTCCACCGCAGCGCTTTTTGCGCCGAACGAGGAAAGTATATTCTTAATCTGGTCGGCGCTTTTTTCCTGCAAAACGACCTTACAGCCCTTCACCTTCATCTGCGCCGCCTCGATATACCTGCCGTCGGTAATAAAAACGGCGTCCTCCCCGCTTGCTATAAGGTAGCCGTCGGAGGAATCAAAACCGGTAAAATAAAACCTGTTTTCGGGCGAAACAATAACAGCCGCGTCATATTCGGAATTTTTAACTATAGTTTTTAATTTCTCAATCATAAACACCATACCCGTGCTTTTCTTCAAACGCTTTTATATAAGGCTCTTCCCGCCTGCTCTTCCACTCATAATAATGAGGATAAAGGCTCTTAATCGGTATCGGGTCGATTCTTACCGGTATAGCGCCGCAAAGATTGGCGGCCTTGACGTCGGAAAAAATCTGGTCGCCGAGCATCGCAAGCTCCGATATATCGACGTTCATACGCTTTGCCGCCCTTTTAAGAGCGTGGGGAAAAGGCTTTAACGACAAATGAGTAAATCCGATTCCGCCGAGGTAACGGGAAACCGGCAGCACCCTTATTAAAGTGCCGTTTGAAATAAGCGTTATCGGGAAGCCGGCGCTCTCTATCTCCCTAACCCATTCCCTTACGCCGTCTATGTAACGGAATTTACCGTCCGGCGCAATGGTATTGTCAATATCGAGTCCCACCGCCTTTGCGCCCATTTTACGCAAATCCTCGGCGCTTATGTCGGTAACGCATTTAAACCTGTATCTGGGCATTAACAAATCCTTTTTATTCATTTGCCAACCTCGTTAAAAACAAAAAAGCGGACTGAAAAGCCCGCTTTTGTTTACTTATACTTTCTCTTTCGAGCTGCTTCCGACTTTTTCTTTCTCTTAACGGAAGGCTTTTCGTAATGTTCTCTTTTGCGTACTTCCTGAATTACGCCGTCACGAGAGGTCTGCCTTTTAAAGCGTCTGAGAGCGCTTTCCAAAGACTCGTTGTCCTTAACCTTTACCTGGCTCATTATATTCCCTCCCTTTAATCGTGGTTTCTGTGATATTATACAATAGCTGAGCGTTAATGTCAAGTAAAGTTTTAAAATGTTAATTTATCTTTCAATTTTTGTAAAAAATAACATAAAAAGTCTGTAATTTTCTTGATTGTTAATAATTTGTTCATATTTTTGTGCTTGCTTTGCCATATTCTGCTGTTATTATAATACTTGCACAAAGGTTAACGTTTGTGGTGGACTTTAATCTTTACCTATTATTTTCCCAAAAAAATTCCCGATGTTTGCATCGGGTTTTTTTCTGCCCTTTTTTATCGGTCGGCTTTATATTGTTTTCCGTTTGCGTCTATTCTGTAAGGCTCATTGTATATAAGCTGTGAAACCCCCACGAACGAATATCCCTTGTTTTCCAACAAAGTCAAAACCTCGTCAAGCGCCTCGTCGGTATTCTTGACGTCGTTATGGAAAAGTATAATGGAACCGTTTTCGGTTTTAGTGACAACTCTTTTTATTATTTCCTGCTTGGAAATCCCCTGCCAGTCAAGCGAATCAACGCTCCACTGTATGGGTTGAAGCCCCGCCTCCCTTACCGTTTTGACCGCAAGCTCGCTGTAATCGCCCGAGGGAAATCTCATAACCGACGGCGTTATACCGGTAATTTCGGAAAGCTCTTTATTGCATTTTTCCGTATCCTCCTCAATCTGCTCTTTTGTAAGCTTTCCGTACAGGCTGTGGCTGTAGGAATGTCCGCCTATCTCATGTCCCGCCTCAAAAATATTTTTAACCTGCTCGGGATAAAGCTTTGCCCACTCGCCTACAATAAAAAAGCTTGCCTTGGCGTTATGCTTTTTAAGGGTTTGTAAAATCAAGGGTATATCGTCCGCGCCCCAGGCGGCGTCAAAGGTGACGGCGACCTTTTTTTCCGAGGTATCGACGCAATATATCGGCAGCGACTGCGTTCCCGAGGACGAAGCCGCGGCGGCGTTTTTATCGCTTGCGGACGCAAACAGGCTTACGGCAATAATCGTTATAAAGCACATTACCGAAATTCCTCTTTCGGTTATAATAAAATATTTCACAAAATCGCCCCTTAAAAATTATATTTCGGCAAAACGGAAAAAAGAATATATTTTCATTTGTTGACTTTAATAATATGCGTGATATAATATTATCCGATTGACGAAACGCAAAACTTATCGAATTTTATGCTGTTTTCTTAAAGAGAGGGTTTAATTTATGAAGATAGTAATTGCCGGCGCAGGGCGCGTCGGGTATTCAATTGCTCATGAGCTTTCAAAGGGAAACCACGAAATCACCTTAATCGACCGTGACGGCGACCGTGTTCAAAAGGTTGCGAACAATCTTGACGTTATGGTTTACGAGGGCAACGCCGCAAGCTACGAAATGCTTAAAGAGGCGGGCGTTAAAAATTCCGATTTGCTTATCGCCGTAACCAAAAACGACGAAACCAATCTTTTATGCTGTCTTTGCGCCAACAAAATAGGGGCAAAGCACACCATTGCCAGGGTTCGCACCCGAGATTACATTAAACAGGCAAATTTTTTAAAGGAAGAATTCGGGCTTTCGATGATTATAAATCCCGAGGAAGAAACGGCAAGCGAAATATCGAGGATTCTGCGTTTTCCCTCCGCTTCAAAGGTTGAATCCTTTGCAAACAGCAGGGCGGAATCCGTAGAGATAAAAATATCGCAGGGCAACAGGCTTAACGGTATGAGTTTAAGCGATTTGCGCTCAAGGTCGGGCGCGAACGTCTTGGTCTGCGCCGTTTCAAGGGATAACGAGGCGTTTATACCGAGAGGCGATTATGTTATAAGGGCGGGCGACAGGCTTAATATTATAGGCTCGTATCAGCAAATAAATCTGCTTGCAAAAAATATGGGAATTAACCGCCATACGGCAAAAAACGTTCTCGCCGTCGGCGGCGGCAACGTAGCCCTTTACCTTGCGCATCAGGTTCACAATACGGGTATAAAGCTTAAAATAGTCGAAAAGGAAAAGGAAGCCTGCGCTAAAATAAAGGAGGCTTTCCCAAAGGTAAGCGTTGTTTACGGCAACGGAAACGATCCCGAGCTTTTAAAGGAGGAGGGCATTTCCGACGCAAACGCCTTTGTCGCAATAACCGACGACGATGACGACAACGTTATAACCTCGATGTTCGCCGTAAGCTCCGGCTGTGAAAAGGTAATTACGCAAATTCACGAAAGCCATATTATAAAACTGCTTTCAAACAACAATCTTGACAGCATTATTCAACCGTCCGGTATTGCAACCCAGAGGATTGTCAGCTATGTTCGCTCCATGCAAAACGCATACAAAAGCTCCGGTGCGGTAGAATCGCTTTACTATATATTTGACCGAAATATAGAAATACTTGAGTTAAAGGTCAGCGAAGGCTTTAAATATGACTCAGTACCGCTTAAATCCCTCAGAATTTCGCGCGACGCAATAGTAGCCTCCATAATACACAACGGAAGCTGTATTATACCCTCCGGCGACGACTCAATCCATTCGGGCGACAGCGTTATTATCGCAACAAGCTTGAAGGGAGTTTTGAAGCTTGAGGATATTGTGGAGGGCAAGGCATGAATTACCGTATGATTGTAAAGATTGTCGGAAGGGTTGTCGGGATTGAAGCGATACTTATGCTGCTTCCCGTCGCCGTTTCGATAATATACGGCGAGGATTTCAAATGCTTTTTGGCGGCGATTGTTCCCGCCCTTGCGGTTACTGCGGTTTCAGCCGCCCTGAGCAGAAATTGCAACAACAAATTTTATTCAAAGGAGGGCTTCGTAAGCGTCGCTCTCTCCTGGCTTGCCATTTCCGTTATAGGCGCTTTACCCTTTACCGTTTCGGGGCAGATACCCAACTATGCCGACGCTCTTTTTGAAACCGTTTCGGGCTTTACTACCACCGGTTCAAGCATACTTTCCGATATAGAATCCCTTGGCAGGGGGATACTTTTTTGGCGAAGCTTTACCCATTGGATAGGCGGTATGGGAATACTTGTTTTTATGATGGCGGTAGTTCCCATGTCGGAGGAATATTCAATGTACATTATGCGCGCCGAAGTCCCCGGGCTTGACGCGGGTAAGCTAAACGCAAGGGTTCAGCGCTCGTCTCTTATACTTTACCTTATATATATAGGGCTTACCTTTGCCGAGATTATTGCGCTTCTTATTTGTAAAATGCCGCTGTACGACTCAATAGTTCACACCTTCGGAACTGCCGGTACGGGAGGCTTCAGCGTTAAAAACGCAAGCATAGGCGCATACGGCAGCGCGCCCATAGAAATGGTAATAAGCATATTTATGATACTTTTCGGTATGAATTTCAATATGTTTTTCTTCTTACTTTTGGGAAAATTCAAGTCCGTTCTCAAAAACGAGGAGCTTCGCTGTTATCTCGGCGTTATACTTTTTGCCACTGTAACCGTGGCTTTGAACATCAAGTCCATATACGGAGGATTTTTCAAGGCTCTGCGCTATTCTCTCTTTCAGGTCGCTTCGATTATTTCAACTACGGGATTTTCGTCAACCGATTTCGGTTTGTGGCCCGAATACAGCAAGGTAATATTAATTTGCCTTATGTTTTTCGGCGGCTGCGTCAGCAGTACCGCCGGCGGCTTAAAGGCTTCAAGGATAATTATACTTTTCAAAACGGCAAGCGCCGAAATAAAGCATTTGCTTCACCCTCGTTCGTACAATACGGTCACGTTGGAGAAAAAGCCCGTTTCCAAGGAAATATTGAGAGGTACTCTTGTTTACTTCCTAATTTACATTTTGGTTATAGCCTTTTCCTGCGTTTGCATTTCGCTTGAAAACTACGACTTTACCACTACCTTTACAAGCGTTACCACCTGTATTTCCAACGTAGGACCCGGGTTCGGGCTTGTCGGCCCCACCTGCAATTTCAGCTTTTTCAGCGTTGGGTCAAAGCTTCTCCTGTCCCTTTGTATGCTTATGGGAAGGCTTGAGCTTTTCCCGATGCTCATACTTCTGTATCCGAGTACTTGGAAAAGGAGAGGGCAATTTTAAAAAAAAAATCAACTCCTTGCCTTTGCGGCGAGGAGTTTTGAGTTTTACAAAGTTTTCTCATAAAACAACCCCCTGTTTTTTCTTACAGGGGGTTAACTTTTATTGGCGGGTATTTTTTATCTTTTTCTTTCCCGACGCCTTTATTCTTATAATGTGAAGAATAACCGTTATAACGGCCATCACCGCGCAGGCGATAAGCAACGCCGCAAAGAAATTGTTTATAAAGCCCGATACCAAGCCGTAAAGCGACGCGTTGGCTATGCTTACCCTATTGCCCACTTTCATTATGAGCGCCGCGGCAGGGCCTGCCAAAAGCATAAGCGTTGCGCCGGAGGTTGCGTAAATTATATACCTCAGCCTGTTTTTAAGCTTTCCGAACGAGAAGAATATCACAACCGCAGCCAATAACGCAAACACGCCGAGCCCTATCAGCGCATAGGTAAACACGGGGGCAAAACGCGAAAGCAAATCCGCCGCCGTCTTGAAATAAGACGAAGTGAAAGTGCCTACATATGTGTCGTAAAGCTCGGACATCTCGCCGGAAATGACGTCGAGATTGCCGATTGTATTGCTGTCAAGCGCATATCCTTTTTCGCTCGCATATGATTTGAGCTGTTGAAAAAGCTTGTCCTTTATAAGCGTATAATCGGGTTCGGTTTCAACCTGATTTTCATAAAAATCTCTCAGGCTTTTTTCCGTGTCGCTGTCTATTTGCTCAACGGTAACGGCTTCCTCAAACGCTTTGTCAAAAAAGTCCTCGCCTATATTACAGGCGGCGCCGTATGAGATAAACTCGTTTTTAAGCTCCTGATGCAAATGCGAGGAATACTCCGACTTGTGCATAACCGAAACTATATAATCGGGATTAAGCACGGTAAGCTTTACAACCGTCAACACGCTTATAAGCGTCAGCGAGAGCGATATGAAAAAGGCAAGAAGTCCGCACAGAATCGAGCGAAGAGTTTTTGTTTTGCTTTTCATTGTGTGGCCTCCTATTCAAACATATTAACCTTGGGCCCCGAAACCAGCTCGCAGAAGACAAAAAATCTGTCGGGCGTGGAGGCAAGCGTGTCAACGGGATAGCAGGTGTAAAGAATTAATGTTTCTTCATCGCCGTTTAATTGCTTTTCGTATCCCTGCCTGTCGGTGTCCTTGATTATTTTCGTTTCCTTAACCCTGTAAACGAAAGAGCCGTAGTTAGTTTCCACGTTAACGGTTGCGCCCTCCTTAGCCCGGGGCAGCGAATGGAAATATGTATTGTTGTGCGCGCCGACAAGTATCCCGCTTCCGCAGCCGGGGATGTGGCCGTAAATCGAAACGCATGCGCCCTGCCTCAACAGCGACGTATTGCTTCCGAAAATAAGGTTGCAGTCAATGTTTGTACCCTCAACGGTGATTTTGCCGAAAATATCGCCGTAAGCCGGGTAGTCAAATTCATCGTAGTTTACAATCCCGTTTCTTATGCCTGTTGAACCGTTAAAAATACTGTTCGTCCCGGACTCCGCAGCGGTTCGTGAGTTAGTGTTTGAAAACGCTAAGCTGTAAACGGAGATAAGGGGGTTAAGTATCGGAGTAAGACATACGAAGAACAGTATGTATCCGCAAATTAAAAAAACTACCGGAAGAATTATAAAATACTTCCGGTAGCCTTTCTTACTCCGATTTTTCTCGGAATTAGTCCTCATTTTCTTTACGGAACTTCTTAACGGCTACGCTTGCCGCAGCAAGAACTGCAACTGCGCTAACGCCGCAGATAGCTGCCGATGTGTAATCAGCGCCTGTCTTGTCAACAACGCCGCTTGACTTACCGCTCTTAATGATTGCGGGATGAAGCTCGGCAATTACTTTTCCGTTTGCGTCGTAGATGATAAGAGTACCGTGGTCAGCGTCCTTAAGACTGCCTTTGGTGGCCAATGTACAGCCTATAACAGCAAGAGCCTTTCTTGCATAGTCCAAAAGAGTCTGAGTTGAACCGGTCTTTGTGATGTCGTCAATCTCGGTAAGGTTCTTTGACTTACAGAAAGCCAAAGCTTCGTCAAGGATAGCCTTGATTTCTTTGTACTGAGCATCTGTTACATCAACATTTGCAAAAACGTTTTCAAGAGCAGTCATATACTCCTGAGGAACTGTGATCGTAGTACCGTTAACTACGTATGCTGTTTTAACGTAGTTAAGAAGTTCTTGCTCATTTTTGTTGATTCCGCTTGCTGCAAAAGCAGGTATCATAGAAACCGCAAGAAGGACAGCTACAACCATGAGGCATGCCAATTTTTTCATGTTAGGAACTCTCCCCTTTTAATTTTTTTCTCCGCAGCGAGCAGTTTTGGCATGATGCTCAATGCAGATAAACATATTATATCATAACATTTTGAGTTTGTAAACCCAAAATTTTATTTTTTCAAAAAATGAAAAAATTTGGTGAGCAAAGCCCGCCGTCTTTTTTCGGACGGCGGACAAATTCAGTTGATTTAAGGATTAAAGCTCTGCGAAATATTTGATTGTTCTAACCATCTGTGAGGTGTATGAATTTTCGTTGTCATACCAAGAAACAACCTGTACCTCGTAGAGGTCGTCGGCAATCTTTGAAACCATAGTCTGCGTAGCGTCAAAGAGCGAGCCGTACTTCATACCGATAACGTCGGAAGAAACTATCGGATCTTCGTTGTAGCCGAAGCTCTCGGAAGAAGCGGCCTTCATAGCGGCGTTAATTGCGTCTGCGGTTACGTCCGTACCCTTAACGACAGCGGTAAGGATTGTTGTAGAGCCTGTCGGAACGGGAACTCTCTGAGCAGAGCCGATAAGCTTGCCGTTGAGCTCGGGAATAACAAGACCGATTGCCTTGGCTGCGCCCGTTGAGTTGGGAACAATGTTAGCGGCGCCGGCTCTTGCCCTTCTCATATCGCCCTTTCTGTGAGGACCGTCAAGAATCATCTGGTCGCCCGTATAAGCGTGGATTGTTGACATAATGCCCGACTGAATGGGAGCGTAATCGTTAAGAGCCTTAGCCATGGGAGCCAAGCAGTTTGTTGTGCAGGACGCGGCGGAAATAATCTGATCGTCCGCAGTAAGAGTTTTCTCGTTTACGGAATATACGATAGTTTTAAGGTCCTTACCTGCGGGAGCGGAAATAACAACCTTCTTTGCGCCTGCGGTAACGTGAGCCATAGCCTTATCCTTTGAGCAATAGAAGCCCGTACATTCGAGAACTACGTCTACGCCGATTTCTCCCCAAGGAAGCTCGGCAGCGTTTGCAACCGCATAAATTTTAAGCGTTTTGCCGTCAACGGTGATTGTGCCCGCTTCGTCATCTGCGGAAACGGTGTGAAGATTCTCGCCGATTTTGCCGCAGTAACCGCCCTGAGCCGTATCGTACTTGAGAAGATTGGCAAGCATTGAGGGCTTTGTAAGGTCGTTGATAGCGACTACGTCGTAACCCTCTGCGCCGAACATCTGTCTGAACGCAAGACGGCCGATTCTGCCGAAACCATTAATAGCAACTTTTACTGACATTGATATTACCTCCAAAATTGAAATTTCAATTTATTGCGATATTATTTTATACCGATTTTTTAAAATATGCAAGATGTTTTATTTTAATTGTGAACATTTTGTCAAACTGCCTAAAAACTCAGATTTTTAATCAAAAAAGGACATACTATTCACAAAGAAAAGCCGTTTTCGGCGAAAGGATGATAGCTATTACCGCCGAACAATTATATAAAAGGATAGAAAAACTCGACGAAAGCCCGCTTGAGCTTTTGGACGAAGCCGAAGCAAGAGAGCTTTTGCAGGAGTTCTTCGACCGTTCGCTTGCAGAACTGCCGGCGGAGGGTATAAGCAGCGCGTTTTCGCTTTTGAGAAAGCTGAACTCGGGAAGTCCCGAGCAGGCGAAAAGGATAGATTTCCCCGATTTGATATCCACGCTCGTATTTTGCTTTGATTTAATATACTCGCAAAAGGGCAAGAGAATACTTTTTACCCCGCAGACAGATGAAATAACCGTATGCGCCGGGCCGGAAAAAATCAGCCTGTCCTTTTTAAATATACTTTTTAATTTAATAGAGTGTGAAAACGCGGCTTATTACTTTGTTTCCCTCAGACCGCTAAACGGCAATGCCGTTATCGAAATTGAATTTGAGGAAAGCGAAAAATCGGGCGAGCCTCCGTTTTTTAACCGTCTTGAAAGCGACTATATCTACAGCCTCGGCGGCCGTGTGCTTTTTTCAAGGGGCAAAGAAAGCGGCAAGGCGGTTATATGTATTCCTCAGAACACGGATTCAAAGCTGCCCGAATACCTTGCGCCCTTAGCCGAAGATTTGCTCTTCGACCGTCTTTCCGTAATTTATTCTTCTCTTTTTTAAGCCGTTGACAACAGGCTTAAATTATTCCATAATATAGTTATCAAGAACGAAAGGGTGTTTTAATTGCTTTTACCGCTTAATTTCTATTTGATAACCGATTTACATCACTACTCGCATTCCCTCGGCGTTTCGGGCGAGGCTTTTGAAAAGAAGGACAAAAGGGAACAGCTTTGCCTTGCCGAAACCGGAGCTATAATCGACGCCTATATTGACAAAATTCTGGAAGATGAGGACACGAAAATAGTCCTTGTGGCGGGCGACGTTTCAAACAACGGCGCTATGGAAAGCCATCGGGAGCTTATCCCCAAGCTCAGAAGATTTACAAACGCGGGCAAAAGGGTTTTTCTCATAACCGCAACGCACGACTACTACGTTGAGGGTAACGCCGTAGGCAATCCGGTAAGGCTTGAGGGCGATAGGGAATACCCTGCCGAACGCACCGAGCGCGAACAGTTGATTGAACTGTATCACGAATTCGGGCTCGACGAGGCAATCGCCTTTCACAGCGAGAGCCACTCATACTGCGTTAAATTGCAGGAGGGATACAGACTGCTTTGCCTTAACGACGACGGTGACAGAAGCTTTTGCGGCTACAGCGAGGATCAAATGCGGTGGATACTCGGTCAGATTGACGAGGCAAAGCGTGCGGGCGATTATATTTTCGCTATGACTCATCACCCCACCTTGCCTCCCATGCCGCTTTATCATATTATTTCAAACGGCGATATGCTCGGCGATTGGGA
Source organism: uncultured Clostridia bacterium (assembly GCA_947630835.1). Lineage (GTDB taxonomy): Bacteria > Bacillota > Clostridia > Oscillospirales > Acutalibacteraceae > Fimenecus. The sequence goes on along the minus strand of CANRIZ010000014.1, from coordinate 29,723 downwards.
CTCGACTACCACCCTGCTTGCGGACGCGGGAATCGAGCTTATGTTTACAGGCCACGCCCATATGCACAATATAGGGCTTAAAATCACCGAAAAGGGCAACCGCTATTATGACGTGAACACCTCTGCGCTCGTCGGCTATCCCTCCAATATGAGAAAAGTCAGGATAGACGATGAAAAAATAGAGATACACAGTCTCTGCGTTGACAGCTTCGACTGGGATATGCAGGGCTTGACCGTGGACGAATACACAAAGCGCCATTTTTCCTATATGACAAACCAAATACTTGACGCCGCGGCGGACGATTTTGAATATTTTGCAGACCTTGCGGAGTCTTTCAGTATGCGGCACGAACAGTCGTATAAGCTTAGAAAGCCCATAACTTTTGTCGGCAAGGGCTTGAGGAAATGGACCCTCGGCTCTGCGGGCAGACTTCTCGGCGTTTCCAAAAAGATTGACCCGTCGGTTAAAGACCTTGTCGCAAGGGACATAATAACGGAGCTTATACAAAACGCTTTTCACGGCAACGAACCGTATTATCCCGACACTCCGCTGTACATAGCCGTAAGCGCAATACTTGACAGGATTTCAAAGCCGCTGTCCCGTTTCAAAAAGACAAAGGACATAGCCTCGCTTTTGCAGGCGCTGAAGCGAAGCTTCTACAACGAAGCTCCCGACGACTACGAGCTTGTGATTGAAAGGAAGAAAGTCTGAAATGTTTTCAAATAAAAAAAAGCATGCGCCCTCTCTGCCGCAGGGCTTTACCGTCACCGCCCATTCGGGCTGTGAGGGCACGGCGGACAACTCTATGGAATTTTTGCAAAAGTGCGTGGAAATTAACGCTCAGGTTGCGGAAATGGACGTAACCTTCAGACGTGACGGCACGCCCGTAATATTACATAAGGAGCTCGCCGAAAACGACGAGGGACTGCCGCTTTGCGAGGCTTTGAAATATTTGAGCGAAAACACGGACAACATGCTTTTCAACCTTGATTTAAAGGCGTTTTCAAACTTAAATTCGGTTGCCGAAGAAGCGAAAAAGTATTCTCTTGAAAGCAGATGCTTTTTTACCGGCGTAAAGCCCGAGCAGGCGGAAACGCTGAAATTAAGCGGTATAAAAATCCCTTATTATATCAACAAATCCTTCCCCGTTTTAAAAAAGCACAGCAAAAGCTTTATGCTGTCGCTTGCGGACTTTGTGAATAAAAGCGGAGCGATAGGCATTAACTGCAATTACGCATACGCTTCAAGGGAGATGACCGAGGCTTTCAGGGAAAAAGGTCTGTTGACTTCCTTTTGGACGGCAAACAGCGAAAAAACGATGAAAAAGCTTTTGCGCCTTTCCCCCGACAACATAACTACCCGCTTCCCTCTGCTGCTTAAAAGCCTGATTGAAGAACATACGGTATAATTTCATATTAACGTTTGAGTACAAAAAAAGCCCTGCCGAAGCAGAGCTTTTTTATATGCTTTTACTGATTTTTAGCGGGCTTTACTATCTGCGGGATATTGCCGAGGATAAGCGCAACCACAAAGGTAATGATAATTTCGGGTATCATATAAAGTCCGTTGTAGAAAATCGAATAGATTATCGAAAGTCCCGTTCCCGAGAAGGTTTCCATAATCTTTGCGCCTATGCCGTAGAAGCCCTCCTGAGTGAAGAACCACTCCGCCCAAGCGCCGTAGAAAATTGCGCCCGATATAATATGGATAAGATACCTCGCGCAAAGGGCTACAAGCACGCCCAGCGCAAGCGCGACGTTATCCCTCTTTACCTTGCCCTTGAATATGCCGCCGAAGCCGAGCACGGTATATGCAACTATGTAATCGAGAATACATACGCATATTGCCTGCCAAAGTATCATCTGGTCGTCGCCGGGCAGGAACATAGCCGATACGACCTTAACGCCGAGCAAAATCTGAATTATCGAATAGGTAAAGCCCGACAGAAGTCCCCATTTTGTGCCGTATTTATAGGCTATAAGGACTACGGGGAACATACTCGCCAAAGTAATCGTTCCGCCGAAGGGAAGCTCCAGACCGATAAGCTTTGAAATAAGCTCCAATACTGCCGCAATAGCCAAAAGCAACGCGCTTTCGACAAGTCTGACTGTTGATTTCTTCATAAAATCACCTTTCTTGAAAAAAATTGAAGCCTCACGATACCTAAATACCGTAAGGCCAAGAAAACTTTTTCTTTATACTTCCTACGACGGCATTATCCGTATCAGGTTAAAGGGTCAACGAAGCAATATCCGTAATCTCAGCCGGCTTAGCGCCAGCACCCCCGGTTATTTATTTTTCGTAAAGCTTTTATAGATTATATTCCCCAAATTAAAATTTGTCAATATTTTATTTGAGTTTACAAAATATTGGTTTTCGCCTGTCAATACCTTTTGGGATTGTCCGTCCTTTCAAGCAAATAATCTATAGAAACGTCAAAGTAGTCCGCAATTTTTATCAGGGTTTTATAATCCGCTTCTCTTTCTCCGGTTTCATATCTGCTGATGGTATTTTGGTTTGTTGATAAATCCATAGCGAGTTTAAGTTGAGAGATTCCGTGTTCTTTTCGCAGCTGCTTTAACCTCATAAAATCACCCTTGACATAAAAATACCAAAATGGTATTATTAAAATATCCCAAATCGGTATATTCTTAGGCTGTTATGCTTTCGAAATTATGTGCCAAAGCTTTTGAGGTTAAAAATGTTTTTTATTATATTTTTATTTTTGCAGCTTCTTATATGCGCGGTTTTGCTTTTTACTTTTGTCAAATTCTCACAATTTAAAAGCAGACGGTCGGCAGTACCGTTCTTGGCTCTGTTTATTGCCGTTGTGTTGTTGTTTTCGGACTTGTTTATACCGAAATTGGCAATTTGCCACGATATCGTAACCGTTACCGCGGTTAAAAACGAAGTTATCGATCCCGATAAGTACGAAGTTTCCGTAAGCGGCTTTAAATGGGGAAATTATAAAACCGGTATTCCGAAAACAGTTTCGGGAAAATGGAGCTATACAAACGAAAACAAATACACCTACACCCCGCAGTCCGACGATTCGCATCCGTCCGGGTTGACAGATACCATAAGCCTTTCGGTGCCTTCGGGGCGCAACAGGGCGTTGATGTTTGCCAAGTCAAAAAGCGGCGGCAAAATTTCCGTACTCTGCTGCGGTAAAACGTCCGTAAGCGATACCCGCAACGTTTCCTTTACCGAATTGGAAAACAGCAGTCTTATAAAAACCTTAATAAATTTTTGCTTTCAACTTCTTATCACCGCCGTTACAGCCGCTTCGGCGCTTTACGTTGCCGTTATATACTTAAAAATTTTTCTCAATTCCGACAGCAAAGGGCGGCAAAAGTGCATATATGCCGTTATTGCGGCGGCATTCTTCCTTTGGAACGTAATATACCTTCCCCGTCAGGAATTTTGGCTCGATGAAATGTTCCAAATAGGATTCAGCGGAACCGGAAAAAGTCTGTTGCAGACTTTAATGGTTACCGAAACAACGCCGCCTCTTTTCAGGCTTATAGCTAATATTTGGTACAATATTATGCCTTACGGCGAGGAATATCTGCTGTTGCTCCCGACCTTATTCGGCGCAGGCTTTGTGTTTGTAACGGGACTGCTCGGGTATGAGCTCGGCGGTAAAAATATGGGATGCGTTTCCTGCCTGCTTGCGGCGGTTTCGCCCGCGCTTTTGCACAGCGGCGTTGATGAGTTTCGCTCGAATTCGCTTTTGGCGCTGCTTTCGGCAATAGGATTATATATGTATATAAAAAAGCAAGAAAACGCAGAAAGCTCGGCGGGCTTTACCGTTTCAATGATACTGCTTTCGTATACTCATTATTTCGGAGTCTTTTTGTGCGGAGCGTTTTTCTTATTGGACGCGGCGAGCTCTGTTTTTGAGAAAAAATCTCCGCTTACATATATAAAGCCGTATATCGTCACCTTTATTTCTTATATACCCTGGCTTATACGCTTTTTGAGCCTCGGTCAAATCGGTTTTGCGGCGTCGTGGATGACAAAGCCGAGCCTTAACGCAATATATTCGCTGTTGTTATATTTATCCGGCAGCCGTGAAATGCTGTTTTTGCTGGCAATAGGAATGGTTGCGGCGGCCATGGGTAATTGGCAGACGCAAAATAAGTACAATAAAGCCGTACCGGTTATATTTATTCCGTGTATTATGATAGCCTGCCTATACGTTTACGGAACTTTTATAAGGCCCGAGGCTACGCTGTGGACAAACAGATATTTTCTTAACATCCTGCCGTGTATAATTTGCCTTTGCGCGTATGCAATTACATACGCGGGCAAGCTTTTCGGCGCGGCATTTCGTATGTTTTGCCCCAAAGCGTTACCGTTGCTTAAAAAGGCAATGTTCACTGTGCTGGTTCTTATACTCGTTATAAATCACATTCCCGTTATTTCGGCGGAATATAACGCTTCAAAAAATCAGGATTTCAAAGCGACCGCCGACGCGATATATGCGAAGCCCGATATTTACGGCGAAAGCACCGCAGCGGTAATCCTTTGTCAGGATTATGTAAAAGACGGCTGGAACGAATACTATTTAACCATGCAGGGCAAGCGCAGTGAAATAAACTGCATTTCAAAAACCGATATTCCCACCGACAAGGCGGAAGCGGAAAAATTCTTTTCAAAATACAAATTAATATACCTTTGTTATTTGCAGGGGGAAAAATGTCCGTCGTTTGACGTACAAATCAGCGAGCATTACACGCTTACAAACGATGATAAAGAGCATTTGATACGCACTTATGTGCGAAACGGAGAGGGGGCAAATTAAATGAGCAAGATTTTTTCAATTGTTATTCCGATTTATAAAAACGAGCAAAATCTGCCTGTGACAATCCCCGCCGTAATAGACGCCATACCCGTTCTTTTTTCCGATTATCAAGTGGAAATCGTTATGGTAAACGACGGTTCGCCCGATGATTCCTGGAGAATAATGCAGGAGTACAAGCAGAAATATCCCGAAATTATAAATATAGCTTCTTTTAGAAAGAATTTCGGTCAGACGGCGGCAATTTATCACGGTCTTTCGATAGCCAAGGGTGATGTTATAGGCGTTATAAGCGCCGATTTACAAGATCCTTTGGAATTGTTTGCGGATATGTTAAAAAAATACGAGGAAGGCAGCCAATTGGTATGCGCCGTTCGAGAGTCCCGTGACGAGCGCGGTATATCGGTACTCTTTTCCCGCATAACGCACAAGCTTATCAAGAGATTTATAGACCCCGAATACCCGAGCGGCGGCTTTGATTTTTATCTTATGGACAAAAGTGTTCGCGACGATTTGCTCGCCGTAAGCGAAAAAAACTGCCAGCCTCAGATTTCTCTGCTTTGGCTGAGCGTTCCGACCTCGTTTATCAGCTACACCAGAAGGAAACGTGAAGTCGGTAAATCGGGCTGGACTCTTTCAAAAAAATTAAAGCTGTTTATTGATATTTTTACTACATATACCTATCTTCCGTTGAGAATTATGACCTGCGTCGGCTGCATAAGCGCGGCATTGGCATTTTTATACAGTCTTTACCTGCTTATTATGGGTATCGTTATGCCGCGTACCGTCCCCGGTTGGACTACCCTTGCCGTTCTTATCGCTTTCTTCTCGGGGTTAATTCTGCTTTCCCTCGGCGTACTCGGAGAATACCTTTGGCGTATTTTTGACGAGGTAAAGAAAAAGCCCAGGTATTTGCTGTCAAAGGAGGACAAGCAAAAAGAAAATAAGGGTGATAAAGAGCAGTGAAAAAATATTTATCCCGTTTAAAAATACAAATTTGCGCAATTATTCGCAACTACGGCGGAATAAAACAGCTTGCCCGGGAAATCATACGCTTTTGCTTTGCCGGATTTATCAATACCTTTGTTTCCTACGCGGTAACCGTGCTGTGCCTTCGCCTCGGGCTTAAATTACTGCTTGCCAACGCTATGGCGTTCATAATCTCAACGGCATGCGCTTTCTTTTTAAATCACTTTTTTGTTTTTCGCACAAAAATCAATATTTTCCGAGGGCTTATAAAGTCCTATTGTACCTATGCGTTTACAGGACTCGGACTTAACTCCTTACTGCTTTATATTCTTGCGGACAAGCTCGGAGTGTCCGAATACCTTGCGCCGCTTCTCACGCTTTTTGTCACCGTGCCGTGTAATTTTTTGCTTAACAAGCTGTGGGCTATGAAAAAGGCGGACAAAGGCGGCAACCCGGAAAACAGATAATTTCTCACCTCTGCGACGACCTCACGTCTCCATAAAAAAACAGCAGGCTCTTTCCTTTTGAGCCTGCTGTTTTTATCCGAAACCATATCAATGAGCTTCTGTTTCGGCGTTTTTCAGCGCCTCGCGCAAAGCTCTTGCAAGCTGGTCGGGGCAGGAGGTCTGCTTAAAGCCGCATTTTACCCCGGCGAACGCCTTTTCAACCTCGTCCACGGTTTTGCCGACGACTATTCTCGAAATTCCCTGCAAGTTTCCGTTACAGCCGCCGTAAAACTTCACGCTCTTAATAATATCGCCGTCAAGCTCTATGTCAATTTGCTTTGAGCAGGTTCCCTGCGTTTTGTAAGAATACATTTTACATTACCTCTTTAATTCTGTCGGCAAGCGCGCAAAGCTCGCCGAGATTAAGCTTTTCCGCCCTTACGGAAGGGTCGAAGCCGCAGTCCCCAAGCGCCCGCAAAACCGTTTGCTTCGGCAGCGCCATACCCGCCGAAACGGAATTGAGCGCGGTTTTTCTCCTCTGCATAAATATCGCCCTTACCAAATCGAAGAAAAGCTTTTCGTCGCGGACCTCGACGGGCGGCTTTTCGTATAAATCAAGCTTTATCACCGCGGAATCGACCTTTGGACTCGGCATAAACGAGCCCTTTGAAACGTTAAAAAGCTTCTGCACCCTCGCATAGTAATTAACCGCAACCGTTATTGCGCCGGAATTTCTTGTGCCGACCTCTGCCGCCAGTCTGTCCGCCGCCTCCCTCTGCACCATTACGATTATCTGCTTTATGGGGAGTTTTTCCTCAAGCAGGCGCATAATGACGGGCGAGGTTATATAATACGGCAGATTGGCGCACACGGAAATATTTTTACAGCCGCCGAGCTTTTCCTCTGTAAGCTTATGCAAATCGACCTTTAAAATATCACCGTTTACTATCTCGATATTATCAAACTCCGAAAGCGTTTCGCTTAAAACGGGCAAAAGCCTTTTGTCAAGCTCCACGGAAACGACCTTTTTTGCCCTTTTGCAAAGCTCGGAGGTAAGAACCCCTATTCCCGCGCCTATTTCGATTATGCCGTCCTCATCGCTTAAAACGGCTTCCTCCGCCATAGCGGGGCAGACGGCGGGGTTTATAAGGAAATTCTGCCCGAGCGATTTTGAAAAGGAAAAGCCGTGCTTTTCGAGCAGCATTTTAATTGTGCCCGCGTCGGAAAGCTCATACATAGCTCCGCTTTACCTTTTCGAGTATATCCATACCCTCTTTGATTTTTTCGTCTGTGGGCGTTGAGAAATTCATTCTGAAGCAATTTGTCTTTTCGCCCTCCTCGACGGTGAACGCCGTACCCGGAACAACCGCAAGCTTGTTGTCGACGCATCTTTTTACAAACTCAAGCATATCGACTTTTTCGGGCAATTCGCACCATACGAAAAGACCGCCCTCGGGACGAACGTACTTTACGAAATCCCCGAGCTTTTCGTCAATCAAGCTGCACATAAGATTGAGCTTCCTTCTGTATATTTCTCTGATTTTTTCAATATGCGCTTCAAAGTCGGTGGTTTTCATCCACTCGTCTACAAGTATCTGGGAAAACATTGTTGAATGTGTATCCGCCGCCTGCTTGCCTACGGTCATTTTGGCAACGACCTCGGACGGGGCTACGATATAGCCTATACGGATGCCCGGCGCCAAAACCTTGGAAAACGAACCTGCGTATATAACTATTCCGTCCTCGTCCATGCTTTTAATCGTCGGTATATCGCTGCCGGCAACTCTTAAATCGCCGTAAGGATTATCCTCCAAAATCATAACGTTGTATTTTTTCGCAAGCTCGTAAAGCTTTTTTCTCTTTTCATAGCTCATGGTTGCGCCCGAGGGATTTTGGAAATTGGGTATAGTGTAAATAAACCTTACGTTCTCGCTTGTTTTAAGCTTTTCCTCAAGTATATCGGTGTTCATACCGTCCGCTTCTACCGGCACGCCTTTAAGCTTGCAGCCGTATGAACGGAAGCAGTTGAGCGAACCGATAAAAGAGGGAGTTTCGCATATAACGGTATCGCCGAAATTGCAGAAAACCTTGGTGGTAAGGTCCATTATCTGCGTTGCGCCCGAGGTTATTATAACGCTGTCAAAATCCCTGCCTATGTTTTTGGATTTTTTGACATAATTTTTAACCGTTTCCCTCAACGGCGCATAACCCTCCGTAATGCCGTACTGCAAAGCGGTAACGGGCATCTCGTCAAAAATTCTTTTCGATATTTTTTTTACGTCTTCTATAGGGAACGCCGCAACGTCCGGGTTGCCCGCCGCAAAAGGAATTACCGACGGGTCGGAGGTAGCTTTTAATATCTCCCTTATCGCCGAGGGCTGAAGCGACGATATTCTGTCCGAGAACTTATAATTCATACTAAATCACCTTAACTGTATTTTTCAAAAAACATTGCGGCGCAAAATTTCGCCTTTTTACCGCATTTTAATAAAGCCTTGTCAATCGTCGTATCCGTTCGGGTTTTGCGACTGCCAGCGCCAGGAATCCTCGCACATTTCTTCTATGCCCCTTTTTGCTTCCCAGCCGAGAACCTCTTTTGCCTTTGAAGGGTCGGAATAGCAAACGTCTATATCGCCGGGACGGCGGGGAGCGATTTTGTAAGGCAAATCCTTACCGTACGCCTTGCTGAAAGCCTTAACGATGTCAAGCACGCTGTAGCCCTTGCCCGTACCCAGATTAAACACCTGAACGCCTTTTTTGCCCTCAAGTATGTTCCTAACCGCTTTAACGTGACCGTCGGCAAGGTCAACGACATGGATATAATCCCTTACGCCCGTGCCGTCGGGAGTATCGTAATCGTTTCCGCAAACGTTCAAATACGGAATTTTTCCTATTGCAACCTGAGTAATATAGGGCATAAGATTATTCGGTATGCCGTTGGGATTTTCGCCTATTCTGCCGCTCTTATGAGCGCCTATGGGATTGAAATACCTTAACAGCGTGGCGTTCCATTCCGGGTCGGATTTACAAATATCCTCAAGTATAATCTCAATCATATACTTTGTTGTTCCGTAGGGATTGGTAGTTCCGCCGGTTTTCATACTTTCTTTAAGCGGCGATATGTTATTCATACCGTAAACGGTTGCGGATGAGCTGAAAACTATGTTTTTACAGCCGTTATTTCTCATAACGTCGCAAAGCTTTAATGTTCCGCCTACGTTGTTGTCGTAATACTCTATGGGTTTTTTGACGGATTCGGGTACGGCTTTAAGTCCCGCAAAATGAATTACGGCGTCGATTTTATTCTCTTTGAATATTTTATCCATACCCTCGGTATCCCGTATATCACATTCATATGCTTTAAAATCCTTGCCAGTAAGCTCCTTTACCCTGTCGAGGGCCTTCGGGTTTGAATTGTAGTAATTGTCAACCGTCACTACGTCATAGCCTGCGTTAAGCAGCTCCACGCAAGTGTGAGAACCTATGAAGCCTGCGCCTCCGGTTACAAGAATTGTCATAAGAAATTACCCCTTTTTATGTCTTTGTCTTATTCCTCGGGAACGGGAGTTTCGCCCTGCGTTACCGGCTCTGCCGGCGCCTGCGTATTTTCGGCTGCCGGCTGAGTAGCCTTTTGCGTTACCGTTGCGCCGGCGGGCTTGGCGGTTTGCGCCGCCCGGGTGCTTGTACTCTTAGCTGTGGTCGCCGCACGTTTTTTAGTCGTGGTTACCACGCGTTTTTTGGAGGAAGTTCCCGATGATTTAGTCGCTTTTTTGGTTGTCGCCGCAGTCGTGCCGGACTGCGTTCCGTTTGCGGTATCCTTTTCTATCTTTATGCCCTTAAAATACGTCTTGAGTATAGCGTCGTATTTTTTGCCCTTGCCCGCGTCGAAGTTGGCGGCCTTTTGGCTCATTCCGACGCCTATACCCTCGCCGTAAAGGGTGAATTTGAAGCTTCCGCTTTCCTTATCGTACTCAAAGCCGAAGCACAGGGAATTGACGTCTTTGTTTTTAAGCACGTTGTAAATAAACTCGTAACCGGAAATTTCCCTGTCGCCTACGGCGATTTTTGAAACATAGCCGGTGTTTTCGTCAACGCATTTGTCGTGCGCCTTTATGGCAATAAGCTTCGTATCGTCCTCTTCAAGCTTGATTTCCGAATTATAAGCGCTGATTGCCGCCCTTAAATCCTGCGCCTTTACCTCGACCGTTCTCTTGTAGTCGCTTTCGGTTTTATCCGAGGAGCAGTCCGCGCTTACAAGATAATTTGTTTTCGAGGAAAATACGGTTTCGCTCGACGCCGACTTGCCCGCAGACATCGGGAAATACGGAGTAAACGCGAGGTTTCCGTCAACCGTTATGTATTGACCGAATACCTCGTTAACCGCCTTGGATACCTCGTCGCTCGCATTATCCGCCATTTTGACGCCCTCGATTTTCCAACCGGTCTGAATGTATCTGAGATAAGAATATACGATAACCGCCTGAGCCTTTAACGCCTCGGCGTTATAATCCTTGCCCATTTCGGCTTCAACTATCCTTGATATAGCCTGTTTTGCGTCAAGCTGTTCCCCGTTTACCGTAATTTGAAGCGGAACGGGACCCGATACCGCCTTCTTGCTTGCGCCCTGATTTTCCTGCGGATTATTTGCGCTTTCAATAAAGCTTTCCGCCATTATTTGCGACATCGGTTTTGTTTCAACCGTTACCGGAGCCTGCGTGGTGGTAGTGGTCGTTGTGGTTGTAGTGGTTGTTGCGGCGGCGGCAAGCTCGCGTTCGTCCTTTTTCTTCTTTACGAAGAACAGAACGCCCGTAACTATGGCAAGCACAAGTATAACAGCTACAACGGAAATTATTATTTTCTTGGCCTTGGGATCAAGCTTCTTTTCCTCAAACTCCTCTTCCTCGGCAATCTCTATGCCGACGGCATTGTTGCCCTCAGCCTTTTCGGTTATCAGCGAAAAAAGCTCCTCCGCCGCTATGTGCATAAACATCTCGTCGGTTTCGTCGTTGTCTTTATAAATTTTTCTGACAAGCGCGGATTTGTCCGTAGCGACGGCTATGCAGATATAATCGCATTCATCCGAAGTATATATATCCGAAACGCATGCGCCGAGATCCGACTCCGACATCTCCTTTGCCGCCTTTGCAAGCTGGGCGGCATAATCGGTAACGCTGTAATCGCCCTTGTCCTCGATATGCGGGGTGAAGGAAAAATACTCGTCGAAGCCCTCTATTCCCTCGCCGAATTCCTTTAAAACGATGGAATTTGTATTGCCGTTTACCGCAATTTTAACGTCGTTTTCACGAAGCACGTTAAGCGTTTCAATTACTATATTCCTGTTTATTTCGACAGCCTTTTTATTCTCTTTTACGGGCGGCGCGGCGGCCTCGGCGGGTTCTTCGTAAATGCGGTTGAGCTTGCCGCCGTTTGTAAGATACGGAATAAGCCCTCTTTTTAAGACGCTGTCCGTTCTGTTTTCGTCAAGGGGAATCATTGCAACGGTCTGACTGCCCTTTTTAACCGCAAAGCCCGAATAAATGCAATCCGCCGAACGGAAAACCGTAGCGCCCGAAGGCATGGCGGCGTTTTTTGCCGCAAGCTCGTCGTCCATACCCATACTTTTGAGCTTTTCGGCAATATCGGAGTCCTCCTCGGCTTTAAGCGAAAGAGCGTTCATAATTTTAAGCTTAACGCTGTTATAAATATTCCCCGCAACGGAGATAACGATAAATTCGTTTTCCTTGAGGGCCTTTGCAAGAGCGCCGAACATCTCTTTAAGGGATTTATATTCTTCAAAAGTAAGGTCATCGTCGGAAAAGCTGCTCAAGCTCCCGATAATCTTAATCTGAAGCTTTACCGGCACACTCTCGTTACTGCGCGTCAATGAAAACAACTTCATATCCATGTTTCTTTACCACCTTATATAATAATTATTTATATCTTCAGCCTTCGGGATACCACTTTACGGCGTTCGCAAAGGGATTGCTCTTACCGTTTTTGTCGTACCAAACCTGAGGATAATGCGGGTTGCCGTTCTTTGCGGCGTAGGTTGTATCGATATCAACGGTTTCTCCGGTGCGAAGCATCCTTGCAACTATTACCAGCCTTGCGTCGTTAAACTCGTAAGTGCAGGTAGAAAGCGTTAGAAGCTTATCTCCCGAATTTATATCAACGCCCGTCGTATAAAGCTTTCTTTCGTCAAGAGCCGCTATATAATCGTCAAAATTGCGGGTGCTTGCAAAGGACGTTACGGTGTAGTTGAATATATAACCGTTATCGTCCTCCTCTCGGGTATTGGTTATAAACGCGGCGTAGATTTTAAAATACTGCGTTTTATAGAGCGTATCAAAACGGATAATCGGCGATTCGAGGAAGCCGTCAAGCTCCTTGTACTTGCTAAGCTCCGCAAATATAAGCCCGTCGCTCATGTGGTGACCGTAAATTATGGTGTTCTGGTTAAGATACCTTGCGTCGTTCCTGTAATCCATAAACGGACAGCCGTATCTGCTGTAGTTGCCGTAAAAATCCTTTTTAAGATAATCCTTGTTGTTTGACGACTGCACTACCTGAACGTCGATTCCGGAATTCGGAACGCTTATCCAGCCTACAAGCTGTTGGTTTATGGCGTAAAGATAAGCGTATTTCGCCATCATTCCCTCGGGAGTTTTTATATTGGGGTACTTTGCCTTAAACTCCTCCCAAAGCTGTTCTTCCTCCTCGGTATCCGACACGTCGACAATTTGGCTTGAAAGCCCGAGCTGCTGTTTTTCCGCCTTTTTGCTTTGGGCGAAAAGCACTCCGAAAGCTATGCCGCAGCATATAAGAATAACAACCGCGGCGTTTGCAACGATTTTCCTTATCGTTTCGCTCTTTTTTTCGCCCTTTTTCGGCAATATTTTGGCTTTTGCGGAAGCAAAAATTTCGTCAAAGGTTTTAAGCTCCTTGCGCTGTACGTCCTCGTAGGAAAGATTTTCCTCGCCCGCTTTCGGGGCTTCCCTGTCCCTCTGGAACGGGTTTTGAACGTCTACAAAGCTCTGCTCCCTTTCATATTTTGCGCGTCTTGAGGTTCTTTCCTCATGGACGTTTTCCTCGATATTCTTTACTATATCAGCGTAAACGTCGTCCGATTTTTCCGCCACGGGCAAATCGTCAACCGCTTTTGAATATTCGACAAAAGCCTTTTCGCCTGCGGGTTCGGAGTCCGTATCGGCTTCGCGCGGTTCTTCCGTTTCCGCTTCTTCCCGAACGTCCTCGTCTAAACCATCGTCATGGCCGTCCGGCTCAATATCGACGATAACGCCCTCCGACTCCTCATACTGCGGAGCGTCCGTGTTCTCGGCTTTTTCCGTACTTCTTTTTTTCTTCAACCTGCCGAATAAGCCCTTCCCGGACGCTTTCGGCGTTTCGGCAAAATCTTCTTCGTAAGCTTCGTCCCCGTCCGTTGCCTGCGGCAAATCCCCGTCAAAATCTTCGCTGTGCGGCAAATCCGCCTGCCCAAAGGCTTCTTCGGGTTTTTCCGCTTCTGCCTCGGTTACGCTTTCCTCTTCATCTTCCCCCCGAGTTTGAGTTGAAAACACAATTACTTCATCCGTTATTTTGGATTTCCTTTTCTTTTTTCTCATTACGGTTCAACTCCCATAGGTTCCCAGTTATCTTTATCGTTGACGTAAGGGTTGGTTTTGTTGTTTGCCCTGTACCATATATCGGGATATTTCGGATTTTTATTAAGCTGTGCGGAGCTCGTATCTACGTCAAGGCTTTCGCCGTCGCGTACAAGCCTTGCCAAAACCACGCACCTTGCGTTGGTTTCGCCCCTGCCCGGTAAATCCATATCCCTTGTGCAGGTGGAAAGGGTGAGCATTTTATCCGTTTTTCTTACGTCGACGCCGGTGTTTATTATCGTCCTTTTCTTAACCGCCTGCAAATAATCCTCAAAATTATCGTCCGTCATAAAAGGATATATATAATAAAGCGCATAGCCGTTATCGTCCTTGGGTTCTACGGTTGTAAGATAAACCGCAAATACCTTCCATTTATAGCTTTTGTATATCGTATTAAATTCAATAACCGGAGCGGTTTTGTAAAAATCAAGGCTTTTATATTTTTCCAAATCGGAAAACATTGTTGAATCGAGATAATTATGCCCGTAAAGGACGGTGTTTTTTACAAGCTCTTTGGGGTTGCACTCATTATCCATAAAAATCGTGCCGCGGCGGTCATAAATTTTATAAAAGCTTCTTCTCAAATAATAATCGTTATCCTTTGCCTGAACAACGGGATAGTCAATAGCGGTATTGGGAACGGTAATCCACCCGACAAGGTCGTTGTTTTTCTCATACGCCTCTTTATACTTTAAAAGAATACCGTTTTCGTCCGTTGCCTCCGTGATGTTTTCGGACGCGGTAAGCGCGTCGAGCTGTTCAAGCTTTTCTTTTTCCTTTTGGCTTTTTTCTATGCCGTTTTTTATTATTACGGTCAAAACAAGCACAACGGCAAGCGCAACGGCAACCGTTAAAATTTTCGGAGCTGCCGCCGCCTTTTTTTCGCTCTCCCTATGTGAAACGACGGTTCTTTTGTACTTTTCGTTTACTTTGGGAGCGCCTATTCTGTTGTACTTACTGTTTTTGTCCATTATTAACCAATTCCCTCGGGATACCACCTGCTTGCGTCAACAAAAGGATTGGTTTTGTTGTGCGCCGTATACCAAATTTGCGGATATCTCGGATTTTCGTTATAGGTGGCGGCGGATACGTTTACGTTTTCTTTTTCGCCCTCGCGCACAAGCCTTGCGGATATAACGCACCTTGCGTTAGTCTGCCCGTGGCCTTTAAGGTCCATATCCCTTGTGCAGGTGGAAAGAGTAAGTATTTTATCCGAGCTGTTAACGTCGACCGGCATATTGATTATGGATCTTTCCCTTACGGTTTTGATATAATCGTCAAAGTTTTTGCCGGACATAAACGGATAAATGTAATAAAGCGCATAGCCGTTATCGTCCTTTTCGTCGGCATTTGAAAGGTAAACGCCGAACACCTTCCATTTTTGGTTGCGGTAAATCGAATTAAACTCTATTACGGGAGCCGACTTGTAAAAATCAAGGTCCTTATATTTTTCCAAATCGGAAAACATAGTGGAGTCAAGATAATTATGCCCGTAAAGTATGGTATTTGTGCAATAATTTTTCGGATCGCACTCATAATCCATAAAAATCGAGCCTCGGCGCTCATATTTCTTGGAGAAATTTCTTCTTAAATAGTAATCGTTGTCCTTTGCCTGAACAACAGGATGATCGATTTTCGTATTGGGCACTTTTATCCAACCGACAAGGTCGTTATTTTTGTTGTAAGCGTCCCTGTATTTTTCAAGTATGCCGTCCGCTCCGACTGCGTCCTGCTCCTGCTGAGCCTGAGTAACCTCCATAGCGAGCTTCTGCGCCTCGAGCCTGTTCTTTCTCAAATCAATATAATTTTTCAAAAGCACAGCCGCCGAAACGACAAAAACCAGCACGGAAACCGTAAGCACTATTCTGCTTATTATTACGCTTGCGCCTTTTTTCTTTTTTTCCTGCGTATTTTCGGCTTCATCCGCATCTTTCCGGATAACCGCGCCCGCAACGGGCTTGGGGCTTTGCTGCCCCGACGGAGCCGCAACCCTTGCGTATTTCGGCTTTTCCGCGTTTTCTTCGGGAGCCGCCGCCTTAGCGTATTTCGGTGAAGGAGCGTTTTCCTTTTCGCTCTCTTTCGGCTGAGCTTCTTTTGCTTCCTCGCCGTCTTCAGCGCTTGCCTGCGCTTTTTCCTCCTCGTTTTCCCTAACGCTTTGATAGAGGTTTTCGACTTCGCTCAAATTATCCTCCGAGGAAAAGATGTCGTCCGATTTTTTGAATTCATCACTCATAGCAAATACTCCAAAATAATTTTTATCGCCTCGTCGGCGGTTTTATTTCTGTTGCTGTTCCTGACGTCGCAGGAAAAGCTGTTCCTATACTCCCTGACCAAAGTATTTTTCTTATCGGAAAATGCAATATATACAAGCCCCACGGGCTTATCGCTGTTATCCGAAGTCGGTCCGGCAATGCCCGTAACCGCAACGGCTATGTCGGCGCCGCTCAATTTAAGAACGCCCTTTACCATTTCCCCGGCACATTCTGCGCTTACCGCTCCGTGCTTTTCGAGCGTTTTTTCGCTTACGCCGAGTATCTCTTTTTTTATCCTGTTTGAATAGCTTACAATTCCGCACTCGAACGCCTCGGACGAGCCGGGAACGTCCGTTATTCTTTTTGCGATAAGTCCGCCCGTACAGGATTCGGCGGTTGCAAGTATCAGACCCTTTTCTTTTAAAAGCTTTACGACTTTTTCTTCGTCCTTCATACCATCATCTTATCAGTTCAAATTTTGTATTCTCAACGGCTTCGTCAACAAGCGCTTCAATATCGAGCGCCTTTTCCGCCTCGTCAAGCTGTTCCTTTTTCGGCCTTGTTCTCGGATGCCTCGGAGTAAACACGGTACAGCAATCCTCAAACGGTCTTATAGATATGTCAAAGGTTTCGATTTTCCTTGAAATTGCGATAATTTCCTCCTTGTCCATAGCGACAAGCGGCCTTAAAACAGGCATATCGGAAACCGCGTCCGTACAGGCGAGAGCAGGCATAGTCTGGCTTGCGACCTGACCGAGGCTCTCCCCGGTAACGAGGGCGGAGCAATCGGATTTTTCTGCGATTTTATTGGCTATTCTCATCATAAACCTACGCATAACAAGGGTGAAATACTCTTCCTCGCAGTTATCCCCGATTAGCTCCTGAATTTTTGTAAAGCCCACGGTGTGCAGAGCAATATCGCCGCTGTATTTTGAAACCTGCCTTAACAGGTCGTGAACCTTTTGCTCGGACTGCGGCGAGGTGTACGGAGGCGAAGCGAAATGCACCGCGTCAAGCACAACGCCCCTTTTCGCCATCATCCAAGACGCCACGGGACTGTCGATTCCGCCCGATATTAAAACCAAAGCCTTGCCGCCCGTGCCTACGGGCATACCGCCCGCGCCCTTTATCTGGTTTCCCCTGATAAACGCGTTGCGGTCCCTTATCTCAACGGTTACGGTCAAATCGGGGTTATGAACGTCAACTTTTAAATGATGAAATTTTTTCAAAATCGCTTCCCCGACGTTTCTGCTTATCTCGGGCGAAGTCAGGGGGAATTTTTTGTCGCTTCTCTTAGCCTCAACCTTAAAGCTTTCCGCCTGTTCAAGCTGTTCTTCGAGGTATTCGGGAGCGGTCTTGAGGATAATGTCCATATCCTTTTCAACTGCCGCCGCGCGCTGAAATGCGGCGATGCCGAACACCCTTTTAAGTATATCTATAGCCTCGTCCATATCAAAATTTTCGCCCTTGGGCTCTATGGTCATGGTGGACTGCATACAGTTTATTTCGACCTTGCCGAGACTGCGAAACCTGTGCCTGATATTTTTTGCAAGAGTCGATTCAAAAGATGAGCGATTAAGCCCTTTTAAGGCAAGCTCGCCGTTTTTTATAAGTATAAGTTCCTTCATAATGTTTTCCCTATTTTTTTGAAAGCTCCGAAAAAGCCGTTTTTACCGAGTTTATAAAATAATCCGCTTCGTCCTTTGTATTTTGCGGGCAGAAGCTTATCCTTACGGCGCTGTCGATACGTTCGCTCGGCAGCCCCATTGAAACAAGCGCGTCGCTCCTGTGTCCCTTTGAGCATGCCGAACCCGCCGAAACATAAATACCTTTTTGCGAAAAGTAATTTACCGAAACCTGCGAGGGAATACCCTTTAAGGAAATGTTCAATATATAATCGCAAGCGCTTTTCGGGGAATTAATACAGACGCCTTCGATTTTCATAAGCTCACGCCTTATATATTCGTTCAATTCTCTTACTTTTTCCGCCCGTCGTTCATCGTTTCCGAGTTCCTTAACCGCCGCGGAAAAGGCGGCTATATTGGGCATAGCCTGCGTACCGGAGCAAATGTTGCCCTCCTGCCCGCCGCCCAGAATATGCGGCTTTATTTTAACGCCCTTTGCTATATAAAGAGCGCCTGCGCCCTTCAGAGCGTGAACCTTGTGCGCGCTGACGCTCATTAAATCAACGCCGCACCTTTCGGGTTTAATATTGATTTTCATATATCCCTGTACGGCGTCAACGTGCAAAAGAGCCGGCGATTTCTTTTTTGTGATTATTTTTTTTATTTTATCAAACGGCAGAACGGCGCCTGTCTCGTTGTTAACCGCCATAAGGCTTACGAGAATCGTATCGCCGTCGATTTCGTCTTCAAACTTTTCCAAAGCGATTTCGCCGTTTTTGTCGGGAGAAACTCTTACAACCTCAAAGCCCTCCGACGAAAGCTTATCCATACAGGCGGACACGCTCGGATGCTCGATAGCGGTTGTAACTATTTTTTTGCCCCTGCGTTTCATAAGGTTTGCCGCGCCAAAGACAGCCGTGTTGTTGGAAACCGTGCCGCAAGGGGTGAAATAAATACAGTCGGGCTCGCAAAAAAGACTTTTGGCAATAACGCCGCGGGAGCTTTCGAGTATTTTTGAAGCGCTGAAGCCCTTTATATGTAAAGAGGAAGGATTACCGTACTCCTCGGTCATAACTTCAAGCGCGCTTTTTACGGCGGCTTCGCAGGGTTTTGTGGTTGCGCTGTTATCGAAATAAACCTGCATTAAGCATTTGCCCCCAATTTAATACTGTATTGAAATAATATTATACACCAAAACATTACTTTTGGCAAACAAATAAAGCATAAATTTAATGTATATTTATAAAAAATTTACAAAATATATTTTTGAGGTGAAAATATTGGAAAAGATGAAGCTAACCAGAGGCAAAATCAGAATTTTTTTGTATATTTTTTTCATTTTTCTTGCGCTGTTTACGGGCCTTGTAATTTCTGCCGTAAAGGCGGACAGGCTTTCAAAACAGGTTACGGCTTCGAGCCAGCGCTCGCTCGTTGAGCTTGAAGAATATATTTCGTCGATAAACACAAGTCTTACAAAAGGCTTATATGCCGGTACCTCCTCGCTTTTGGGCGATATTTCCTCCGATCTCATAAGAGATGCTTCGGGAGCCAAAACCGCGATTACCGCCCTGCCCTTATCGGACACAAGAATCGACAACACAAGCCGCTTCCTTTCGCAAGTGGGTTCTTTTGTTTCGTCGCTCAACAAAAAGCTTTCCTCGGGCGACGGTATTTCCTTAAAAGAGCGAAAGCAAATGCAAACGCTGATTGAATATTCAAAAAAGCTTTCGGACGAATTGGTAAAAATCAACGAGAATATAGAAAGCGGGGAGCTTTCGTTTTCGGACTCCGAATACACTCTTGAAAAGGGCGACAGGGAGATAAAGCCGCTTTCGACCGCCATGGACGATATCGGTCAGGCCGCGGGCGACTATCCGACGCTTATTTACGACGGGCCGTTCTCGGACCATATTTTACAGCAAAAGCCGAAGCTTTTGGAGGGCAAGGCTTCCGTGACGAAAGAAGAAGCTAAGAAAAAAGCCGCCGAGTTTTTGTCGGTAAAGGAAAATACGGTTGAATATTCCGCCGAACAGGAGGGAGATATTCCCGCCTATGTGTTTACAAGCGGCAACACTACCGTTGCGGTAACAAAAAACGGAGGATTCGTTGTATATATGCTCGGCTCGGATTTTGCGGGAGAGGCCTCCGTCAGCGAAAAAGAGGCGGTTGAACGCGCCTCCCGCTTCCTCGCTTCAAAAGGCTACAGCAATATGAAGGACAGCTATTATTATACCAACGACGGTATATGTACGGTAAACTTTGCTTATTGCAGGGGCGAAATTATCTGCTATGCCGATTTGATAAAGCTGAGCGTAAACCTTGAAAACGGAAATATAATTTCCTTTGACGCGCGGGGTTATATTATGAATCACACGCAAAGGGATTTAAAAGAGCCCGCCCTTTCGAGCGAAAAAGCCAAAAGCAGCTTAAACCCCTTGCTTTCCGTAATTTCCTCCCGCCTTGCGGTCATACCCACGGAATATGCGACGGAAAATCTCTGCTATGAATTTCATTGCAAAAATTCCGAAAATCAGGAATTTTTGGTATATGTGGACGCCGCAACCGGGCAGGAAAGCGACATTTTAATTTTACTTTATTCCGATAACGGTATATTAACGAAATAACCGTCAATAATAACTAATACGCAAGCAAATAAAAAATTAAGGAGATAATTTGTTATGAAAAAAGGAGTAATTATTCTTTCTGTATTGCTTGTACTTTGCGCTTTGATTTTTGTAGCGTGCGGCAACAAGAATAAAGACACGCTCGGCGACACAAGCTCAAGTACAAACACAAGCACGAGCGCAAGCTCGACCTCCGATTCGGCTATGAACAACGGGGATAACGCCGCAAACGAGGTAGGCGACGGCATAGGCGAAGCGGCGGAAGACATCGGCGACGGTGTGGGCGACGCGGTTACGGGCGCAGGCGACGCTGTAAACGACATAGTTACAGGCGCAGGCGACGCCGTTTCGGACGCCGCAAGATAAAAGCCGATTAAAACTAAAAGCCGGGCTGTTTGGCTCGGCGCTCACAGGGCAACTGTTGCGAAAGCATATTGCCGTTAGCGAGAATCACGGCGGGGAAAGTAATTTCTCCACCGTGATTTTTCCTTATATCCTTATATAGTGTTAGTTCTTAAATTTATAACAAAATATTGTGATTATTGTAAAAAAGTTCTTGACTTTTTTGGTAATATAGATTATACTTTTGGTAAGTCAAATTAAAAGTCACCCGAAAATAAGGAGAATTATACTATGAGTAAAGCATTTGGACAAAGGTTATCAAGCCTATTGCAAAAACAAGGTATAACGCAAAAAGAGCTTGCCGACAGAATTAACACAACCGAAGCGACGCTCTCTCGTTATGTTTCCGGTGACAGGGAGCCAAAAGCGGATATGCTTGCGAATATTGCCACCGCTTTGCATACAACATCGGATTATCTGCTTGGTATAGAGCCCGATAATTTCAATTTCCCAAAGGTAGAGCGTTTATTGGCAAGGAACTCCGCAACAATGACGGAAAAGCAAAAACGGGCGCTGATTTCTGCTCTGTTCGGGGAGGATTAATATTGGCATTTAAATTATCCGATAAGCGCTGTGAGGAAATCAAAGAGATTGTTGTCAACACTTTTGAAGAACTTAATATTCGCTGCATTCCTATAAGCGGTTTTGAAATGGCAACAAAACTTGGCGCAATTGTAGTCCCTTATTCCTCAAAATCCGAAGAAGCATGTCAACTTATGATGCAAGAAAGCGAAGACGGATTCTCTGTCAGAAAAGACGGCGTGTGGTACATTTTTTATAACGATGCAAAAAGCTACAGGCGTATTAACAACACCATAAGTCACGAATGTGGGCATATTGTCTTGGATCACACCGAAGAAAGCGAATTGGCTGAAGCTGAAGCGAAATTCTTTGCAAAATACGCTCTTGCTCCGCCCGTACTCATACATAAGTTGGAATTAAAGGATGCTCACGAGGTTTACAAGCATTTTGACATCAGTCTTGAAGCAGCAAACTACGTCTTCTCTTACTATCGCAAATGGTTGACTTACGGCAATAAGGATTATACCAATTACGAAATACGATTGCTTCAGCTTTTCAAAGTGGCTGTGTAATATAAAATTAATGGAAAGGACGGTGTTGTGAATTGATTGTTGAAAAGCAAAAAAGAAAACACTGTACAGATTGTTGCGCAATCAATACAGTGTTAATCTCCGAATGTGCCCATTCGTATTTTGGTAAATATATATTAGCACATTCCGGAGAAAAATGCAACAGTAATCGTACAAAATGTTCGATTTTCTGCTGTGAAAAAGTCATTCAAAAAACATATATAATTCCGGAGGTGTCATAATATGACAAGTAAAGTTATGAGGGGCAACCCTCTTTTTATGCGAAATTCTTTTACGCCCGTTGGCAAGTGGGGTGTACCCCTTGTCAAGAAACAATCGCTATCTACCGATGATATTATGTTGATAGCCTGCTCTGACACAAAGATGAACGATAACGATGTAAACAAGAAAAAAGGCGTGCATTTCTTTGTTGACGATTATCGTTTTTCGGGAACATATGATAACCCCGATCGTTCATTGAAACGCTATTCTCAATATGCGTTTCTGCTTACTCCCGATTTTTCAACCTACGCCGATATGGATTTATGGCGGCAGCTTGAAAGCGTTGCAAAAAATCGTTGGGTGGGTGCATATTGGCAAAGTAAGGGCAAAACAGTTATCCCGACTATCAGTTGGAGTGATGCCCGTAGCTTTGAATTTTGTTTTGACGGCGTAGAGCAAGGCGGCACGGTTGCCGTTGGTATGATCGGGTGTAAAAGTTCCCGTATAGGCTTTATGCGTGGTTACAACGAAATGTTAGAGCGTTTGCAACCCGATAAAATCATCGTGCTCGGTACTCCGTTTCCCGAAATGGAAGGAAACATCGTGTCGGTGGACTACCAATCTTCAAGAAAGGTGGTGCGCTGATATGGGCGGCAGAGGTACATTTGCGGCAGGTAATAATATTGCATATACATATGAAACTGTTGGAAAAATTGACGGTGTGAAAGTATTGCAAGGCAAAGACGGCAATTCAAAAGGATTACCGGCAGAAGCACATTCAAGTGGTGCTTATATACAATTACATCCTGACGGGAAATTTAAGATGTACAGAGAATATGATAAAGACCATTATCTTGTAAGAGAAATTGCATATCATCCGGAACCTAATTTGACGGGAAATCATAATCCGGTATTGCATATTCACGAATATAAGCGAGACAAATTTGCTGATAGAACACCGCGACTATTGACAAAGAACGAATATAAAAAATACAAAAAATATTTTAAGGGGCTGAATTTATGAAAGGCGGAAATGTATACAAATTTATTGACCAAACCACATTTGAGGAATGTGCTGTGATATATAAAGACGTGAAATACTTTTTTCACGGTCTTATATTTGATAAAGAAAAGAATGAATACTCTTATGTGATTGACACTTGGGACAAAAACGGGAACTATTCTAAAACCGTGTTTAACAAAACAGCTTCCACTTTAGAAAAATGCTTAGAGCTTGCCCAAAATGAGCCTATTTTTGAAGGCAAAACATTTTGGGAAGCTGAGGCAGATATGGAGTGGGTTGAGTGGTAAGCAATGGGCCGACACAAAAGCAGAAATTAAAATAATAGTATTTATGAAAAAATATATTACGGGACATAATCAAATTCTATATTAATGTGATGCTTAGCTAAAATATGCGGAAGACGGCAATTAAGTCAAAAAAAACGGTACTGCGGCAAAAGAGCAAAAAGCATGTCGATAACAGGCGGTGTAAACCAACAAAATAATTACACCTATTGTAGGGGTTATAAAGATAAAACCAAAATAAATTATTTTTATGACAGCTATACAAATACACAGCTTACTGAACTTGTGCAATGAAAAAAGGCGGGAGCGATTTTGCGCTTCCGCCTTTTTAATTTGATTTTCCCAAAGTTCTTGCTTATTTTTCGGTTAAAGCGTTTCGTCGAGCGTTCAAACGCCGTTTTTTCGCCGTATTTGTTTTCTACCGTAATATCAGCGAAATCAAATATATCGCCGCAAGGTGAAGCGGATAATAAATGTAGAAAAAATATTTTATATTGCGCTTTCCCCTTTCGCCGTTGTAGAACGCCAAAAGCAGAACCGAGAACACGCAGAAATATTGTATATCCCCATATGCAAAGCTCAATAAAACGCACATAATAAACAGGGACATAAGCTTTTTACGTTTATCATCTTTTGTAAAATAAATCACAACGGGGGTAAGCGCTCCGAAAAAGCCGTAATCGACGCCGAAATCCGTGCCGCTAAGCAATTCGGGCATTATTACGCAAATAAAGAACACAGCCACTACCGACGCCGCGGCGGCAGAAATCCTGCCGAAGCTTTTTTCCTTTTTCGCCCAATCAAGCGCATAAATAAGCGATATGCTCAATGTGAACGTAACGAAAATGCTTAAGTAAAGCGAGCCTTCCGCCGCAAGGTACACAAGCTGGCACGCCAAAGCCTCGCACGCTATTACGGTTAGATATTTTTTTCTGTTTTTGGTATACTTGCAGCCCTCCGCAATCATATAGGCAAAAATCGGGAAAGCAAGCCTGCCGATAATTCGGAAAGCCGCATTATCCGGAAACAGTACAACGCCTATATGGTCTACGGTCATTGCTATAAGGGCGATTATTTTAAGCTGATTGTTTGTAAGTCCCTTTTTCACAGTTTGCAAATCCTTTGACTTTTAATTTGCCTTTTACCTTAAAGCCGCGTAAGCCGGAATAGCCGACAATACATTAAATCAATTAAAAAACTCCGAGGGATTTAACAAACAGCACCGCAAGCAAAATCGGGGCGATAAATTTTATCATAACGATATAAAGTCGCTTCCTGCCCATTTTTACGCCCGTCTTTTCCACCTCGTCTATAATCGTTTGCGGCTTTATTACCCAGCCTATGAGAACGCAGGTTCCTATCGCCGTCAAGGGCATAAGGAGGTTGTTGCTTACATAGTCGAGAATGTCGAGAATTTGCGCCGTTGCGCCGTTTGGCAGGGGAAGCTCGAAATACAGCATATTGTAGCCGAAGCACACAACAAGCCCAACCGCAAGCGCGATAAGCGTTACCGCCAAAGTAGCCTTATTCCTCGAAAGTCTGAATTTATCAATAAAGCTTGAAACTACCGCTTCCATAATCGAAACCGCGCTTGTAAGCGCCGCAAAAAGCACCATAGCGAAGAAAAGACCGCCCATAATATTGCCCAAAACGCCCATTTTGCTAAATACCTTGGGAAGCGTTACGAACATAAGCCCGGGGCCGGACGCCGCCATACCCTCGCTGCCGGCAAAGGTAAAAACGGCGGGTATTATCATAACTCCCGCAAGGAAAGCTACGGCAGTATCGAAAATTTCAATCTGATTTATGGATTTTTTCAAGTCGGCCTTGTCCGAAACATAAGAACCGTAGGTTATCATAATGCCCATAGCAACGCTCAGGCTGAAGAATAACTGGCCCATAGCGTCAATAAGCACGTTCAAAAAGCCGTGTACGGTTATTCCCTCAAAATTCGGTATCACATAAACGCTCAAGCCCTCGAGTCCGGTTCTCGTTACTCCGTTTTCGTCCGTGTGGCTTATGGTAAGCGAAAAAACGGAAATCGCAACCACAAACAAAAGCAACAGAGGCATAAGCACCTTTGAAAGCGTTTCTATACCCTTGTTTACTCCCCTGAATACAATAAAGGCGACCGCCGCAAGGAAAATAATCATCGCTGTAACGGGCTGAGCCCTTGCGGAGATAAAATCGGTAAAGTATCCGTCCGAGGCTGCGGCAGGGCCGTTGCCGGACAAGTACACCCACAAATATTTTGTCACCCAACCGCCTATCGCGCAGTAATACGGTAAAATAATTGCGGGAACGATACAGGCGATAATGCCGAGAAAGCCCCATTTTTTATTAAGAACGCCGTAAGCGGTAAGCGGGCTTTGCTTTGTTTTTCTGCCTATTGACACCTCGGTAATCAACAGCGTAAAGCCGAAGGTCAGGGCGAGGATTATGTAAACGAACAGGAACATTCCGCCCCCGTCCTTGGCGGCAAGGTACGGAAACCTCCATATGTTGCCGAGTCCCACGGCGCTGCCCGCCGCCGCAAGCACGAAGCCTATTGACCCCGAAAAAGAATTTCTGTTGCTTTTTTCCATTAATTTACCCCTATGTTTTTATTTTCTTCCCTTAGTCAGTAATTATCTAAAGCACTTTTTGTTTCAAACGTCGCTTGAAAAATGTATGATTTTGCAATAATATTTTCCCTTATGCAATAATCATTATTTGCTTTCCACGGAGCTTTCACTTGTGGCAGAGTTTGCTTTTGTGCTCTGCTCCTGCTTCATTACGCTTTTGCTTGCCGAACACGAGGACAAAACGGCCACAACCGCAATCACGGCAATAAATTTTATCGCCTTATTGAACACCGTTCCCTTTTTTTCGTTCATTTTCATTACCCCTAAAGAAAACTAAATATTTTACCAATAAATGATAACATATTTTTAACAAAATGTATATATAAAAAATTGCTCTGCAAAACAGAGCGCAAATTTGCCCGTTTGAATGTTGACATAATTTCGTGCCTGTGCTATAATGCACTAAAATTCACGAAAGGAGTACGGCAATGGCGGTCAAAAGCTTCAGCTTTATATTACCGGCTGTTATGCGCGATGAAGATCCCCGTTATTGGGATTTGTCGGGCTTGTATTGTCGTACCCAAAATTCCGTATAATCTGTTGTCGGGTTATAAATATTGGATAACGGCGGTGCAGGTCGAAAATTTTTCGATTTGCGCCGATTTTTTATTATTTGGAGGCAGAAGCATGGAAAGAACGGAAGTTCTTAAAAACTATTACACCACGCACAACGAGGACGCCCGTTTGACCTCAAGGCACGGAACGGTTGAGTTCCTGACTACGGTTCATTATGTGGAGAAATATCTGAAACCGGGTATGCGCATTTTGGAAATCGGAGCAGGTACCGGCAGATATTCGCACTATTTCGCACAAAACGGCTACGCCGTGGACGCCGTGGAGCTTATGGAATGTAATATTGAGGTCTTCAGGGCGAACACCAAGCCTACGGAAAAAATCACCGTTTGTCGGGGCGACGCCGTAAATCTTAAAAATATTGCCTGCGGACAATATGACATCACTCTGCTTTTGGGGCCTATGTACCATCTTTACAGCGAAGAAGATAAGCTTGCCGCACTCGGCGAAGCAATCCGTGTAACCAAAACGGGCGGTATAATATTTGCGGCGTACTGCAACAATGATATGACCGTGTATCACTTCGGTTTTCTGCGAGGCGGATTTAACGACGGCGCATATGACACCCTGATTGATTTTAATACCTTTAAGCTCTCCTCTACCCCTAAGGAGATATTTGCCCTTTACCGCCGTGAAGATATAGACGCCCTAATGAGCCGTTTTGATACCGAAAGACTGCATTATGTCGGCACCGATATGCTGACACGGTTTATCGCCGATGCGGTCGACGGCATGGACGATAAGGCGTTTGAGATGTATATGAAATATCATCTTTGCATTTGCGAGCGGAAAGATATGGTCGGCGCCTCGTCGCATATGTTAGATGTTTTCAGAAAGCGGTAGGAAAAGGAGTTTATTTGGAAAGCTTAACAACCGTCTCCACATGCTCTGTATGCGGGAACATATCGACGGGCTGAATTTTTCTTACCCTGTAACCGTTTTTCGTGAGATTTTCCGCATCGAATCACAGCGGATAAAAACATCTTCTAAAAGCTCCATCATACAAACATCTCCGTATTCCAAACCAGATTAACCAGCTGCACAAGAAGTTGAATCCGCTCTGTTATTTCCGTTTTCCCAAACTGCGCATAAGGCTTGAAGCCCAGCCCGTTGTCCGCTATGAACTTCTTGAACTTCGGATTATTCTGGTATGCCTGATCTCCCAGTGACTCTGTATAAATGTTTCCCTCGTTGGAGCAATACTTCGAGAGTTTGTAATCATATTTGGAGTCATTCAGGCTGGCGTTGATGCTCTTATGCAGGAGCAGCAGCGCTCCGAAGCTATTTCTCCAGCGCCTAAATTCCTCCTGATCAGCGTATTCACCGGTAAACCACTCGTAATGATCCGTGATGATATGCTCGATTTCAAATGGATTCTTTGTCTGCGTATTCATGTAATTGCAGTAGTTTGAAACCACTCCCGTCTGCTCCTCAATATAACCGGTGATACGGGCAAGCATATTCTTGATGTACTTTTTGGTAAAGCTGTTCAAACGCAATTCAGGAAGCGCCGCAGCCGGATCATAAGCAAGGTTCTCATATTGAGCTTTCAGACGAACTTTCAAATCCTCTACGGAACAGCGACGGATATTCTTCGTCACGTTGAATACATAGTTCTTGATCGTGCTGTAGTCGACAGATTTATAGTTTGTTACTCTGGCAGTAATAAGCAGGTCAATAAACCGAGCAACCAGATTCATTTTTTCAATTATAACCGGCCAAGTATCATCATAGCAGATAGGTGCTAACAAAAGCTGCGGCTGAAGCGTAAAATTGATCTGTGCATTGTAATAGATGTATTTTGTATCTTCCGCGAAGGTGTACTCTGCTTCGCGGATTTTTTTATACACATCGGCAAACTTCGAGAACTTCATGATAAACAGCTCAAAGTCATCCGTGGAAGAAAGGCCCAGTTTATCACGCTCATCGCGCACCCATTTATGGAAAGAGCCACCGATGATATCAAAGTCCTGATTAACAGCACCGGCTTTCGTTTCACGAATAGTCTCGGCGTATTGTGCTCTCAGCCAAGCCTTTATAAATGTCTCATCGCCCTTATCATCATCTTTTTTAAGAGCAAGGACTTTATCCTTCCATATATCATTGAGCCTTTCACGCTTTGTATCATCTTTAATTTCGGATAAAAGATAGCCCTTCAACATCTCAGTCGATGTAAGGCTAAGGCCACGGTCATTCATTGTGACAAAAACCTTGTGCGCGTCCTGCTCTGTGGTCGCCACAATCTCAATAAAGAAAACCTTTTCAGCCAACCAATCGCAAAAATGCAGAAGCATATCGTCCGTAATATCGTCGGCAGGAAATACGTCAATGATATCGTTATATCTGCCATAGAGATTTTTCACCGATTCGCCAACATCGGTTGTATCGAATTGCCGGTCATAAAAGATGGCATCCATGCAATCAGACCGGTCTTCGACATTGATATTAAAAGATTTCGTACCATAAGCCTCGGAGAAAATCATCTGCTCGATCATGCTGTAGCTCTGTCCGAGCGTGCGCAGCCGATTATTAAGATACATCAGCAGTAGGGTAAGCGAAGAAAACCTCTGCTGCCCGTCGATGATAGCGTTCTCTCTTCCGGCAAGAACGATAGAGCCCATGAAATATGCGCCGTAATCCTGAACCTTCTGACGGCTGTCACCGGGAACATAGTAATCCAAAAACTCCGACGTCAGGTCATCGATCAGTTCTTCGATATGCTTTCTCTGCCACATGTATTCACGCTGATAGTAATGAATAGAATACTTCGTGTTTTGCAGCAGCTGTTTCAAACTCTTAGGAGAGCCTTCAATCTTTTTCATAAGTTTCCTCCTTGTTGCCCCTGTCATCTATAACTCAACCTGTTTTACATAGTTGCTATTGATATGTTTCCTTTTAAGATTAAACACTTTTTGAATTGATTTTTCTATTTAGATATATCCAAAAAAATCCTGTCTTTTTAAGAGCTTCGACGTGACATCAATACCACCGTCTCAATAGTTGTCTCATTTTCCAAGGGAAATTCGGTCACTTCCTGACCGTTCAGCGGAACAGGGAAATTGAAACTAATGCTCTTGATCCAGCAACCGTCTTTCCGTTTTTGTGGATATAGCTCGATTTT
>CANRIZ010000013.1 GCA_947630835.1 uncultured Clostridia bacterium | reverse complement strand
TCGCAGTCTGCGGACTGCGACGAGGGCTTTGCCCCTCGACCCCACCGACTTTTGTAAAAGTCGGGGAAAACATTGACCGTCGCCCGCCGCAAATTTGTGCGAAGCTTTGACTGTTGCTCGCCGTGAATTTTAGCGAAGCTTTTACTGTTTCGCGCTGCAAATTCAGACTTTAATTTTATTTCATACTTGCCGCGTTTATTATATTGCCCTTTGCGTTTTCGTCTATTACAAACGTCGCTTTGTCGCCGGTATTCAAAATTACTGCCTTCTCCGCGTCCTTGACTCCGAGCTTGTAATACGCGCTGCCGGAATCAAGCTTAACGTAAAAGTAGGTTTCGCCGCCGGTTACAACGGTACGTATATCGGTTACGTTTCCGCTTACCTCTTTGGTCTTTGACTGCTCGGCAGTAGAATCGCTCTCGCTCATAGAGTCAATATCAATATCAAGATTGATGCCGTTTTTGTTGAGCTCCTGCGCGTAGTTCTCGGTGCATTGAGTAAGATCCTTGCCAGTGCCGACTATTGTCGACTGCTTTACGTTTACCATAGCATACATCTTAACAAGCTCGGAAGAATCCTTTAACGCCATAAAGTAGGTGGGCTCGCCGCTTATATTGAGAAGCAGCGGGAAAGTCGCCTTGTATGAGTACTGCTGAACCGCGCCTTCGCCGGAGGTTTGAGCCGTGTCCTCAAGCGCGCCGGAAACAGCGTAGTATTTTGTTTCCTTGGTTCGCTGATTAAGCAGTACAAAGCCGATAATCGACTGGTCGGAGCTTATCGAGGTTACGCCCGTGTACATATATACGTCGTCGTTAAGCGCAAGGTAATTGTAGCCGGAGCTTGTAACCTTAACTCCCTCCTGGCCTATAATGGAGTTTATAAATCCGTTTGAAAGCTTGCCGTAGTAATTGTACTGCTCGTTGAGTATGGTTGCGGAATAAATCCTGTCTATCCACTGCCATTTTTCATCCGTTACAAATTCCTTGGTGGGAAGCTTTGTTTCGCCGTTAAGATTTGTCGAAATTACCTGACAGCCTCCGTCTATTGCGTTTACTACCACGGCGCCTATAACGTCGGTTCCGCTGAAAAGACCTATGGTTTTGTCGATAATCGGAACTATCCAATAAGGATTGCCGCTCTCGTCAATTTCAAAGCTCGGCTCGCCGAGGAGATAGGTCGGGAACTTAAAGCGGACGTGCCTTAAAACGTTCCTGTTTAAGTATTCGGCGGGCGAATACTTCATACCGTCTTTAAGGCGAACCATCTCGCTCTTTTGCGTGGTCATATCGACTATAATATATGCCGGCAGACCCTCTTTTGTATTCTTTATCCATTTAAAGAAATCGCCGTATGCCAAGGCGTGAACCCTTACGGGCGTGCTTTTGTAATTTATCTGCGTTGAATACTGCGAAACGACAAACTGCGAAACCATATCCGAAAGGTTGCCGAGCGTTCTTACCGCAAGGTTGTTTGCGGAGGTTGAATCGAGAGTGGGTACGGAGGAAAAATCAATTTCCGCAACGTCTTCGGCAAAATTGCCTTCCTCAACAGTTATAAGGCGGGAATAGGAATTTGCCCTGAAAATCTGCGCTCCTATAATAAAACCGATAATACATATAACGGCCAAAATGCCTATAATTATACCGGGAATTCTTGAGCGCTTACGCAAATAAGGCGCATATTCCGGGTGAAGCGCAATCTTGGAGGTCAATGCGGTAAGCGCAATGTAAACAAGGCACAAAAAGCCTATGAACATATAAAATTCAATGGCTTTTAAATTGAAAGCGGGAAGCATAAAGTAGTACAAAATTGCTCCCACTGCAAGGGTAATTATGATGTTTACAATTATTTTTACCTTTGCGTTTTTGGGCGGAATGTAAACGTTTGTTACCGCCTTGTCGGGGCCTTTGCCTTCGCCGCCGTGAGTAAAATCAACATTGATAGGGTCCATAGCAAACTTCCTTCCTTTTTTGAATAAAAGCATAACAGACATGACCGCAGCAGTTATTCCTGTAATTAAGACAAACCGTTGTCATAAAAAGTATATATTATTTTTCCCCTCTTTGCAAGAAAAATAAATTAAATTACGATTCCGCCGTTTACCGAAAGCACCTGCCCGGTTATATAATCCGCATTATCGCTTGCCAAAAATGCGACCGCTTCCGCAATATCCCGAGCCGAACCGAGTCGGTTAAGCGGAATATCCTCCCTGAGCGCTTCAAGCTCCTCTGACGAAAAGGAGGAGAGCATATCGGTTTTTATTACCCCGGGCGAAACGGCGTTAACCGTTATTCCTGAAAGCCCCGTTTCCTTTGCGAGCGCCTTAGTCATTCCGATTATTCCCGCTTTTGCGGCGGAATAATGCACTTCGCACGAGCCGCCCGTTTCCCCCCACATGGAGGCTACGTTTATTATCTTTCCGCTTTTATTGCGTATCATATACGGCAAAACGGCTCTTGAAAAATAAAATGCGCCCGAAAGGTTTACGTCTATCATTTCCCGCCAGTCGCCGTCGGTAATATCGGTAAAAAGCTTTTGCCGCGCAATGCCGGCGTTGTTGACAAGCACGTTGACGTCCGAAAAATCCTCAATTATTTTTTCTACCGTATTATTGACCTGATTTGAGTCGGATATATCGCATTTATAAATTTTTGCGTCACATTCAAGCTCTTCAAGAAGCCGCTTTGCCTCGTCAACGCTGTTTTTGTAAATCAGCGCAAGGCTGAAGCCGTCACGGGCAAGCCTTTTTGCAACGGCTCTGCCTATGCCCCTCGAAGCGCCGGTAACCACAGCGCATTTGTTCATAATATCACCCGTTCGTTTTTTTATAGTATAGCATAAATATAAAAAAATTTCTTGCTTTTCCGCCAATTTAATTAAAAAATGAAACCGAAGTAAAATTAATAGTGAAACTAAACAAAATTTTTAAAAATAAAACGCCGTGTTTGTTGACTTTATATGCAAATTTTGGTATCATATAAGCGGCGTTTTAAAGTATATTTACAGGAGGGATTAATTTGACAGACGCAAAAACCATGGCATATATCAATATGTTTGCCGTGCTCGGTACGCTTGAAAATTTATGCGAGCTTGACGACAAGGCGAAGGCGATAATTTCAGAGCTGAAAAAGCCCGTTAATTTGGCTTTTGAAGTAAAGGACGGACCCGTTGCCACGTTTAAGTTTTCATCTCAGGGCTGCGTGCTTGAGGAGGGCTTAAAAAACTACGATATTAAAATTCCGGTGTCCTCTTGCGAAAAATTTAACAGGATTATAGACGGTACGGTTACTCCCGTTCCGACTATAGGGCTTTCAAAAATTAATTTTTTGCTCAAAACCTTTACCGCCCTTACCGACAGGCTTACCGAGCTTATGCGCCCGACCGAGGAGGCGATGAAGGACGAGGAGTTTTTCATACTTTCCACCCGTCTTACCTTTTATACCATAGCCGTTGCGCTTTCGCAGATTGCAAATCACGACGAAATAGGCAAGCACAGCGCTTCGTACATAGTTGACGGCGATATTTCTTTCGGCATAAAGGGCTGCGACACCGCCACCATAAGCGCAAGCAACCATCATTTGAGGACGGTAAAAAAAGCTCCCGAAAATCCGAGAGCCATAATGTCGTTTGCGGATTACAAGCTTGCCTCCGACCTTTTCAACGGCAAGGTAAACGCTCTTGAGGAGCTTTGCAGAGGTACCGTCGAAATTCACGGTATGGCTTCTATGATAGACAATATGAACAGGCTTCTTGACAGAGTTGCCCTTTATTTAGCTTGAGGAGGTAACAGAAAATGAGTAAATATCCCGAATACAGTCATAAAAAAGGCCGTGAATATTTTGAAAGGGCTTTAAAGGTAATACCCGCGGGAATTTACGGCCACTTGGGCCCGTCGGAGGGCTTATGGATACCCATAAACAAATGGCCTTATTATTCGGTGAAGGCGCAGGGTTCATATTTTTGGGACGCGGACGGCAACAAGTATATAGATTATATGTGCGCTTACGGTCCCAACGTGCTCGGCTACAACGACCCCGACGTTGACGCGGCGGCAAAGGCGCAGCTCGAAAAGGGCAACTGCACAACCGCGCCGTCTACCGTAATGGTTGAGTGCGCCGAAAACCTTGTCGATACCGTAGCTTCCGCAGATTGGGCTTTCTTCTGCAAAAACGGTTCGGACACGACAACCCTTGCCGTAATGTCCGCAAGGGCGCATACGCACAAGAGAAAAATCATCTTCCTTAAAGGTTATTACCACGGCGATTTTCAGTGGGCTCAAAAAATCGACTACCCCGGTATTCTTCCCGAGGACGTCTGCCACAATCTTGTAGCGCCCTGGTTCGATATTCCCGCGCTTGACAGGCTTTACGAGGAAAACGACGGCGATATAGCGGGGCTTATAGCTCAACCGTATGACCACGGTAATTTTAAGGATAACGAGGTTGCCACAAAGGAGTATTGGACGGCCGTTCGCAAATGGTGCGACGAACACGGCGTTGTGCTTATCTTTGACGACGTTCGCACGGGCTTCCGGCTTGACCTTAAAGGCTCAGACCATTATTACGGCATCAAGGCTGATCTTATCTGCTTCTGCAAGGCGCTTGCAAACGGTTACAATATGTCCGCCCTTTGCGGAGGGGAACATATGAAATCCACCGTTTCGGGTATGACCTATACGGGCTCGTATTGGATGAGCGCAGTACCCTTCGCCGCCTGCATTGCCTGTATCGACAAAATGAAAAAGCTTGATACTCCCGCGCTTTTCCGAAAAATGGGTACGCAGCTTACGCAGGGCTTAAAAGCGGCCGCCGCCAACAACGGCTTTGACCTTGTTGTTTCGGGCGAGCCTGCGCTGTTCTATTTGAGGATTGCAAACGACGACAGCCTTATGCTGCATCAGGAGTGGATTGCGGAATGCGTATCGAGGGGACTTTTCCTTGCTTCGCATCACAATCACTTTATCAACGCCTCGCTCACCGAGGAGGATATAAAAACCTCTGTCGACATAGCCGAGGACGCATTTAATGTAGTACGCAAAAGGCATTCGTAATTTTAAAATAAATTAACAGGTTGGGGTTTTACATCGTTTGGTAAAACCAAAAAATAAATCAAACAAAAAGGAGGAAAATCACAGCATGAAAAAAGCGCCTTTAACAAAGGAAGAATGGCTTGCGCTTGAAAAAAAGGCCAATGATTTGCGCCACCTCTGCCTTCAGACAACGGTTTGGGCGGGAAGCGGACATATCGGCGGCGGTATGAGCGTTATGGACATTCTCACGGTACTCTACTACAGATACCTTAACATTAAGGTGGACGATCCTCAGTGGGAGGACAGGGACAGATTTATTCTCAGCAAAGGGCATGCGGGCATCGCATACGCTCCCGTATTGTGCGACAAGGGCTTTAACGACCCCGAAATGCTCAAAACCTTCAATCTTTCGGGTTCTAAAATGGGTATTCATCTCGACTCCAACAAGGTTGTCGGGGTTGACGCTTCCACAGGCTCTCTCGGCCACGGTATCCCAATCGCGGCGGGAACGGCTATAGCCGCAAAGGTACTGGGCAAGGATTATTATACTTATGTTGTAACCGGTGACGGCGAGCTCGACGAAGGCTCCAACTGGGAAGGGCTTATGACCATTCACCACTACAATTTAACAAACTGCATAACCATAGTTGACAGAAACCATTGTATGATAGACGGGAATACCGAAGACGTTATGAAGCTTGAGCCGCTTGCGGACAAATTTACGGCTTTCGGCTTCAACACAATAGTTATTGACGGCAACAACATTGTAGAGCTTTGCAGGGCTATCGACGCCGCCCACGAATGTACGGATAAGCCTACCGTTATTGTAGCCGATACGGTAAAGGGCGTAGGTATTAAGCTTACAGAGGGCAACTACAAATGGCATTACGGCGCAATAGACGACGCTATGGCGGAGGTTGCGTCAAACGACTTGGATAAATACAGCGCAGAACGCATCGAACGCTGCGGAAAGGAGTTTGAATAATGGCAGGTGGATTTGTATATAACGTAATTGAAACTCCGGAGCTTTCAACTTCGGAAATTTACGGCAAAACGCTCGCTGAGCTTGCCAAGGAGCATAAGGAAATAGTTGCGGTCACGGCGGACCTTGCAACTTCAACGAAGCTTCAGGATTTTACAAACGCCTGTCCCGAAAGGGTGTTTAACGTAGGCATTGCCGAGCAGAATATGATAGGCGTTGCGGCGGGTATGGCAAGAGCGGGGCTTGTTCCCTTTGCCTCCACTTTTTCGGTTTTTGCTTCGCTTCGCGCGGCGGATCAGCTCCACACGGATATTTGCTATCAGAATGTCAACGCGAAAATCATCGCAACACATTCGGGTACGTCCTTCGGCCAGGCGGGTTCTACGCACCACGCCATAGTTGACCTTGCGGTTGCGCGTTCAATGCCCAATCTTACGGTGATTTGCCCCGCAGACGGCTACGAAACGGCAAACGCCATAAAGGCGGCGTACAATAATTACGGCCCCTATTATATACGCATAAACAGGGGCTTTGACCGTGTGCTTTACGATAACGAGGATTACGGATTCGAGGTAGGCAAGGCCGTAGAGGTACATCCCGGTACCGATATAACCGTTATAGCCTGCGGAAGCTGTGTGTTCCAAGCGCGTGAGGCGGCGAAGTTCCTTGACAGCGCCGACGGCTTAAAGGTCAGGGTGCTTAATATGCACACTGTTAAGCCCATTGACAGGGAAGCGATTATCAAGGCGGTAATGGATACAAGAAGAATCATAACCGTTGAGGACCATTCCGTTGTAGGCGGCCTCGGCTCTGCGGTAGCGGAGGTTATGGCTCAGGCGGGCAAGGGCTGCGCGTTTAAGATGCTCGGCCATCAGGACGAATTTGCGCCTATAGGCTTGCATGAGGATATTATGGCGACAGTCGGCATAGACGCAAACGGAATCATCTCCGCAGTTCGCGAGGTTATGAAAGCGGACTTCGAGGAGGACGACAACTGGGACGACGATGTATAAAAATTAGGCGATTAAAGCTTTTTTCGCAAATTGCCTAAATTTATATATCGGAAAGAGAGTTGATAAAATGCATACAAAAGAAGAGCTTTATGCCAACAAAATATTCTTTAACGCGGCTTTGCCCTTAATAAAAGTGCTGGCTCAGGATGTTGAATCGCTTAAAAAGCAGTACAAAAACGTTCACGCCGTAATTCAGGTAAGCGCTCTTGACCCAGAGGCGGAGGGCGGCAAGATAGGCATGCACTATGTTGTAAACGGTACGGACGACTGGCTTATTCATTTGAATAAGGTTGACCCCAATCCGCATGTTGAGCTTGAATTTAAATCCGTTGAGGCTATGAACGCATTTTTCAAGGGCAAGATTTCTCCCGCAACGCTTCCCAAAATGAGGGGAGTCGCCAAGCATTTCGGGGCGTTTAAGGCGTTTTTGATGTCGCTTCTTAAAATGTCGAGCGTGCTTTCCGCAACAGAACCTCCCGAAAAGGAGGAGGATAAGCAGCTTATGGTTAAGTGTATGTTCTATTTGCTTACAAGCGGCATAAGTCAGCTTAACAAAATGGGGCATGAGGAGATACACGATTGGACTTCAAAATCGCCCGACCGTGTTTATGCGCTTGCGGTAAACGACCACCCCGAGGTTTCCGCATTTATAAGGATTAAAGCCGGCAAGTCCAGAGCGGGCAGAGGCGAGTATAAGCGGGCTATGCCGTTCTTTACGTTAAGGTTCGATTCGTTTGATTCCGCCTTGGGTATCCTGCTCGGAACTGCGGATATGCTTGAATCCGTTAAGCAGGGTCATCTTATTATGGACGGCGCTCCCGAATTCGGAGGTCAGCTCGGCGGATTTATGCTTGCCGTGGGCGATTTGGCTAAATAAAAACGTAAACTAAAACAGCAGAGTTAAATTTGAAATTCCCTGTGAAAACGGGGAATTTCTCTTTTATACGCGTTTTTTTATAAAAATATGTAAAAAAACCACAAAATATAGTTAAATTACTCTTGTAAAATACTATCTGTATATGTTAAAATATTCTTTATAATAGTATAATTATATTTTCTTTTAAAACTGTAAGGCGGAGCTTTAAAATGTCAAGAGAAGATGAAAGAAAAAACGACCTGCTCATAGGCAGAAACGCCGTGACCGAGGCTCTGAAATCCGAGCGTGAAATAGACAGCGTATATCTTGCAAAGGGGAATAACAATCCCGCTTTGCTCAGGCTTGCGTCAATGGCAAAGGAAAAGGGCGCGGTAGTCAAGGAAGTAGCTCCCAAAAAGCTCGATTTTATGTGTTCGGGGGAAAATCATCAGGGCATAGCGGCATACGTTGCGGTTCACAAGTATTCAACCGTTGCCGATATTTTACAGCTTGCCGAAGAAAAAAACGAGGCGCCGTTTATCGTTATTTGCGATGAAATAGAAGATCCCCATAATTTAGGCGCAATTATCCGTACCGCAGAATGTGCCGGCGTTCACGGCGTTATAATTCCCAAAAGGCGCAGCGCGTCGCTTTCCTATGCCGTGGGCAAAACGAGCGCAGGCGCGGTTGAATACATGAAAATAGCGAGGGTATCAAACCTTGCGGCAACCATTGACGAGTTAAAGAGAAAAGGCGTTTGGATTTACGCCGCCGATATGGACGGAGAGGATTATAAATCGGCGGACGTTTCGGGCGCCGCGGCTCTCGTTATAGGCTCGGAGGGCAGGGGAGTCGGCAAGCTTGTAAAAAGCAAATGCGACCGTGTTCTTTCACTGCCGGTAAAAGGGCGCATTAACTCCTTAAACGCCTCCGTGGCGGCGGGAATATTGATGTATGAAATTTCTTCAAAAAGATAAAAGGACTTTCTTTAAATTTGGGGTGCGGAAATGAAGTCAAATTTTTACGATGATATGTTGATTGAGGAAATACTCAAAGACGTAAAAAAGATGAATAACGAGAAGGAAAAAACGGGCAGAATTTGGTCTATGGACGAAATAGACGCCCTGCTTGCCGACGAAACGGATTACGAAAATTCCGTCACTTCTTCTTATGAAACCGAAAAACTATTTGAAGAATACGAGATAGACGATTATCTGCGTGAGGAAGCGCCTTTAACGCAGCATCTCGGTGCAGAGCAGGCGGGCTACGGCGCGCGGGACGATGCGCAGGATAGCTTTGTATCCGAAAAAAAACGCGACGACGCTTCGGACGTTGCGCCCCTTATCGATTCCGCCGTTTCGGACGAGGATGAGTCGGGCGGCGCCGAGGAAAGCAAGAGCGATTTTCGGGAGGTTCCCGGTCAGCTTACCATAGAGAAAACAAGGGTTTTCAACGAGGTTGAAACGGGAGCGGTACGAAAAGAAAACATAGAGCATAATATAGGTAAAAGCAAGGTTATAAGGACGGGCGAAATTCCAAAGGGCAAAATGGAAACCGACCCTTACAGGGAACGCTTTTTCAATCAGCCCAAGTTAAAGCTTGAAAATACGCTCGAGCATCTTAACGCGACAAAAACCATGCCGCAGATGACTATAGAAAGGCACGGCGTCGTTACAAAGAAGCCCAAGGACGAAAAAACGGGAAGCGACGGCCTTTCTCCCGTTCCGATACTTGTCGACGCCGCAGATGAATTTGAAGCTCAACAGCTTGAACCCGATTTGCAGTCGGGCGAGCTTGACAGCGGCAAATTAAACGAAAACGTACCGGACAATCAAATAATGCTCGACGGCTTCAATAAAGAAGAACCCGTAGAAATCGTAAACGAAGCCGAAGAGGAGGCTAAGCTGCGCAGAGTAAGAAGGGATAGGGCAAGCAAATTCAAGCTTTTCCCGAACCTTGATTACGATACAATCGAGGGCGCGGACGAAAATCGGGAAACCTCTTATGAAGATTCCCCGTCGGAAGACGAGCTTCCTTTGGAAAAAGAGACAAACGACGCGCGCGAAGCTCCGAATAAGTCCGAACCGCAGGCGGAGGATGGCGAACCCGAAAGGGAAGAAATCAGGATAGCCAGGGATTTTTACGGCCCCAAGGACGCGAGGGCGGTTCATGCAATTTTCACAAAGGAACTTAGAAGCGCTAAAATTAAGCTTATCGTTTCTGCGGCGGGTTTTGCTTTCCTGCTCGTATGCTCCGTAATAACCTCCGTATTTTCAAATTTCTCGCTGTTTGCCGACAGCCCGTATGTCTTTTCCGCAATTAATTTATTGGTTCTTACAGCGGTCGGCGCAGTAAATTACCATCAGTTTGTCCGCGCGGCGGAAAAGATAAAAAAGAGAAAACCGGACAGCTCTCTTGCCTTGTGCCTTGCCGTTTGTACGGGAATTTTGCAATGCGTTGTTTCCTTCGCATACAGCGAATATGTACTCGCGGGCATGCACATTTACGCTGCGGTTTCGCTTTTTACGGTAATGCTTTTTAATATAGGCGAATATATTAAACTTGATACGGATTTTACAAACTTTGTGCTTTTGAACAACGAGCGCAAGAGCTTTTACGCAATTAAGGCGATTGACGATGACGACGTAGCCTTCGAGGTAGGCAGAGGTCTTATGATAAAAGATCCCGATATTCGCTACAGCGCAAAGGTCGATTTTCCTTATAAATTTGTCGAAATGTCGAGGCTTGCCGACCCGACCTCCGATATGTTCGGTCTGGTTGTGCCGGTTGCCGCGATTGCCTGCGTTATCGTCGGCGTTATCTCGGCGATTATAAACAGGAATATTTTTTCCGGCGTAAGCGCTTTAACGGGCGTATATCTTATGGCTGTGCCGTCGGCGGCGTTTGTATCCGTTTTCTTTAATTTAAGGGAAGCGAATAAACGGCTTAACGACAAAAAGAGTATGATTTCCGGTTACGAAGCGGTTGAGGACGCGCTGAATACGAATGCGGTTCTTGTTGACAGCGTAGATATGTTTAATAACGACAGAACCAACATTTACGGAATAAAGCTGTTTAATTCCATGAGGATAGACGAGGCAATACTCTATACCGCAGCGGTCGTAATACAATCCGACGGCGCTCTTGCCGACGTTTTCGATTCGGTAATACTTGAAAACCGTGAAATGCTGCCTAATGTCGAGTCGCTCGCTTATGAAGAAAAGCTCGGCTGTTCGGGTTGGATATATAACAACAGGGTGCTTGTCGGCAGCCGTGATTTACTTATAAAGCATAATGTTGAGGTTCAGTCCAAGGAAGAGGAAAGGAAATTCACAAGGCGTGGCAAACAGGTGGTTTACCTCGCGGTAGAGGGTAAGGCGGCGGCGATGTTCGTTGTCGGATACGGAGTAGACGACGAAACCGCGCATTATTTCCGTGAGCTTGAAAGGGCGGGGGTTAATATCCTCGTAAAAACAAGCGACGCAAATATTACGGAAGGCTTCGTAGAGCAGTATTTCGGGCTTCCGAGGAATTTTATAAAAATCGTAAGCCCCGTTGCGGGGGTTATGTTTAAAGAATACAGCGAAAAAGAGGCGGAAAAAGAACCTTGCAAAATTTTAAGCGACGGTAAGATGAAGGTTTCGCTCCTGGCTCTGCTTACTGCGTTTACCTTAAACGAGCAGAAAAAAATAAGCTGCGTTTTGCAATATGTAGGCGTGGGAATAGGCATACTTCTTATGGCGATGTTCGCCTTTATTGCCGGGCTTACTCAGGCGGGCGTTTTACAAATGGTATTGTTTGAAGCACTCTGGGCGTTGATAGTTATTTTTGTTCCGCGGCTTGTAAAGAAAGTTTAGAAAGGGATGGGCTTATGCAATTTATAAAGGATTTATGGGAAATAGAAATTGTAAGAGAAGTTTTTGACGCTGTTTTAAAGCTCGGACTTGCCGCGCTTTTAAGCGGAATTATAGGCTTCGAGCGCGAACATTCGCACCGTCCCGCGGGCTTTAGGACTCATATACTTGTCGCCGTGGGTTCCACTCTTATTATGATGAGCGCGGCTTATACCGCCGATAAATACGGCGACGCCATAGACGTTACCCGTATGAGCGCTTCGGTTGTAAGCGGCATAGGCTTCCTCGGCGCGGGTACTATTTTAAGAGAGGGCTTTACCGTTAAGGGCTTAACAACCGCGGCGAGCCTTTGGGCGGTTTCGTGCGTGGGTACTGCCGTGGGAATAGGCTTTTACACGGGCGCAATAATCGCAACGATACTGGTTTACTTTACCCTTAACTCCCTTAAAAAGATACTTGTAAACGGCAAGGCGGGCAGGGTTATATATATTGAAGCCAAGCACCTTGCAAGAGAGGTTACGGATATTGCCCGAATAATAAAAAGCGCCGGCGCGGTAATTCACTCAATAGAAATTCTCGACGACGAGGAGAGGAATATACTTAAAAAGAATAAAGACACGTCTATTATCAAGGCTTTGATTTTCCCGAAATCGGAAAATTCCATTGAGGAAATAGTGGCCTCGCTGAAAGCCGACGACAATATTATAGACGTGTATGTTGACAGATAAAGAAACAGACCGGCTGCCTTAAGCAGTCGGCCTTTTTTTGCGGGTTTTGTAAAATTAAAAAAGTAAAGCGCCGTTAATCGCATTCGGCGGGGAAAATGATAGAAACCGCAAATTCCCTGTCGTCTTCCTCGTAATCCCAGTGTAAATCGCCGGAATACTTTTTTACCGTGCGAAGTATGCTCTTGTGACCGTAGCCGTGAGAGCCTTTGTCCTCTTTTTGCGAAATTAAAATGCCGTTATTTGATATGGGTTTGGTATCGCAGGAGTTGTTGACGTTAATATGTACCATACTGCTGAAATCGTTTATACCTAAGCTTATGTACTTTTTCTCGCTTTTTCCCGCCGCCTCCACGGCATTGTCAAGCAGGTTGTTTAAAAGCGAGGTGAGGTCGGTATCGTCTATAAAATCCAAGTTTGACCTGTGTATGTTCCTTTCAAAGCTTATGCCTCTTTTTTCGCACAAAAGGCAGTATTTTCTGATTATCAAATCCAACAGCTTGTTGGAGGACTTGCCTATTTGGTTCGAGCTGTCGATATTTTTTACAAAGCTCTTGATATATTCCTTGGCGTTTTCGGGTTCGTCCGCCATAATGTATAGGTTAGACAGATGGTTTTTCGTATCGTGAACGAAAAGCTGAAGCTCCTCGTTTTGCTTTTCAAGCAATTCAAAATAAGTTTTTTCAATTTCCTCCTTTTGCGCGGCGGCTTTGAGCTCGTAAAGCTCGGCGTCATTTTTTTCGGAGGATTGCTGAAACAGGCAGGTTATCAGAACGGAAAAGGTCAAAAATAGGATTGTAAATGTGACAAGAACGTTTAATTTTTCGCTTAGAAGATTTTTGTCTAAGATAACGCAGAATGTGCAAACAACAACTAACAAAGACAGCGGATAAATCAGAAAAATCTGGTTTGTCTTTTCTTTTTGTGTGTATTTTTTGATTATATCGCTTATTATTTTTAAGAATATAAAAAGCATGGTTTTGCTGAGAACTAAAAAAACGGAGTATCTTACGGGACTTTCAAGGAATGACCTGCTATCGGCCTTTAAGACGATGGATATAAAATTTGCCGCTATGGTTTCGCTTATAGCTATTACCAGCGATATTACCAGAGAATAAACAACGGAAAATTTCAACTTCAGCTTATATACGTAGTGTGCAATTAAGGTGTGGAACACTAAAAGGGCGCCGCTGTTTATAAGGAAATTATTATGAAACGCCAAGGTTAATACGGTCATGATACCGTAGGACAAAATGATGTATAAAATCCTGCGGTTGCTTTTGCCAAGGGTTGTTATGTTCTCATAAAAGTAAAAGCATATTAAAGCTTCCGTCAGCTGTAACAATATGTTGAGCAAAACCACACTAAAACTCATATTTTACGCTCCTTTAGATAGTTGTAAAAGACCTTCCTCGTTTGAGTTTGGTTCCTGTAGGCAATGGGAACAATATCTCCGTTATACATTTTTAATTCACATCGCCTGTATTCCTTTACATAGTCGAGGTTTACAATAAAGCTTTTATGAACCCTGCAAAATGCGCTGTGAGTCAAAAGCCTTTCCCAGTAATCAAGCGTGTTTCCCGAATAAAATACGTTGCGGCTCAACACTACCTTGGTACGCCTGTTTACAATTTCGATATATAATATCTCGTTTGAATTTACCTTAACCTTTTTGCCGTCGCCGTCCAAAAAGAACTCGATAACGTCCTTGTTTATCAATTCCACCGCCCTGTCAAGTCCGCTGTATAATCTTGAATAATCAAGAGGCTTTTTGATAAACCTCAGAGCGTAGAGGTTCATAGCGTCGTCAATATACTGTTCGTAATTGGTTATAAAAAATATTATAATGTTTTTGTTTTTTGACTTTAGCCTTTTTGCAATTTCAAGTCCCGTGCAGCTGTCGATTTTTATATCCAAAAAGGCAATATCATATGATTTGTTTGCGGATATTGCTTCTATGCTTGAAATATAGCTGTCGCAGACGCAGGTTAACGAGTGCTCGCCGCAGTATTTTAAAAGATAGCTCTTTATTTCGTCGCAGCAGGACTTCTCATCGTCGCATATAAGCGCGTCTATAACCATAAAAGCCTCACAAATAAAGACTCAAGATTTTTACTTGAGTCTAATATAACACAGATTCAGGAAATTTTCAAATATTATGGATTCTTTTGGTTAAAATATTCCAATAACAGCGAATAAAGTATTCTTTGCTCGTCTTTTGACAATTCTCTTACCAAATCTATTATGTTATCGGAAACCTCATCCTTTATCGCACCCGATAAAAGCTGACAGGGGCATATATTCAAAACGTTGCAAAGGCTTATCAGCGTCGGATAAGAAAGGTTGTT
The DNA here is from genome assembly GCA_947630835.1 of uncultured Clostridia bacterium. Taxonomy (GTDB): domain Bacteria; phylum Bacillota; class Clostridia; order Oscillospirales; family Acutalibacteraceae; genus Fimenecus. The sequence goes on along the minus strand of CANRIZ010000013.1, from coordinate 57,332 downwards.
TTTGCCGCACTCAAGGTTTGATATTTCCGTTGTGGATATATCGATTTTTTCGCTCAGCTCAGCTTGAGTGTAACCCTCTCTTTTCCTGAACTTGGCTATTCTGTACCCGATTATTTCGTTTTTGTCTATATTCAATTTCATCGCCCCGTATAAATAATATCATTATTGATATGGCAATGGAATAAAATAAGATTTCAAAATATTATACCGTATTTGAAATTTTCGACAAAATATCAAGTATATCTTTGATTTTTGAATTTGCATTTGAAAAATGTGCAGTTTTGCATTTCTTTTAATGCAAAAACGCTCGTTTTATTGAATTGATGGTTCGTTTGTTTTATAAATAATATGAAAGGAGGTCTTTATAATGAAAAAAGAATTAATGAAAAAGGTTATTAATTTAATTAATTTTTCGGTTAAGGTTGACGCCAATTCTACAAGCACATTTTTGTCATTTCAGCCCAAGCTCCCGAAAAAGTACAACGAGTACAAAATTAAAAAATGATAGGCCGTTTTTCTGCAAATATTGCGGACAGTATGGTTAAAAAACAAATTATAGACGCAGACGAGTTTGAACTTTACCATTACGGGCTTTTTGTTATTATTTCGGAAATTTTTTCCTGCGCCTTTTGCCTTATTACAGGCGTAATACTTAGGATTGCTTTTCCGAGCGTTTTATTCTATTTTGCCTTTTATTTTTTACATAGGTTCGGCGGAGGCTTTCACGCAAAAACGGAGCTCGGATGTCAGGCAGCGACTTTGTCCTCGGTTTTAATGTGTATGTTCGCAATAAAGTTTGTAAAATTTACAAATGTCAAAGTGTTAATGCTTGTTTTTGTACCGCTGTGCGCTTTGGTAATATTGCTGTCGCCGGCGGATACACCGCAAAAGGCTCTGGATAGAGCGGAAAAGGTAAAATTCCGAAAATATACCGCCGTATTGGCGGTCGCAGCTTTGATAATCGAGGCTTGCATATGTGCGCTGGGACTTTCCGACGAAATAAAAGGAGCGATATTTTTTGCGGTGCTGCTGCAAAGCGTTTCGCTGATATGCGGCCGCCTGTTAAATCATAAGCGGCTTGCTTAAAGTCTCGGTTCACAGGCTTAATCATTTCAATTTGCCGTAATATTAAAAAATTCTGAAAATTTGACAAAATACGGCGTTATAGGGTAAACTTTTATCTATTAAGGGTTTACCCTATATTTTTGACTTTTAAGGGGCATAAATTATGGTTTCTGCTTTGTTTAATATATTGCTTCAAGCGATAGAGGCTTTAATTTGCTTTTATTTTTACGAAAGCATTACGCAACTCGGCAAAAACAGAATGCGGCTCGTTTACCTGTTTGCTTCATATGCCGTAATGACCGCTTTTAATTTGTTCTTTAATTACAATGTATTCGTAAACACCGCCGTATTTGTTCTTTTCCATTTTTTAATCCTGCGTTATGTATATAAATTCAACCTCAGGTTTTCATTTGTTTACGCCGCCGTTATAGCTTTGTCCGTGGCGATTACGGATATAAGCTCGGAGCTTATTATTTCGTACATATTTAACAGAGAGCCCAAAGGATACACCAAGGATTACCTAAGCTATACCCTGCTTATCACCATAAGTAAAACCCTGCTTTTTGTTTTGTTGAAGGCTGTAAGCGATATAATCGGAAGATACAGGCAGAACAAGAAAACGCATTTTATCTTTTTTCTCTATCCGCTGTCCTTACTGATAGTTTTAATTTTATATGTGCCGATTTACGAAAATTACAATCTGAGCGGAAAAATGAAGATAATAATAAGCGCCGCAATAATTTTTATGATATCCTCCGTTATTTTGACCTGCATTTTTCAACAGGCTACCGCAAACAGGGAAGCGGAGCTTTATGAGCTTCGAGCCGCCGTTCAAAAAGAGGAAATAGAAAAAACCTATTTTGAGTTGCTTGAACGCCAAAACGAAGAACTGCAAATGTTCGTTCACGATACGAAAAATCACCTTACAAATTTGTACGCCCTGACTCAAGAACCCGAAAGGGCAAGGGAGTACATTACAAGCTTTGCCGATAATATCGACAGTGCAAATCAAATCGGCAAGTCCTCCAACAAGCTGTTGGATTTGATAATCAGAAAATACTGCCTTTTGTGCGAAAAAAGAGGCATAAGCTTTGAAAGGAACATACACAGGTCAAACTTGGACTTTATAGACGATACCGACCTTACCTCGCTTTTAAACAATCTGCTTGACAACGCCGTGGAGGCTGCGGAGAAAAGCGGGGAAAAATTTATTTCCTTAAGTATAAACAATTTCGGGAGTATGGTGCATATCAGCATATGCAATTCCTGCGTAAAAGCGCCGAAAACGGAAAACGGCGTATTGCTGTCGCAAAAGAAGGACAAAGGCTCTCACGGCTACGGCCATAAGAGCGTAATAAGAACGGTAAAAAAATATGACGGCGATTTTCATTGGGAATATGACCCTGAGGAAAGGAAATTTACGGTTTCCGTCATATTGCCCGTAAGCGAATAAAACTATGCAATAAAAAAAGGCGGGGTAAACGAAAAGCACCCCGCCCCAAAAAGGAGAAAAAAAGCTTTGTTTTGATTTTTCGGCTGAATTTAAATAAACGTCCTTTTCGTATGAAGGCAATTTATTTAAAATGAAGTTTAACGCCGTATATCTTATATATAGCATATAAACGGCGCTGTGTCAACAGTATTTCCCAAAAAATGCAAAACAAGCATAAAACAATTTGTTTTTGTATAAAACCGACGGCAAAATACGGCTTATTGAGAATTATTGTTTGAAAAAGCCTTTGCGACAGCCAGAATGTTCTTTAAATTTTCAAAGCTGCACAAATGCAGGTTTTCGACTATTTCGTTTATTACGTCCTGCCTGATGCCGAGGTCTGCTTTGTCTATGCCCAGCAGAAAATAGTCGGGAGTTTTTCCGAGAGCCGCCGAGAGCGCCGCAAAGGTTTCAAGCCCCGTGCCGGAGGTTCCCGTTTCAAGCCTTGAAAGCTGTTTGTCGGTAATTTTGCGCTTTGCGGAAACTGCGGCGGCAAGCTCCGCCTGAGTCATACCCATTATCAGCCTTTGAGTTTTTATTCTTCTGCCCACGTCCGAAAGAAACGACATATGATTTTTTCCTTTTCGTTTTATTTTTGTTAAAATATCGACCTCTTAAATTATACACTAAATTATTAGATTTTTCTACAAAAATTAGAAAAATGATGTATTTTTGCAGATTTTACGGTTATTTTTGCATACGCTATTGTAAATCACAGGATTATTTAGTAAAATTATGAAACACGAAGTTATATTATGTCAGAATTTAATCGTTTAATTAAATAAGAACGGAGCGATACGATGAATATAGCAATTTGCGACGACGAAGCCGTTTTCGTCGATACCGTTAAGAAAATTATTGATGAATACAAAAGCGACAGCGAAATAGAATTGAACACCTTTTGCTTTAATTCCGGGTACGAGCTTTTGGCGTTGAACGAAAAAATCGATATTGCGATATTGGACGTCGAAATGCCCGATATAGACGGGCTGGAGGTCGGCAAAAGGCTTAGGGATAAGAACGCCAACGTAGTTTTGATTTACATTACCGCTTACGGAAAATATCTTGACGACAGCCTTGACCTCAACGCCTTCAGGTTCTTTGAAAAGCCCGTTGACGAGAGAAGATTTTGCAAGGGATTTGACCGCGCGATAAAAAGAGTTTACGAGCTTAGCTCAAATATAGTAGTCAAGGAAAATTCGGAACTGTTCAAAATACCGACAAACGACGTAATCTTTATCGAGATAGAGAGCGACACCCACAGAAAAACAAGGGTTATTACGCAGGAAAGGGTGTACACCTCAACCAAAAAGATGGATTACTGGGAGGAACAGCTTGCCGACAATAATTTTGCCAAGCCGCATAAAAGTTACTTAGTGAATTTGAACCATATCAGCAAATACAACGAAAGCAAAATTCAGCTTGCCGGGCAGTATTCCATTCCCATTTCAAGAAGCTGCAGCGCAAAGTTCAGAACCAGATTTTTTAAGTTTATAATGTCGGGAGTGTAACCCGTTTCCGCGCTACGAAAAAATAAAGCGCCGACGCATTGCGCCGGCGCTTTTTTTGTGCCTTGCGGGAAGCCTTTACTTATTCTTTTTCTTTGCTATAGCGCGTTGAATTGCCTTGATTATTTCTACCACGGGTATTACCGTAAACGCAAGAAGCATTGCAACCGCATATTCAACGGGGCTTATAGCCGTGAAATGGAAAGCGTTTTTAAGGAACGGAATATAGATAACCGCCGTTGTAAGAACGAGGGAAGCGAGAGTTGCAAGATAGATGAATTTGTTGTGACTGCCCTTGCACATCATCTTGATTACGGATTGACGCTGCGAGCGCATATTAAACGAGTGGAAAATTTCGCACATAGACATAGTAAGGAAAGCCATGGTAATGCCGTCCGGGCTTGAAGCCGCGTGAGCGTTCCAGTTGCCCACTTCGAGGAAATGGCCTATATAATACGCCGCTATCGTAAGGACGGTGACAAGCACGCCCTGATATGCAATATCTATTCCAACGCCGCCGGCAAAGATACCGTCCGCAGCTTTTCTCGGCTGACGTCTCATAATATCCTCCTCGGGTCTTTCCATACCCAAAGCAAGAGCCGGGAACGAGTCGGTAATAAGGTTTATCCAAAGCAGGTGAGTGGGTTCAAGAATTGTGAAGCCTATAAGGTTTGCGACGAAAATCGACATAACCTCCGAGAGGTTGGAGGCAAGCAGGAACTGTATAGCCTTCCTGATGTTGTCGTAAATTCTTCTGCCCTCCGCAACGGCGGAAACGATGGTGGCGAAGTTGTCGTCGGCAAGAACCATATCGGCAACGTTCTTTGTAACGTCCGTGCCTGTAATGCCCATACCTACGCCTATATCGGCGCTCTTAATTGACGGAGCGTCGTTTACGCCGTCGCCTGTCATAGCCGTGATAAAGCCCTTTTTGCGCCAGGCGTTGACTATCCTTACCTTGTGTTCGGGCTGAACCCTTGCATATACCGAATAGTTGCCGACCTTTTCAAGGAATTCATCATCGGACAAGTCGTTAAGCTCCGAGCCCGTTATTGCCTGTGAAGCGTCGTTGATAATGCCGAGCTCCATAGCTATCGCAACGGCGGTATCCTTATGGTCGCCCGTTATCATAATCGGGCGTATGCCCGCCGTAGCGCATTCCTCTATAGCCGCTTTTACCTCGGGACGGACGGGATCAATCATACCCGTAAGTCCGCAGAAAACAAGCTCGTTTTCGATTTTTTCGGGTTCGCAGTCCGACGGAACCTCGTCAAGCAGCTTAAAGCTTGAAGCAAGTACGCGCAGAGCCTTGTCCGCAAAAGCTTTGTTGGTTTTGAGAATTTCCGCCTTATCCTCGTCGGTAATGGGGCGTACTTTGCCGTCTTTGAGAATTGCGGTACATCTTTTAAGAATTTCGTCGGGCGCTCCCTTGGTATATTGCACTATGCCCGCCGAGGTCTTGTGTACGGTGGACATCATTTTACGCATCGAATCAAAGGGGGCTTCCGCAACCCTCGGAGCTTCCTTGAGCAAATCGTTTTTATTGAGATTAAGGCTGAGGGCGAAATTTACAAGCGCACATTCCGTGGGTTCGCCTATAATATTGCCGTCCTCGTCTATATTTACGTCGGTGCAAAGCGCCATACTTTTGGCGAGAAGCTCTTTATTGTCCGTATAGCTGTCAACGACAGTCATTTTGTTCTGCGTTAAAGTACCGGTTTTATCCGAGCAAATTATCTGAGCGCAGCCGAGCGTTTCAACCGCCGTAAGCTTCCTTATGATGGCGTTTTTTCTGGACATATTGGTAACGCCTATCGACAGAACTATGGTAACGACTGCGGCAAGGCCCTCGGGGATTGCGGCAACCGCAAGCGAAACGGCTATCATAAACGAGTGAAGATAAAATTCAAAATTCGGAGTTTGGCCGTCGATAAACTGCCTTGCGATTCCGAAGCCGAACATAAATATACATATGCCTATTACGATGTAGCTTAATATTTTACTAAGCTGCGCAAGCTTTAACTGGAGGGGAGTTTGACCGTCCTCCGCCTGAGCGAGAGAATCGGCGATTTTGCCCATTTCGGTGTCCATACCCGTTGCGGTGACAACAGCCCTGCCGCGCCCGTAAACTACGGTGGAACCCATATACATCATATTTTTTCTGTCGCCCAAGGGAACGTCCTTTTCCCCGTCAAGCGACAGTATGCCGTCGATTTTGTTTGCGGGGACGCTTTCGCCGGTCAGCGCGGCCTCCTCGATTTTAAGGCTCGCCGCCTCGATTATTCTTGCGTCTGCGGGAACGGCGTCGCCCGCCTCAACGAGTATAACGTCGCCCACTACCAAATCCTCGCTGTGAATTTGCACTACCTTGCCGTCGCGCAAAACCTTTGAGGTTGCCGCCGCCATTTCCTGCAGCGCTTCTATTGCAGCCTCCGCCTTGCTCTCCTGATAAACTCCGAGTACGGCGTTGATAATTACAACGGACAGTATGATTATAACGTCGGCGTAGCCTTCCTTTTCGCCGCCGAACGAAGCCGTAATTGCGGAGATAACCGCAGCGACAATAAGAATAATTATCATCGGGTCCATAAACTGTTCAAAGAACCGCTTGATAACAGATTTCTTCTTGCCCTCTTTGAGCTTGTTCTTACCGTTTTCCGAAAGCCGTTTTTCCGCTTCGGCAGACCCAAGACCGTCCGCGGAAGCATTGAAAGCTCCGAAAACTTCTTCGCTTGACATAAGATAATGCTTCATTTTTTACACCTCTTTAAGCTTATAAAAAAAGACCTTCGGCGGTTTTCGCCGAAGGTCTTGCTACCCGTTTAAGGACCGACAGCCAGTCTTTAAAAGACGGGAATTGTTGACTGCCGGATAAGGTTAGGCTTCCCTCACCTTAAAAGCTACTCCCCTTCAGGAGGTATTTGCTGTTATATTTAATATTATCACAACGTAATATTTTTGTCAAGAAACGGCAAGCGTCTTTTATTTCTCCTGCTTGATTATTATATAGTTGTCAATTCCGAGATTTTCAAGCGCGGAAACATAAATTTCATCGTCGATTACCGGGATAACCGGCTTATCCGGATAGGCGGTCGAATTTTTATCCGTAAGCGCGGGAACGGCCGCCTGTATCAACAGGTTTTCGCTGAAATTTTCCTTGGTATAAACGGCGCCGTTATATTCAAAATCGCCGCTGATTGCGCCGGAGGTAAAGTCGATAACGTTGTACTTTGCCGAGCTGTTTATTATCGAGCCGTCATAAAGAGCTTTACTGCCGTTGAGAGCCTTGTCGCAGGGCATATATACGCTCAACGGTATCTCCCCGCATACGTCCGAAGCCCTTTTTATAAAGTTGAGCAAAACCTCGTTCTTCGGGTTTGCGCTTTCGTCCTCGGTGAAAACGGCGCTTTCGATTTTCGGACCCGACGGGAAGCAGACGGAGTCGAGCAAAATCATATCCGCTCCGAAGTCGACGCTGTCCTTTATTATGTCCAGAATATAGTTTACCGCCGCGGACGAATAAGGATTAAGCCACGGATTACCGTCGTTTTGAGCGCTGTCGTCGAGCCAAATTGTACCCGAATCCTTTTCGCGCACCCCGGCTCCCGGTATAAGCGCGGCGGCACGGCGATCTTCAAAGCAGTAAATCCTTGCGATGATTTTATAGTTGTGCTTTTTTAAATCGTTTATAATTTCCTCGGAGTCGGAGGGCATATCCTGAATCGCCCCCGCTTTTTCGGCATTCTCGTTTTCGCAGGGGAAATTAATACAGCCGTCGATGTTTTTAAAATCGACAACAACGGAATTTACGTCCGAACCCGCAAGCTCCGTTTTGAAAAGCTCGTAGGCTATTCCGCCGTCAAGCGCGTCCTCGGGAAGACAGACGCACTTATACGCCCCGTCGAACTTTGAGGCGTTGATTTCGGAGCTTACGCCTATCGGTCTTTTCGACAGCTTTATTGCGACGGAAAAAATTATAAACGAGGCTGTAAATATAAGTATTAACGAAACGTAAAAAATTATGTTGTTGCGCTCGTCCCTTTTTCTTCTTGTTCTGCTTTCTCCGATATCGTAAGAGTCGCCGGTTTTTCCGGGATAGTTTTTTGAAAACGGATAATAGCTTCTTTTCCTCGGCTTATTTGGTTTTGAATTAAAAAACATAGTTGTTAATTCCTTTTTCAAGCTGTTTATTTATAATACAAACCGACAACAGATTAAAGCGTAAGCCCTCTGCCCGAAATTCCCGTAAACGCAAGCGAAAGCAGCGCAACGTAAATGAAAATTGCGGGCGTGCCTTTAAAGGCGTCGGGGACGTTTTCGCACTTGTCAAGCCTGCGAAGCCCGAGATTTATAAGCGATACCGCCAGCGCGAAGGCAAGCCCCGAGCCCAAGCCCGAGCCTATAGCCTCGGCAAGGGAAAATGCGGCACGGTAATTTATGAACGGAACGGCGAGAACAAGCGTGTTGAACGCGGCTATTCCCACCCGCCTTACCGTCCTTTTTTTTGCGTGAAGCACGCTCACCACAAAAAACAAAACTATGATGTAAAAAACGGAAAGCACGGCTATAAAAACAAGGGAATGTCCCACAGTTCCGAGAGAATGGATATAGTTAATCTGCTCGGAAAGCATACATATAAGAGAAACGACGGTTGAAAAAACGGTAATAAGTATGGTCATAGGATAAAGCTGTTTCGGCTTTGCGGACATTCTTACCGCTTCCGAAGCGCCGTAGCCGCCGGTGAAAATAAAGTTTTGAAACAGCATAGCGTAAAGCGCGGCGGAAATAAGGTCGGCGATTATGCTCATTTTTCGTCACCGTCCTTTTCGTTTTTTCTTTTGTGAAGCTCAAGCTCGGAAAGTAAATCGTCAAATTCGGATTCGTATTTCTTGCTGTCGGAAGAAATGTTTTCGATTCCCGAGGTCGGCTGCTCGGGCGTTTGCTCCTCAACAGCGGGAAAATCCTCACGGTTTTCGATTATGATTTCGTATTTGCTTTCCTTTTGCCCGTCCTTTTTGCGTTTGCCCGACTTGGAGGGCGAAGGCTCTTTTTTCTTTCTCTCGCTTTTCTTACCCTCGGAACGGCGGGCGGCGGCTTTAAAAGGATTGGTCCCGTCCTCGTCTGCTTCCGAGTCGTAGTCAAAGGGGTTAAAATCTTCGCTGAAAAGGTTTTTTATGCTGTCAAAATGCGACTGAGAAATTTCGGAAAGGTTGAAGGCGGCTTCCGGCTTCTCGTCGGGATAACGCTTTTTTATTATTAGCTTAAAAAGCGCCGAAACGAAGCCGAGCACAAGGAATCCGCCGAAGGGAAGAAGCAGCCCCGAAAATTTTATTTTGATGCCCAAATCAATCCCGTAAATCGTACCCGAGCCGAAAAATTCCCGCGCAATGCCGGTAAGCATTACAACGAGCCCGTAGCCCGCGCCGGAAGCCAGAGCGTCGAGCAGAGTTTCTTTTATTCCGTGCCGCACGGCGAACCTCTCACAGTGCAGGGCTATGAGCGAATTGACCGCAATAACGGGCAGGTAAATGCTTACGTTTGCCGCCTCGTTCGGGGTGAAATACGAAAATGCCGAAAACATAGGTATGTTTATAAGAACGCCCAAAACGGCATAAACCAAAACGCGGAATCGGCTTTTCAGCATTTTCAAAAATTTGCAGGCAAAAAGCTCTATAACCGTCATTTGAACAAGCGTTACGGCAGTCAGCATTATCGCCGTTTTAAGGCTTGTCGCCATTGCCACAACGGGCGCTATTCCGACGGCTTCAAACAAAACGGGATTTTTTATAACGGCGCTGTTTACCACCGTGCCGATATTTTTTTCACTCATCGGAGTCACCTCCGCTTTCGCTGTTGTTTAAAAAATCAAGCTCGTACCTGTCGGCAAGCTCGCCTATATCCTGCAAGGTGGGAATATCGTCCGAATCGGAGGCGTTTTCTTCGCCGTCGGCGTTTTGAGAGGTTAAATCGGACGCTTCCTCGACCTCGGGAATATTCTCGGTTTCCATAAGAGCGCTTTCGCTTATGCTTTTTGAAATGTTTTTAATCATCTTGGAGCGCTTCGGTTCGAGCATTGCGTTAATCTGCGCTATTTTCTCCCGCTCCTCCTTCGCCTTTTCGATTTCCTCAAACTCTTTTTCCAGCCTGAGCCGTTCCTCCTTCGCCGATTCGATTTTGCTCATCATATGCTTTTTTTCAAGCCCGAATACGGGAATTTTGGAATCGAAAACGGGGGATACGGCGTTTGCGAGCAAAACGGCGAAAACACAGCTTTCCTCCAAAGGACTGTACGCTCTTAAAAGCATGGTTATCAAGCCCGCCGTAACGCCGTAGCAAATTCTCGAAACAAATCTTTTGGGCGCAACTGTTTCGTCACTGATAAAAACAAGCGCGGTAATCAAAACAAGGCCCGCGCAAAGCTCCATAACGGCGGAAACTGCCCTGCCCGAGTTAATTCTCGGGAAGGCGGCGGCGAATGCGGCGCAGGATATAAGGTACGATATGCTTATAACCGCCCCTTTAGGCCGCCTGAACATAAGGTAAATAAGCCCGCCGAGCATTGCCATGGCGCAGGAGGCTCCCATAGGTCCCGGTATGTTCCCCACCAAAATATCAATATAGCTTATAATATTAACTCCTATTGAGTTGCCCTGCGAGAGCATATGCGACAACGCTTCGCCCTCGATAAAATCCTCGCTTGAAAAAAGCGCAAGATTTTCCGCCGAGGAGGGTATAGCGGGATAGGTGAAAAATTCTTCGGGAAAGCATATGGTTACAAACGCAAGACCCGCCGCGGCAGGGCAGAACAAAAGGTTCCCCGAACCGCCGAAGGGTATTACCGCAACCGTGACCGCAAAAATTACCGCAAGGCAGGGGATTTTCCAATCAATGCTTGCGGGCATACAGAGAGCTATGCAGACGGCTGTAAAAACGCAGGATAAATCCGAAATATGCGCCTTTGCCTTTACTGCCGCGGAAACGATGATATCGGTGAGAATTGCCGTTATTATGCAAACGCATATAATCCGCAGCGCATGCGAGCCGTAGTAATACCACGCCATTACCGCAGGCGCGCACAAAAGCAGAAGCATATCGAGCATATATTTTCTTGTGTTTCTTATAGCTTCAACGGTATGTTCCGAATTTTCCGACATTCCCGAAATTCACCTCTTTTCCAACATTTATACGTTGCGTAATCGCTTTATTTGCAATATCATTAAATATATCGGGTTAGCGGGGGAGAGATATGAAGATACATAAAAATACCCAAGAGCATTTCCTGGCAGAGCTTTCAAAACAGGATATAAAAGACTACAGTCTTGATTTTAAATCGTTGGATTTCAACAACGAAAAAACAAAGGCGATGATTTCGGATTTGCTTTGCTCGTCGAAGCTTGAACTCGGCGGCTCTGCGCCCTTGCCAAAGCTCAATATAAACATTATCGAGCATAAGGACGGCTCGGCGCTTGTCCTGATTACGCTTATAAAGAAAAAGGCGTACAAATTAAACGGCAGGACGAACGGCAAAGCCGCGCCCATAGCTGTTTTAAACGAAACGACCGCACTGTTGAAGCTGTGCGAAACGCTTTCAAAATTAAACAAAAAAACGGTTTTAAGGCTTCTGTCCGACGGCAATAATTTCGCGCTTGAAATAAAAAACTGCGGCTTAGATAAAAACAATCTAAAAGCCGTTTGCCTTGAATACGGCGACAGCCTGATAACGGACGAAGCCCTTTGCGCCCAGATAAGGGAGCATTACAGCGTGATATGCGAAAACGTCACACCGAGGCTTTTTCCTTAAACAGGGCGATGGTTTGTTTCGGGTTTTCGCTCGAAAAAACGGCGTTGCCCGAAACAAATACGTTTGCGCCCGCTTTTGCGGCGACGGCGACGGTGTCGGAATTTATGCCGCCGTCTACTTCTATATCAATATCAAGCCCTTGTTTTTGCGCCCGGGCGCGCAGGGCGCTTACCTTCGGCATCATATCTTCCATAAACGATTGACCGCCGAAGCCGGGTTCGACTGTCATTACAAGCACCATGGAAAGCTTGTCAAGATAGGGGAAAACCTCCTCGACCGCCGTTGAGGGCTTTAGAGAAATTCCCGCCTTGATGTTGTAAGAGCGTATTAAGTCAACGGTTTTTTGCGTATCGCTGTCCGATTCTATATGAAACGTAATTATATCTGCGCCGGCTTTTGCAAAGTCGGGTATATATTTGTAGGGGTCAGAAATCATAAGATGTACGTCGAACGGAAGGCGGCAGGCTTTTCTTATACATTTCACTATAGGCGCTCCGAGGGTTATGTTGGGTACAAAATGCCCGTCCATAACGTCGATATGAATCATATCCGCTCCGCTTTCTTCCATTCTTTTAAGCTCGTTGTCAAGCTTTCCGTAATCGCTTGAAAGTATAGACGGCGAAATTTTAACCATAGCGTTTTTACTGCCTTTCCGACTGCATAGTTTGTCGCTCGCTTTCCCCGCCGCAGTCGGACGGGGCGTGATTTGGCTTTTTGCGTTTTTATTTATGAAATACTCGTTTGAACCTCGGTCACGGTTTTGTCAGAAGCCGAGGTATTGCCTGCGCCTTGGGCGTTTTGGGCGCTCTCTGTATTTTCCGCTATTTCGGTAACGGCGGACGCAGAAGCCGTTTCGGGAGCGGAAGCAGCCTGAAGCGCGCTGATGTAATAACCCGAATCGCCCTCTCTCAAGGTGATTTTAACATATTTGTCGGGCGAGGGAGCGACCATTTTGCCGTCCTCGGACTGCGTCCAGCCGTTTGCGGAAAGATACGCCACGGTTAAAATAACCGCTCCTCCCTTTTTATCAACGTCGATAACGTCCGGCGTATAAACAGGCGCAACGCCCGTAAGCGGTATAGTATAGCACTTGCTTGCCGCGTCATATGAAAATTCATAGCCGAAGCCGGTAACGGAAGCGTGAACGGGGGCAATGTTTTTCCCGAAAAGCTTTGTAAACTGCTTTGAAACGTCCTCCTCCGGTATAACCATACCGCTGTCGTTGTAAGTATAAGTATCGGGGGCGAGGTCGCTTTTTAATATCGCCCATATAGAAATGTCAAGCAGCTGGTTCATATCCGCCTTTGTCAGGTCGTCAAAGGTATCGGGGTCGTTCATAACTACGGGGATAAGCATTTTGTTGTATTCGTCAATGTTTTTAACCTTGATAATCGCCTTTTTTGCGGTTCCTATACCCGCAAAAATCACGCATACAAGTCCTATTGCGGAAAGCACGGCGATTAAAAGCCCGAGCGGAAACGCCCACGGATGCGCTCTCTTTTTTCTTTTCCTTTTGCCCGAATGCGAGCGAGAGGAAGAAGACGGTTTGCGCTCCCGCTTCACGGAGCGATTGCCGTCTGTTTCAAATATTTCGAGAATGTCGTCTGTTCTGATTTCTTTGGCCATAATACTTTCTCCGTTATCTTATCTGACCGTTTCCCTTTATCACATATTTAAATGAGGTAAGCTGAGGAAGCCCGAGAGGGCCCCTTGCGTGCAGCTTTTGGGTTGATATTCCGATTTCCGCGCCGAAGCCGAACTCCCCGCCGTCGGTAAAGTGCGTGCTTACGTTGTGATAAACGGCGGCTGAATCTATCCTTTTCAAAAATTCCCGCGCGGAAGCTTCGTTTTCCGTTACTATACATTCGCTGTGACCTGTAGAATACTTAGAAATGTGTTCGACAGCTTCTTCAAGCGAGGAAACGCATTTGACGGACATAATATAGTCAAGGTACTCCGTACCCCAGTCCTCCTCGGAGGCCTTTTTTATATCGCCGCAAACGCCGCGTGCAATTTCGTCGCCTCTCAATTCAACGTTCTTTTTGTCAAGCTCCGCTTTAATCAAAGGCAGAGCTTCCTTTATTATATCCCTGTGTATAACAAGGCTTTCTGCGGCGTTGCACACCGACGGGCGAGAGGTCTTGGCGTTAAAAACAATCTTTACCGCCTTTTCAAGGTCCGCGTCCTTGTCAACGTAGATATGGCAGTTTCCCGTTCCCGTTTCGATAACGGGTACGGAGGAGTTTTCGACGCAGGCTTTAATCAGCCCCGGACCTCCCCTCGGAATGAGCACGTCGACAAATTCGTTCATTTTCATAAGCTCCGCCGCGCTTTCCCGCGAAGCGTCGGTTACAAGAAGTATGCAGTTTTCGTCGAGCCCCGCTTCTTTAAGAGCCTGCCTTAAAGAATCCGTTATCGCCGAAGAAGAATTTACGGCTTCCTTTCCGCCCTTCAAAATTACGGCGTTGCCGGATTTAAGACAGAGGGCGGCGGCGTCCGAGGTGACGTTTGGCCTTGCCTCGTAAATAACCGCTATAACCCCGAGAGGCACGGTGATTTTTTCAACCGTCATACCGTTGGGTCTTTGAATTTTAGAGATAATATTTCCCACGGGGTCGGGCAGGGCGATAATATCCTCTATTCCCTTTGCCATACCCTCTATACGTTCTTTTGTCAAAAGGAGCCGGTCAAGCATTATTTTACGAAGCCCGTTCTTTTCCGCCAAAGCCATATCAACGGCGTTTGCGGCAAGTATTTTTTCGCGGTCTTTGAGCAGGTTTTCGGCCATTAGCCCGAGAGCTTCGTTCTTTTTTTGAGTATCGGCGACGGCAAGGCTTTTTTCCGCCTGCTTTGCCTTTAATCCGAGCTGTTGAGTAAGAGTCATATCATCATTCCTTTAATTCTTGTCGCAGGTAAAAAACGTTCCTATCTGCTTACCGTCAAGAGCCTTGTATATATCCTCGGGATAAGCTCCGTTCATAACTATTGTGTTAATTCCCGCCTGTGTGGCTGTTTGAGCGGCGTGAAGCTTTGTAACCATTCCGCCCGTCGAAAATTTTGAACCCCGTCCTCCCGCAGCTTGGTAAAGCTCGTCGGTTATTTCGTTTATAACCGGGATAAGCCTTGCGTTTTCGTCTTCGTTTGGGTCGGCGTCGTAAAAGCCGTCGGTATCGGTAAGAATAATAAGAGCGTCGGCGCGGATAAGCTTTGCGACTGTGGCGGAAAGGCTGTCGTTATCGCCGTATACTATTTCGTCTACGGCAACGGAGTCATTTTCGTTTATAATCGGTATCGCTCCGTAATCGAACAGCTTGTCAAATGCGTTTATCAGATTTTTTCTGCGCCCGTCGTTTTCAACGTCGCTTTTTGTAATTAAAAGCTGACCCACCGTGTGACCGTATTCCGCAAAAAGCTTATCGTACATAAACATAAGCTCGCACTGCCCCACCGTGGCTGCCGCCTGCCTGCCGGGAGTATCCTCGGGTCTTTCTTTAAGCCCCAGTTTGCTTACCCCAACGCCTATTGCGCCGGAGGTGACAAGCGCCGTTTCAATCCCCGAATTTGCTATGTCGGAAAGAACGGAAACCAGCTTGTGCATACGCCTTATATTTGTTTTTCCCGTATCGTATGTAAGCGTGGAAGTACCCACCTTAACCACTATTCTTTTTACATCCCCGAGTACAGCCAAGAAACTCAACTCCGAATAAATTTATTTAACCGAAATATTTTATCATAAAACAATATAAATAACAAGCAAAATTACTCGAAACAAATCGAGGGGACAAAAACTATTGCTCCAACAGCTCTTTTAGGATTTTTTGAACCTCTTTTACCGGCGCTTTTGAATTCAACGCCTTCATTGCCTTGCCGGTAATATAGCCGAACGCCGACGTTTTGCCCGATTTGTAATCGGATACGCTTTTTTGATTTTCGTCTAAAACCGTTATCAAAATTTTGCGGATTTCCTCGGCGTCGGTAAAAAGCAAAAGATTGTTTTCAATAACGTATTGCCTCGGGTTCGTTTTGTTTAAAAACGCCTCCTCAAAAGCCTGTTTCGCTACGATGCGGTTTATTTCGCCCGACTTCAGCATATTTATAATTTCAACCAAGCTTTCGGGAGATACGGGGACGCGTTCGTCCGAAACGCCGCTTAGCTTCATAAGCCTCAAAAGCTCGCCCGTTACCCAGTTCGCCGCCTCCTTGTACTCGCCGCAGCTTTTTATAACCCGTTCGTAAAAATCGGCGATTTCAACGCTGCCCGCTATAATTACGGCGTCGCTTTTTGAAAGTCCCAGCTCGTTTACATAACGCTGCGCTTTGCCGTCGGGCAATTCGGGAATTTGCGCTTTTATTTTGTCTGTATATTCCTGCGAAATGAAGACGGGAGGCAAATCGGGTTCGGGGAAATATTTGTAATCCGCCGCCTCTTCTTTTTTTCGCATAGCTGTGCTTTTACCCTTGCCGTCGTCCCAGCGAAGCGTTTGCCCGAGCACTTTTTTTCCGCTTTCGATAAGCCGAATTTGCCTGTCCGCCTCGTAATTGATTGCGCGGCGCATTTCCCGAAGCGAATTTAAGTTTTTCGTTTCGGTTCTTGTGCCGAATACCCTTTCGCCCTCGGGCATTACGGAAAGGTTTACGTCGACCCTTAACGAGCCCTCCTGCATTTTGCAGTCGCAGACTTCTATATATTTCAGTATTTTAATAAGCTTTTCGACATATGCCGCCGCCTCGTCGGCGCTTCTTAAATCTGGTTCGGAAACTATTTCCAACAGCGGTATCGAACAGCGGTTGAAGTCGATAAAGGTCAGGTTTTCGCTTCCGTCGTGTATTAGCTTGCCTGCGTCCTCCTCCATATGGATTTCGCGTATGCCTATGTTCTTTTTGCCGTTTTTGGTTTCAATACGGATAACACCGTCCCTGCAAACGGGAAGATAGAGCTGTGAAATTTGATACGCCTTGGGCAAATCGGGGTAAAAATAATTTTTTCTGTCAAATCGGGTGAGCCTTGTTATATCGCAGCCGAGCGCAAGACCGGTTTTTACGGCATATTCCAAAACTTTTCGGTTCAAAACGGGCAAAGAGCCGGGAAGCCCGAGGCACACCTCGCAAACCCGTGTGTTCGGCGAAGCGCCGAAGCCTGTAGGGCAGGAACAGAAAATTTTTGATTTTGTGGAAAGCTCCGCATGCACTTCAAGGCCGATAACCGTTTCGTAATTCATTAAAGCTCACCTCCGAAAAGCTCGGAAAGAGGGGGCGTTTTATTAAAGCCCGCCGCATTTTCAAAAGCCCTTGCCGCAGCTATAAGATTTTCCTCGCCGAAGGGCTTTCCGATAAGCTGAACGCCTATGGGAAGGTCGTTTTTGTCAAAACCGAACGGACAAGAGCAGGCGGGGAGGCGGGCGAGGTTTGCCGCCGTCGTGTAGGCGTCGTCCAGGTACATTTCAAGCGGATTATTAAGGGAAGTCCCCAATTTCGGAGCCGTACTCGGAGCAACGGGCGAAAGAATGAGGTCGAATTTTTCAAACAGCTTCAAAAGCTCTTTCCTTATTAAGTCCCTTGCCGTCAGAGCCTTTTTGTAGTAGGTTTCGTAATATCCCGCAGAAAGTACAAAATTACCGAGCATTATACGCCTTTTTGCTTCGATACCAAAGCCCTCGCTGCGGCTTTTTATGTAAAGCTCGTCGGGGCTTTTGCAATTTTCCGCGCGAAAGCCGAATTTTACGCCGTCATACCTTGCAAGATTGGAGCTTGCCTGAGCGCAGGCTAAGATATAATATGCCGCAACGCAGTATTCAAGGCAGGGTATGCTTATTTCCTCGACCTGCGCGCCGAGAGCTTTGAAAATTTCCGCGCTTTTAAAAACGGCGGATTTAACCTCCTCGTCCGCTTTTCCGTTTATAAATTCCGTCGGTATACATATTTTTTTGTTTTTAACGTCGGGAGAAGCGGCGTTATAATCAAATTTTACGTCGGCGCAAGTGCTGTCCGAGTAATCTTTTCCGCAAATTACGGAATAAACAGCCGCGCAATCGTCAATATTCTTAGCAATAGGCCCTATTTGGTCGAAGGATGAAGCATAGGCTATAAGCCCGAAGCGGGAAACGCTGCCGTAACCGGGCTTTAAACCCGAAACGCCGCAAAACGAACAGGGCTGCCTTATGGAACCGCCGGTGTCCGTACCCAAAGCCAAGGGCGCAAGACCCGCGCTTACGCAGGCGGCGCTGCCGCCGGAGCTTCCTCCCGCGGTCCTTGACAAGTCCCGGGGATTGAGCGTTGCGCCGAAATATGAAGTCTCGGTGGTCGAACCCATGGCAAACTCGTCCATATTCGTTTTGCCTATCACTATAACTCCCTCGCCGTTTAGCCTGTCTATTACCGTTGCGTTGTACGGCGCCGTGAAATTTTTAAGCATTTTTGAGCCGCAGGCCGACGGCATACCCTTAACGCAGATATTGTCCTTTACCGCAATCGGCACTCCCGCCAATTTACCCGAATAAACGCCGCTGTCAATTCCCTTTTGAACCTCGGCGGCGTCTCTCAGGGCCCTCTGCTCGTCCGTATATGTAAAGCAGTTGAGCGTCGGATTAAATCGTTTTATCCTGTCGATAAATGCGGCGGTACATTCTACCGCGCCGAGATTTCCGCTTTTGATTTCTTTTGAAATTTCAACCGCCGTCATTTCGTAAATTTCCTTCATAACAACCTCACTCAAGAGCCTTGGGAACGGTGAAAAATCCGTCCTTGAAATCAGGCGCGTTTTCAAAAATCAAATTATCGGCTTCCCCGATTTTTGCAATATCCTCCCGCAGTCGTTCGGGCAAAACGAAACCGTCGTCGGCTTCTTCGTCCGAGGGCAGCTCCCCGAGCGTGGAAAAAAGCTTTATAATTTGCCGCAAATCGTCCTCGACAACGTTTCTTTCGCCGTCGGTAAGTTCGATTTTGCTCAAATTTTCCAAATGCTTTATAAGCTTTAAATCAATTTTCATACAGTACCTCTGAAAAGCAAGAACCGATTATATTAGCTGACTATATATAAATAATAACACAAATATACGGTTTTGTATAATGTTAATTAAAATGTTTTAAATATATTGAATTTGATTTTACATTGTGTTAAAATATTGCGTGTATAATATTGTTTAAAATAGGCAATATCATCGGAGGGCTGGATATGAATAAAAGCAAAAAACTTGTTATC
The DNA here is from genome assembly GCA_947630835.1 of uncultured Clostridia bacterium. Classification (GTDB taxonomy): domain Bacteria; phylum Bacillota; class Clostridia; order Oscillospirales; family Acutalibacteraceae; genus Fimenecus. The sequence goes on along the minus strand of CANRIZ010000013.1, from coordinate 38,268 downwards.
TTTGCGGTGTTGGCGCTTGCGGTTGTAATTTTACTCGTACCCGCTTGTAAAAAGAATAAATTGGGCGAGGGAACGCCGGTTGTCGTTACGGACGAAAACGGCGAACCCGTTACGGATAAAAACGGCGAATATGTAACCGAAATGGTTTACAAAGAGGTTGTCGTGGTTACGGACAAGAACGGCGTCCCCGTAACCGACGAGTCGGGCGAGGCGATTACGGTTGTGCTTGCAACCGAAATAGTACCCGTAACGAATGCGAACGGAGATAAGATTTATGATGAAAACGGCGAGGAAAAGACCTCGATAGTTTATCATCAGCAGGAGATTGAAATACCTCTTACCCGAGCCGGCGGCGAATACGTTACCGACGAAAGGGGCAATATTGTAAGTACAAATATTGTGGTTCCCCCTGCCAACGAGATGATAATTACCGCCGTTCCTGTTACGGATTTCTTGGGCAATACGGCGGTTGACGAGGACGGCTCCGTTGTTACTTACTTATCTACCTACACTACAAATTCCGTAGTTCCCGGCGACACAAACAGTTCTAACTGGGGCACTACCTTCGGCGGTTCGGGCAACGATTTGTTTAACGACGCCGCCGCAACTCCCGACGGGGGCTGCGTTGCTTTGCTCCAGACCAACTCAAAAGACGGCACCTTGCTCGGGCTTACCAAGGACGCGAGCGTTCCGTATATGATGCTGATGAAATTCAATAAAAACGGAAAGCTTCAATGGCAAAAGGCTGTTTCCGGAAACGGAGCGCTTTCACTTAACTCGCTTGCCGTGGACAAGAGCGGAAACATTTACGCCGCAGGTTACACCAACGCCAAAAACCTCGGATTTAATCTTTACGGGGATTATGACGCGGTTATTTATAAATTCAGCTCAACGGGCGATACTAATTGGGTTAAGAATTTCGGCGGCAGCTTAACGGACAGCTTCAGCGGTATAAGCGTTTGTCCCGACGGCGGTATAGCCGCTGTGGGCATATCCTCCTCCGCCGACGGCAACGCGTCCGGTTTGAAGCTTACAAAGGGCAGATCTTCGGCGATTTTGGTTAAGTTCAATCAGGACGGCGAGGTTGCTTTTGCAAATAAAACGGGCGACGCCGGCGATTCGTTCAATGCGGTTGCCGTTGCGCCGGACGGCACAATTTATGCTGTGGGCAACTTTTCCTCGAAATTGGACGGCAAAGCGTTTGCGCCCTACGGTATGGCGGACGCCGCTATAGTAAAATTCGATTCGGCCGGCAACAGAAAATGGGTTAAGCAGTTCGGCGGCAGTAAGATAGAAAATTTCCGCGGCATAACGGCTGCAAACGACGGCTGCGTTGTATGCGGGCGCACCCTTTCTGCGGATCATTCCCTTGAAGAGCTCGGCAATCAGGGCGGCTACGACGCGGTTGCGGTTAAATATAAGGCCGACGGAAGCGTTGCGTGGACTACCGCATTCAGGGGCATAAACGACGATACGTTTTCGGCTGTAGAGCAGAACGCAGACGGTTCGTTTGTATTGTGCGGCTATTCCTCCTCGGGAACAAGAGATCTTAAAACCATAGGCAACAAAGGTTTAAGCGACGGCTTTATTATCACCCTGGATAAGGACGGAAAGATTAATACCATTCAGGGCTACGGCGGCACAAACGAGGATCAGTTTACAAACGTCTGCGTGCTTTCAAGCGGCGAATATGTTGCCTGCGGTTCAACGCTTTCAACCAACGGCGACCTTGTAGGCGGTTCGGTGGAAAGCAACGGCAAAAACACGGTCGGTATGATAGCAAAATTCAGATAAGGACGCTTTACATGGAAGAAAGATTTAAGCCGGGTTATCTTCCCGTGACTCACAAAATACTTTGGCTTGTTTTAAGGGCGGGCATATTGCTATGGGGCGTTTACGGCCTGTTCCATGGCTCTGTCGTCGAGTTCCTTGAAGCGATTTTCGCCATAATTTTCACTCATTTGTGGGACTTTTTTCAGATATTCGGCGGATTTTCTTTTATAACAAGAGTTGATTATTTAACTCAAACAATGCTTAATTTGTTCATTTTTGTGGGTGTGGTAATAGGGTCGACGCTTAATAACAGAACCGATATTCAAAGCTTCGACCTTGTAACTCACTTCTTGGCGGGGTTCATTTCGGCATGGTTCGCTTACGATTTCGCGGTTATAATTCAGGGCAGGAAAAGGCGGCTTTCCCCTGCGCTGACATCGTTGTTTTCGCTTTTCTTCGCCTGCTTTATTTCGGTGGGCTGGGAAATTTACGAGTTTACCATGGACAGGGTTTACGGGCTTGAGCTTCAAAATTCCGTACCTATGTCCGATTACGGCTTAACGGACACGATGGTTGATTTTATAATGGCGTCGGCAGGCGCGGTTGCGGGTATGTTCCTTGTAGCCTTTTACCGTAACGGTATTATCGGCCCTAACAAGAGGATTTACAAAGAGAGGGCGAGAATTGCCGAAGAAAACGAGTTATTAAAGGAAAGGCTGTTAAAGGAATATATTGATGCAAATAAGAATAACAACTGACAGTCCGGCAGATTTGCCGAAGGCTTTGTGCGAAACCTACGGCTTTAAAACCGTTCCGCTCCACGTTATTTTGGGCGACAACTGTTTTGACGACGGTATAGATATTACCACCGCCGATATATATGATTTTTACGAAAAGTACGGAATTTTGCCCAAGACCTCGGCGGTTTCCGTTGCCGAGTACAGCGAGTTTTTTTCAAGGCTCGGCGCAAACGGCGAGGCTATAGTGCATTTCAGCCTGTCGAGCGGGATTTCCTCCTCCTGCCAAAACGCCAAAATTGCGGCGGCGGAGTTTGAAAACGTTTATATTGTAGACACAAAAAGCCTGTCGACGGGTATTACGCTTGCTATGCTGAAGGCTTATAAAATGTCTGCTGCCGGTATGAGCGCGCGGGATATCGCAATAAAGAGCGAGGAAAACGTAAAAAACATCAGCACCACGTTTATAATAAGCAATTTGGAATTCCTCCATAAGGGAGGCAGATGCTCGGGCGTTGCCGCTTTCGGGGCAAATATACTCGGCGTCAAGCCGTCTATAACGGCAAACGGGGACGGCAAATTGATTGTCGACAAAAAATACAGGGGCAGGTTTAACGACTGTATTTTTAGATATATAGACGATTTGATTGAGTCGAACAAAAATAACGTCGATACGGACGTTGCGGTTTTAGTGAGTACCGACGGGGTAAGCGAGGAACAGCTTACCGAGGCGAAAAAGCGTATTTTAAAGCAAATACCGTTTAAGGAAATTATCACGGCAAAGGCAGGATGTACCATCACCTCTCATTGCGGAAAGGGTACGTTTTCGTTTATGTTTTTAAAGGGGCAAAAAGGGTGAGGCTTTTATGAAAAAAAGAATAATATCCCTGCTTCTCATTCTTTCCGCTTTACTGTCGCTTTGCTCTTGCGGAAAATATGCCCGGGTAAGCGTTAACGGTACCAAAATAGGCAAGGGAGTTTATACTTATTTCCTTGACGGCGCAAAAAGCGAAAACCCGAATATGAGCGAGGACGAATTGGAAAAATCCGCCGACAAACAGCTTTTGAGATACGTTGCGGTCAATTCCCGTTTCGCAGACGATAAGCTCGCGCTTTCGGTAGACGAAAAGACCGCGCTTTCTGGGGAGGTCAACGCTTTTTGGCAGTATTTCGGCAAATACTATGAAAATATCGGCGTAAGCAAACAAGACTATTACCTTATAAAAACAAGCGAATTTTACCGTGAAAGGCTTATGGAGGAGTATTATTCCGAAAACGGAGCCGAACCGGTATCGGAAAAAAGCCTGAAGGATTATTTCAGCGAAAATTTTGTCGCTTTCAGGGCTGTTACGGGCTTTCTTACCACCGTTGACGAAAACAACAACACCGTTTCCCTGCCCGACGCCGAGAGAAACGGCATTATCAAGCAGTTTGCCGCCATGGCTTCGGATATTAACGAGGGCAAGGCAAGTATCGAAACGGCGGCTTCTTATGCTGAAAACACGATAATAACGAATGAAACCGTGGTAATCGGAAGAAACAGTACGGATTACCCGGAGGGATTTTTTGAAAATGCGGTTAAGCTCGGAAACGATAAGGCGGGCAGCTTCGTAATAGGCGATTATATTTTTACCGTGCAGATAAGCGATATCAATTCCGACGAGCTCAATTTATTTAACGAATACAGGGACGACTGCCTTAAAGCCTTAAAGGGCGATGAATTTGACTCGGTGGTTGATTTATGGAGCGAAAATTACAAAATCGAAAATTTAAAAGGTTAAATAAAAAACATCAAAAAATAAAAAGCGCGCAGCTTTTGAAACCAATCCGAAAGCAGGCAAATGTCTGCAAAACGATTAAGCTTCATACTGCGCGCTTGATTTTTGTTTAATTCAACGTTTTAATCGTTGAAAAACGCCTTGTGTACCGCCGATACGGCGCGGTCCGCGTCCTTAAGGTCTATGAGAACCGAGATTTTTATCTCGCTTGTCGAAATCATATCAATGTTTATGTCGCTTTCAAAAAGCGCCTCGAACATCTTTGAAGCCGTACCCGGGTGGGATTCCATACCTGCGCCCACAACGGAAATTTTTGCAACGCTTGTGTCGCAGATAATATCCTTGTCCTCAATATCGAACGTGTTTTTGATAGCCTCTATGGCGGTTTGCGCGTTATCCTTTGAAACGGTAAAGGTAATATCCTTGGTGCCGTCCCTGCCTACCGACTGGAGGATAATGTCAACATTGATTTTTTTCTGCGCAAGCTTTGAGAAAAGCTTAAAAGCAATACCGGGTATGTTGGGAATGTTTGTTACCGATATGCGGGCAACGTCCGTATCCTTCGTTACGCCTCTTACGAGCATTTTTTCCATTTTGGCAACCTCCTTGACTATCGTGCCGGGTACTCTCTTGAGCGATGAAAGCACCTCAATTTCAACATTGTATTTTTTAGCCATTTCAACCGAGCGGTTGTTTAAAACCTGCGCGCCGAGCGTTGCAAGCTCAAGCATCTCGTCATAGGTAATTTCGTGAAGCTTTATGGCGTCCTTGACCTTCCTGGGGTCTGCCGTAAACACGCCTTCAACGTCCGTAAATATCTGGCATCTGTCCGCATGAAGCGCCGCGGCTATTGCAACCGCGCTTGTGTCGCTGCCGCCTCTGCCGAGGGTTGTAAGGTCGTCGTATTTGTTTATGCCCTGGAAGCCTGCGACTATTACTATATTGTGATGGTCAAGCTCCGCCTTCAGCCTGTCTGATTTAATGGCCTTTATCCTCGCCTGACCGTATGCCGAGCTTGTGTTGAAGCCCGCCTGCCAGCCCAAGAGGGAAACAACCGGACAGCCTAACTTTTCAACCGCCATTGCCAAAAGCGCAATGGAAATCTGCTCGCCGGAAGTCAGGAGCATATCCATTTCCCTTTTAGAGGGCTTGTTGTTAATTTCGTATGCTTTTTCAATTAAATCGTCCGTTGTGTCGCCCTGAGCGGAAACAACCACAACAACGTCGTTGCCCTGACGGTAGGTATCCGTTATGATGTTTGCGACATTCATAACTCTTTCGGCGTCGGCAACGGAGCTTCCGCCGAATTTCTGAACAATTAATGACATATTTTACCTCCGAAATTATTAATAATCGGTTACCCTTATAACGGAGAGCACTTCGATACAGCCGAGTTCTTCGAGCTTCTGCGTAAGCGCCGCCTCCGTTTCAACGTCTGTTACAAATGCAAATTCATTCTTAACAGAGTCTTCGGGAAGAATAATCTTAGAGCCGGGGAAAGTGCGTTCGACCTGCTTAATAGCTTCGTCCCTGTCGCAGGTCTGCGCCCTTACATAAAGCGAGGTTTTAAGCTGCTTATAGTCGATTACATAATTCGGTTCGCTTTCGCCCCAACCGAAAAGCTTTTTGCGCTTGGCGTGCTTGGCGCAGTCTATTACGTCGGCAACAACCGCGCTTGCGGTGGGAAGCTTGCCTGCGCCTCTGCCGTAAAATACGACGTCGCCTATTGCGTCTCCCCTTACGAGTATGGCGTTAAAAACGTCGCTCACATTTGCAAGCTGACTGTGCGCCATAACGATGCAAGGGCTTACAATAGCGGCAATTTTTCTGCCGGGAACACGCTTTGCCCTGCCGATAAGCTTGATAACGCCGCCGAGCCTGTTTACGTATTCAACGTCGGAAAGCGTTATTCCGGTAATGCCCTCGGTGTGAACGCTGTCGGGATAAACGTGTTTCCCGAAGCAAAGGGAAGCGAGAATACAAATTTTGCGGCAGGCGTCATATCCCTCAATGTCGGCAGTGGGGTCTTTTTCGGCATAGCCGTTATCCTGCGCAAGCTTTAAAGCGTCCTCAAAGCTCATATTCTTCTCTATCATCATAGTTAAAATGAAGTTTGTTGTTCCGTTAAGGATGCCGGCGATTTCGTCAATTTCATTCGCCGCAAGGCATTGGGTTATGGGGCGTATTATCGGAATACCGCCGCCTACGGAAGCCTCAAAAAGAAAATTTACGTTGTTTTCCTCGGCAAGGGTCAAAAGCTCGTAGCCCTTTGCCGCGACAAGCTCCTTGTTTGAGCTTACAACGCTCTTGCCCGCCTTTAAAAGCGAAGAAACAAATTCAAAAGCAGGGTGAAGCCCGCCCATGGTTTCAACTACGATTTTAACGTCGTCGTCGTTTAAAATAATATTAAAATCCTTGATAAAAATATCCTTGTTGGGGTCGTCGGGAAAATCCCTTAAATCGAGTATATATTTAAGCTCAAGCTCCGATTGTGTACTGCGTTTTACTATGCTCTCGTGGTTTTTGAGAAATACCTCTACAACGCCCGAGCCGACGGTTCCATAGCCCATAACTGCAATATACATAATCTCACATCCTGTTAAATTTAAAATTATTCACATAGCATTTTATCATAAAAACAAACAATAATAAAGTAAAAAAAATAAAAATGTAAAATTTCTATGAAAGTTAATATTATTTATTGTAAGTTTCAAAAAAATAGTATAAAATGTATAATATATATTTGTTTCGGCGGAGGATTTTTTAATGAATACAACGGAAAAGCGGCGCAGGTTTATTATTGACGTGGTTTATTTCTTTATCATTATCGGATTGTTTTATATATTTTTTAAATATGCGCTGGGTATATTCGTTCCGTTTTTGACGGCTGTTGCGGTTGCGGTCCTTTTGCAAAAGCCCGTTAATTGTATTACCAAAAAGCTTCACGGCGGCAGGGGAATAATATCCGCCATACTGGTTCTTTTCTGCTTCCTTATAGTAGGCTCCGTGTTGGTGCTCGCGCTTATGAAGATTTTTTCTGAGGTAAAGGATTTCTTTAATTTCCTGATGGTTAAAATCAACGACGCTCCGTTGTTTATAGAACAGATAAGGACGTTTATAGAAACAAAGCTTACCGTCATTCCCCTAAATATCAGGGAAACGCTTTCCTCCTATGTTGCAGAGCTTTTGTCAAAGATACTCGGCACGGCTCCCGAAGTAAATCAGTCGACTGTGTCGTTTGATTTATCATGGCTTGCTTCGCCCATAGGTATGGTTTGGGGTACTGCCAAGCAGATACCTATGATAGCCGTCGGAATAATCGTTTCAATAGTTTCCTGCTGCTTCCTTACCGCCGATTATTCCACGTTTCGCAACCTTGTGTTTACGCTTGCCGGCGAACACAATTCAATAAAGATTATGAAAACCAAGAGGATTATCATTTCCACCTTCGGCAAAATAATCAAGGCCTATTGCATACTTATACTTGTCACGTTTACCGAAATGCTGATAGGCTTGAGTCTGCTAAAGCTTGTCGGGCTTTATGAGGGCGAATACATCTTTGTTATTTCGCTTATTACCGCCATAGTCGATATACTTCCGGTGCTCGGAACGGGCACCGTGCTCATACCGTGGGGCGTTTGGTCGCTCGTTACGGGAAAAATCGGCTTCGGAATAGGAATATTGATAGTTTACGCTTTGATAACCGTTATCAGGCAGATAATCGAGCCAAAGCTCGTGGCAAATCAGCTCGGTCTGCCGGCGTTTGTAACGATTACGGCTATGTATGTGGGAACTCAGCTTTTCGGCTTTATAGGCTTATTCCTGCTGCCGATGAGCATTATGCTGTTGAAAGTGTTAAACGACGAGGGAATTATAAATTTATTCAGACGTCGTCTTGTTACGTCCGAGGAAATAGCCGCGGATATAAAATCCGAACAAGAAACGGGGAATGAGAATGATTGACCTCCATTGCCATATGCTGCCCGAAATAGACGACGGGGCAAGAAGCTATGACGAAGCTGTTGAAATGGCAAAAAACGCCGAGAAAAACAGAATAAATACCGTAATCGCCACTCCTCATTTTGCCGATTTTGACGATGTTGACGAGTTTATTATTGAGAGAAACGAAAAAACGGTTTTGCTCAATAAGATTTTAAACAATTTCAATATCGGAGTTTCCGTAGGCTGCGGGGCGGAGGTTTACTTAAAAAGCGACGTCTTTACCGCAGGGAACCTTGACGGTCTTACCCTTAACGGCAGCAGATATATGCTTTGCGAGTATTCGCTTCAACCCTTCGACATCGAAAAGGCGGTTATTTATGCCGAGGAAATATGCGGCAGGGGATATATTCCCATAATCGCCCACCCCGAAAGGTATATAAGCTTTTACAGGCATCCCGAGGTGGTAAACGAGCTGTGGGATATGGGCTGTCGTTTCCAGGTAAATGTCGCGGGCCTTGCCGGAATAGGCGGCGAGCAAATGCAGGATTTTGCCAAGAACCTCATATTAAGAGGCTTTGTCGATTTCCTCGCCACGGACGCTCATTCCGTAAGGGGCAGGGATAACAGGATACTTTCAAAAATAGATGATTTCCCCAGGGAAATTGACGATTATCGTATCAAATACTTAACCGAAGAAGCGCCCCAAAAGGTAGTAAGGAACGAGGAATTTGCAAATAGGGACGTAGGTTATTTTTAAATTCCAAGTAAATAAAAAACGCCGCCGCACCGTCTTAACATAAACGGTACGGCGGCAAATTTATGCGCTTATTTTTTGCGTCCCTTTACATAGAAAATAACGTACCAGTAGTAAAGCGGAATAAACAAAAACAGTATTGCGGCGGCTTTCCAGGCTCCGAATACCATACCCGAAAACAGGTAAACGGTCACAATAACTATAGGTACGGGCATTAAGAACAAAAAGCCCTTTTTGCTTGTCGTTCTGCACGCCGCGGCTATCATATAATATATGGGAACAGTGAGAAACAAAAGCGAGAATATACCCCACATTCCTTTGAGCAAAAAGCAGATTACAAGGTAAACGATTACCACCAAAAGCGGGTAGGGGAATTTAAACATCTTTTTTGCCGTTTCGGGGTAAAGCGCGTTGTCCAAATACTCCTTGCCCTTTTTCTTCAGCTTGTTTATCGCGCTTTCGTCTTTGCCGTCCTGCTGCGTTTTCCCCTCGTCAAGTATGTATTTATCGTTGCTTGTGTCAAGAAGCTGGTCAAGCGTCATATTGTATATGCCGGCAAGCGCAATAAGGTTGTCGGTATCGGGGGAGGCCTCCGCTCTTTCCCATTTTGAAACCGCCTGGCGACTTACGCCGAGAAGCGCGGCGAGAGATTCCTGGGAAAGCCCGTTTGATTTTCTTAACTGAACAAGTCTGTCCGCTGTAGCTATATCCATAATTCTACCTCCGTTCGTAATATAATTATATAAAATACGAGCCTTTTATGCAATAAACTCGGGTTTGCAAAGGGGCAACTTTAGGTTGCAAAGCCTTAAAGCTCGCCGTTTTTCCATTTTTCCACGTTTTTCAAATGCTCGTTATAATCCGCCGCAAACGCCGAATGATGCGGCTCTTTCGTATCGATTACAAAATAGAGATAATCCGTTTCTTCGGGTTGGAGCGCGGCGTTTATGCTCGCAAGCCCGGGATTGCAGATAGGGCCTGCAATAATCCCGTCGCAGCGATAACCGTTATAATAATTTTTGTAGTAATCCGTTTTGTCGGGGTACTGTTCGTCAATTACCCCCGTGCAGTATTTTACCGTAACGTCATATTCAAGCTTCATATGCTTTTTCAGCCTGTTGTGAATCGTTGAGGAAACAAGAGCGCGCTGCTCGTCGGTATATGTTTCCTTTTCGATAATGGAGGCGATAGTCAAAATTTCGTGTACGGAATACCCCAATTCCTTTGCTCTTGCAAGCATTGAATCGTCAAACCTTGACTGCGTCGCCTTAACCATTTCGTCGATAACCTTAACGGGTTCGGAATTTTTTTCAAAATTGTACGTTGCGGGGAAAAGATATCCCTCAAGCGGGAAGCAAAGCTTTTCTCCGGTACCGACGGATGAAAGCACGGAATATTCGGAAGTGTCGAAATTTTGGGCGGCGGATATAAAAGCGTCCGCGCCGCAAATACCTTTTTCCTCAAGCTCCCCGGCGATTTTCACAAGCGTATAGCCCTCGGGAACGGTGAATCTGACCGTATTGCCGTCCTCCTCCGTTATGCTTTGGGAGCTTTGCGTTTTTGTGGGCGAGTCGGGGTCATAAACCTCCGTCGGTTCTTCCTTGGCGCAGGATGACAACGCGAAAATCAAGGCAAAGCACAATAACAACGATATAAATCTTTTCATAATTTACCTCTGTAAAAATTAATGAATACATTTTAACATCATTCGAGTAATTTTGCAATGCCGTTATTCATTAAATCCGTTTCACAAAAGGCAAAGGCTTCGCCCGGCTTTTTAAACGCCCGGCGAAGCCGACAACAATTAATTTGCTCGGAAATTCACCCGAAAAGCGCCGAACGGATATAATTACCGAAAGTCGTTTTCGTTCATTTCCATAGCGATTATCGGGTTTACGGTCATACCGTCGAGGGTGGTTTCAAAATGCAAATGCACGCCGTCGGCATTTTCTATCGGCACTTCGCTTAAATTGCCGATTTTTTGGTTGATTTTAACCTTTTCGCCCACCTTTACCGTACTGCCGTTGCCGAGCCCGCAATATTTAGCCGTAAGCCCTTCGCCGTGGTCGATTTCCACTACCGTACCCCATAGGGAATCGGAATAGACCTCGGTTACGATTCCGTTGTTGACGGCGGCAACCGGATCGCCCATATTCCCCGAAAAGTCGATGCCGTTGTGGCTTCGCCAGTCATCGGTGGTTTTAGAGTAAACTATTTGCGAATCGGAATAATTTTTTAATATTTTCGTGTCAATCGGCAGGGTGAAGCTTTCGGCTCTGATTATAAGCTTTTCGTCGGTTGTCGTTTCGGGCGGAGCGTCGGTTGAGCTTTTGTCGGCGGGCAGGGTTCTGTCGTCCCGAACTCCGCTTACCGCGTCGTTTACCATACCGTACTCGGACGTCCGTTCGCTTTTACTCTGCGAAATCGAAGCCGTAGGTCCGACGCTGTCGCGTTTGTTTAAAATATTTCTTTTTGCGCTCAGATATGACGCCGAGCCTGCAACCAAAAGGCAGACGGCAATTATCGTATAGAGCGACGCTTTCTGTTTTAAATCTCGGTTTCCGGTTTGTTTTTCGGACATAATTTATTACCTCCGAAATGATTATTCCCAAATATTACCGAGATTATACATTCGCACATAACAAAAGGAAAAATGACCGATAGGTATCAGCCATTTTTCCTGAATTTAGGGTTGTTTGAGGAGGGGGATAAACACAGCCAAACAGGTTGCGGCGCCTGTTCAACTGTTTACCTGAATATATACCATATTTATTAATAAAAAATGAACACAGTTTAAAAAATTTTTGTCAATTTTGCTTATATTACGGGAATTCAAAAAAAATTCACAAAAAAACTTGAACAAATGTTTGCATTTTCAGAACATTTGTGCTATCATATGTTTAAGGCGTTGGCTTGGCAGCCCTTGCCTTAATGAAAACGGAGGTGCGTTATGCGGGAAATCAACAAAACCCAAAAGCAAATATACGAATATCTTTTAGAGAGGTCGCAGGTAAGTAAGGTTCCGCCCTCGGTGCGCGAGATTGCCGCCGCAGTCGGGCTTAAATCCACTTCCTCTGTTCAGGGCAACCTTGACGCTCTTGAAAAAGCGGGCTATATTGAAAGGGACCCTATGCTCAAACGCTCTGTAAGAATTTGCAGCGAGTATGAGGACGACTATAAAAAAGTTCCGCTTATAGGTACCGTAACGGCGGGCGTTCCCATTCTTGCCGTCGAGCAGATTGAGGGCTATATTCCGTATATTTCAAGGGCTTCGGGCGACAAACCGCTTTTTGCGCTTAAAGTTCGGGGCGAAAGTATGCTTGGCGCCGGCATTTTGAGCGGCGATATAGTTATAGTTGAGAAAACTCCGTCGGCGGAAAACGGCGATATTGTTGTTGCCCTTGTCGGGGACGAGGCAACGGTTAAAACCTTTTATAAGGAAAAGGGCTGTTTCAGATTGCAGCCGCAAAACGACGCTTACGAACCCATTATCGTTAAAGAGGTGGTTATACTCGGCAAGGTAGTGGGGCTTATGAGGAATTATTGATTTTTATTTGGAATGCCGATTATAAACGGAAATATATTTTGAGCTTCTCTTTTTTAAGGGGAGCTTATTTTTTATCGAAAAATTGCGAAAACGGCCGCTTAACTTATTTACTGTTTCGCAAATCCCGCACCAGTTGCTCGATATGGGCAATTTGCGTTTCGCTGAGCCCGTCCACCCTGAGAGTCGGGGCGTTGTCCCTGCCGAGGAGAAAATCCGTTCCGACGGAAAAGTAATCGGCGATTTTTACAAGCATATCGACGGACGGCTGTATATTGTTGTTTTCCCAGTTTGAAACGGTCTGCTTCGTAACGGAAAGCTCCTTTGCAAAAGCCACCTGGTTTAAGCCGTGAGAAAGCCTGAGCTCTTTAATCCTTTTGTTAAGCATATTAATCTCCCCAAAGTCAATTTTTACAATACTATCGTATCAATTTTAATTGACAATTACTAAATACTATGGTATTGTAATATTTGACGAAATATTAAAGTTAATTAATGGAGGAACTGCTGTGAAAAAGCAAGGAAAAAAGAATTTTAAAATTTTATCGCTGTTTTTATCGTTGGTAATGATATTAACGGCGCTGCCGCTTACGAGTGTTACCGCATTTGCTGAGGACGAAACGCACACGAGCGGAGATTTTGAGTATTTGATACTCTTTGACGGCACGGCAGAGATTACGGATTATACCGGTAGTGCGGAAACGCTTGATATTCCCTCAAAGCTTGACGAATATACTGTTACAAGCATAGGATTAGATGCATTTGCAGATTACGACAGCTTAACAAGCGTAACGATTCCCGAGAGTGTAACAAGCATAGGTAATTGGTCATTTTATGGTTGCGAGAGCTTAACAAGCATAACAATACCGGGCAGCGTTACACGCATAGGTACTGGCGCATTTATGGATTGTACCTGCTTAACAAGAGTAACAATACCCGACAGCGTTACAAGTATAGGACACGATTTATTTAATGGTTGTGACAGCCTAACAAGCATAAAAATACCCGACAACGTTACAAGCATAGGCGATGATGCGTTTTATAACACGGGGTATTACAATAACGCTTCAAACTGGGAGAACGGCGTACTTTATATAGACAACTGTTTAGTTAGTACAAATTATGATAATCTCCCCAAAAATTATACAGTCAATGACGGAACAAGGATTATAGCATATCGCGCATTTTATGAATGCGACGGCTTAATAAGCATAACAATACCGGGCAGCGTTAAAAATATATCCGCTGAAGTTCTTTACGGATGCAAAAACTTAACAAGTGCAATAATAAACAACGGCGTTACAAGCATAGGTCACAGTTCATTTGAAGATTGCTACAACTTGACAAGCGTAACAATACCGAATAGTGTCACAAGTATAGATGATTATGCATTTCGCTCTTGCCTGAAATTAGAAGGCATAACAATACCGAACAGTGTTACAGATATAGGAGTTTATGCATTTCAAGAATGTGACAGCTTAACAAGTGTAATTATTCCCGAAAGCGTTAAAAGCTTGGGCTATGGTATATTTTGGAATTGTGATAAGCTATCTGACATATACATATTAAATAAAGAATGTTTTATTGGTGATTATTTCCAAACTCCTATTAATAAAGAAGTAACAATACACGGATATGAAAATTCAACCGCTGCAGAATACGCAAATAAATACGGCAACAAATTTGTTGCTTTAGAGGAACACCCGAGTATGGAAAAAGTACCCGAAAAGGCGGCTGCTTGCACCGAGGACGGCAATATTGAATATTTCCATTGCTCCGATTGTAACAAGAATTTCAAAGATGAATACGGTTTTGAAGAAATTGCGGACGTTGTTGTTAAGGCAACGGGACACAAATACGAGAATGGCGTTTGCACAGTTTGCGGTGAGAAAGAGCCTGTTAACCCGGAAGATCCGACAAATCCCGATAATCCTGTAAATCCGAGTGATCCGACGAATCCCGATAATCCCAAACCGACAGGCGAAGTAAGCGGCGACGGGAAATTATCAACCGTTGACGCTAAGTGGATTTTGCAGAACATAGCGAAGTCAAGAGATTTCAGCGACGAGCAATCCAAAGCCGCCGACCTCAACGGCGACGGAAAATTGTCCGTAGTTGACGTTAAATGGGTGCTTCAAATTATTGCAGGTATGCGTGACGCAGAAACTTTGGAACCGATTAAATAATCTAAACGGGCATTTACAAAAAGTTATAATATGTAACAAATAAAAAAGCAACAAAAAGCGGTTATACCTTGTATGTCTTGGTATAACCGCTTTAGTAATGTAATTAAAAGGAATTTCGCAGTCTGCGGACTGCGACGAGGGCTTTGCCCCTCGACCCCACCGACTTTTGTAAAAGTCGGGGAAAACTTTGACTGTCGCCCGCCGAAAGTTTAATCAAAACTTTTCATGTTAACGCTGTTTTTTATTATTATATTCTTTCAGTTTTTCAAGCAATTCCTTTTCTTCAAAATAATTCGTCAGGCAGCCTATTCCCGTTACGCATTTTCCGCCTGTCAGGTTGCCTAAAAGTATGCAGTCCTTAAAGCTGTAATCATAATATAAGCCGTATATCAGCCCCGCAAGGAACGCGTCGCCCGCTCCCGTGGAATCAACCCTTTTGTATTCCTCTATAACGGGGACGGTAAAAATTTCGCCGTCCTCCATTCCCATACAGCCGTCCTTATCAAGCTTTACTATCGGCTTTTCAAAGTATTGCGATAAAAATTCAATCGCTTCCTCGGGCTTGTCCTTCCCCGTGATTTTTGCCGCTTCCTTTTGATTGGGCGTGTAATAATCGGCAAGCTCGATATATTCCCTGTACATCTCGAAGCTCATATTTTCGGTATATCCCGTGTCAAGCACAAGCAGAGTGCCCTCCGCCTTAAGCTTACGGTAAACCTCGATACAGCCGCCTTGAATTTCCGCTATTTTTGCGCCCGTACTCGCCTTGTATATCTCCTCAAACTCCGAGTCGCTGAAGCTCGGCTCCGGGCCGTAGGTTACAAAGGTTCTGTCCTCCGGCGTTATCATAGCGGAGGTTATGTTAAGCGGTAATTTACCCGTACCCTTGTACAGATTGATTATTTCACAGCCCGCTTTTTCGTATTCTTCAAGGCAAAAGCGCGAAAACATATCGCCGCCCAGCCACGTTGAAATTTTAACCGGTACGGACAGCCTCGACAGGTTGACCATAGTTCCCGGCACCCCTCCGCCGAGCTTCAGCGAAAAATCCTCCGAATACAATTCCTCGCCGATTTCGGGAAGTCTGGAAAGCCCGGCATATAAAATATCGGTATTTGTTTTTCCGTTGCCTGAAACAAAAGACATATTTTTCTCTCCTTATTTAACGTCCTTTTTGTAAATTTCTTTCTTAGCGCTTTCCGGCGCAGGCTCGCAGTTGACGTTTTCAAGCTTAATATTTTCCGCATGCCTTATAAAAAGCTTATATGCGGGCAGGTTTCGGAACCTGTTGCTCTCGGGGTATTCCCTTGCGTATTCGGGGATAAACAGTCTGCGGTCCGTTACCTCGCGTGCCCGCCTGTATTTCATATCTATGTTTTTAAGGCTTATATTCTTAACCCTTTTTGTTCTGCCCCCGCTTTTAAAGCCCGATATAATAATGGGTTCTTCGATACTTGCCGCGGTAACATTTTCAATTTCGATATTATACAATTCGCTTTTAAAATCAAACTTGCTTTTCGGTACGGGCTTGGGCTTTTTGCTTTTGTCCACGGCAAGCTCCGTTTCCCTCGCCGTGTTTTCGTCAACCTTTGCCGCCCGGTTCCTGTTCCCAAGGCGTATAAAAACAGGGCAGGAAACCCTGTCCATTTGAATATTTTTGATTTTTATATCATACACCTTCGAGCCGTCAACCGCCTCCAACGCTATGCCCGAAACGCTTTGAGGGTAGATGTCGTTCAAATAAAACCTGCAATTTTCCACCTCTACGCCGTGTATATCATAGGTGGTTTCCGTGCCGATTTTAAAGCTGTTTGTGCAGGAAATAACCTCGCAGTCCGAAATTTTGATATTTTTCATTTCGCCCTTACTGCCGGTATAAACCGCATTTTTAAGGCATATTCCGTCGTCCGCCGTGGATATGAAGCAATGCTCGGCGGTGAGGTCGGAAGTGGAATTGATATCCAGCCCGTCGGTATTTGCAACGTGGCGGTTGTTGTTAATCATAATATCCCTTATTTTAACGCCGCTGCAATTTTGGACGTGCAGGGTCCACGAAGCGGAATTTTCAAGAATTATATTGTGAATATTCACGTTTTTGCAGCTGTTGAGATTAACTGCGCAACCGTACTTGCTCATATGCGCAAAACGTATCCTTTTGCGGTATTCACGCCTGACGCTTATCATATCAATATAAGGCGGGCTGTCAAAAAGCGGTTTTTCCATAGGCTTAAGGCTGAAAAAATTGCCCTCGCCGCAGATTTTTCCGCCGCCGGTTATTTCCGTATTTTCGGCTCCGTAAGCAAAAATCACGGCTTCCTTTTCGTATTTTTCACTTTCGTGGGAGGCGACGAGAGCCGAGCCGCCGTCAACAAACAGGGTTACGCCGCTTTTTAAAATTACGGTGTTTACGCTGTAGCTTCCGCCCTTTACCAGAACCGTTCCGCCGCCGTTTTCACTGCAATAAGCTATTGCGCGGTTGAGCTTTTCGGTATTGCTTTCACCGTCGAAATCCCTGAAATCGTAAATGGGAAGCCTGTCGGGATTTTGTTCTTTTATGTACTCGTCCTTCGGGAAATAAGAGGAAAAATCGCCCTCGTATACCTCGGGAAACGGCTCGCCTTCGGTAACCCGTATATCTCTCTCAAACAGAAGGGTTTTTAATTTATCCTTAATTGTTCTTTTATATATCAATTTTAATTGTCCTTATAAAAAAGTTTGGTTAAAAGCTCCTCGGCTTCGGGAACGGAAAAGCCCCCGGGCGTGTTTTCAAAATTTTTGATATTGTGCCAATTTTGACAGTAGTCGGAAATTTGCTTTTTCGTCATTTTTACGCCGTCTGTTTTTATTACGGAAAGAACGATATGCTCAAATTCGGGCAGGCTTACGCCTATTTCGGACAAAAAATCCACGGCAAGCTCTTTTTTAAATTCCATAGCTCTTTTTACGAATTCGGGCAGGAATACGGCGCAGGCAAAGCCGTGGGGAACGGCATAATCCTCCGTAAGCGTATAGCCGAGGGTGTGCGGGAAGCAGGTGCCTGTAAGGTTGAGCGCCATACCCGCATAAAGGGAGGAATAGTAAAGCGTATCCCGCATTTTATCGGTGGGAACGGCGCCGTTTTCATAAAAGAAGCGTATGCAGTCCCATAAAGGCTTTATCGCTTTTTTTGCATAGCTTTTTGAATTGAACTCGGCTTTGTTTGAAAAAAGACTTTCAACCGCATGCGAAAATGCGTCGACGGCGGTCGAAACCGTGACGTCATACGGTACGCTGTAGGTGTACAGAGGGTCGGCAAGAGCGAGCCTTGCGTAGTAATTTTCACCGCTTACGCTTTTCTTTTTGCCGTTTGCCCTCGTAAGAACGCTTACTCCCGTTACCTCGCTGCCCGTGCCGGCGGTTGTGCCGACAAGTATTACGGGAACGGGAGGAGAAACGGGCTTTGAATATATATCCTCGGGAGATAAACCTTCGTTCGCCGCATAAACGGCGGCGGCCTTTGCGGCGTCAAGGGCGCTCCCTCCGCCGATTCCGATTATAAACTCCGCTTTACATTCTCTTGCAAACCTGCCTGCAAGGCAACATTCCTCCGCCTTGGGGTTGAGGGAAATTTTATCGTATGTTTCAAATTCCGTTCCGTTTTCCTCAAGCGCGGCGATAACGTCGTCCAAAGCGCCGCAGAGCTTTGCCGAAGCTCCCGTAAAAATAATAAGGCATTTGCCGCCGTATTTTTTAAATTCGCCGCTGTTTTTTGAAATAACTCCTTTTCCGCCCATTATTTTAACGGGCATATAAAAGCTGAAGCTCATTTCCTTAGTCCTTTCCGCTTTATCAAAACAAAAAATTACAGGCTCTAAACTGCCGTTTATTGTTAATTTTATCACAAAATCGAGGCGCTTTGCAACAAATTATTGTTAATTAATAAACAATTCTTGAAGATATTTATCAAATATAGTATAATCATTTATATATTGTAGGAAAGCAGGTATTTTTGGCTTGAAAATAAAAAAAGCTTCGGCGGCTTTGGCGGTAACGCTCGTTGGGCTGGGCGTAATATTATGCTCCTGTTCCCGTGTCAATACCGAAAATGCGGACGCCGTTCCCGTTATTATGGGCAGTACGGTAAGCGTTGACGTTTACGGCTCAGATAAAAAGGAAAACGCCCGCTTAAAGGAAGAAGCCGTTGAGGAGATAAAGCGGGTCGACCTCGTTATATCAAAGAACAACGAGCAGTCCGAGCTTTATAAGATAAATCAAAATTCCGGAAAGGAAAACAAAATAAGCGACGAGCTTCTTGATTATATTACGGAAACAAGCGGGATATATTCCGTTTCAAACGGCAGGCTTTCCGCAACCTCCGGCGCTTTGACGGAACTCTGGGGAGTTGATACCGAGCAGTTTCGTCTGCCCGAAGAAAGCGAAATACAAAACGCCTTATCGCTGTGCGACGATTCAAAAATCAAAATTACCGGCGAGGACGCTTTAAACACCGTTTTCGTACCCGAGGGCGCGATTTTTAACCTCGGTTCCGTAGGCAAGGGAATAGCCTGCGACAGGGCGGCTCGGGTAATTTCGCAAAGCGGGGATTGCGAAGGGGCGGTTGTTTCCGTCGGCGGCAGCGTCGCCGTGCTCGGCAGTCACGAGGGCAGCGGCGTTTGGAAGGTCGGCATAAGGGATCCTTACGGGAAAAGCAGCGATATTTTCGCCTCCCTTTCCGTTGAGGAGTGTTTTATCTCCACCTCCGGCAACTATGAGAAGAAATTTGAAATCGACGGCAAAACCTACCACCATATACTCGACCTTAAAACGGGCTATCCCGTTGAGAACGATTTGTGCGCCGTTACCGTAGCGGCAAAATCGGGCTTTGAAAGCGACGCGCTTTCGACAATGTGTTACGTCCTCGGCGAAGAGGAATCGAAAAAAATACTTGAAACGTACGAGGCCGAAGCGGTTTTCATCTACTCCGACAAAAAGCTGAGCGTAACCGACGGGCTCAAAGACAAAATAGAAATAAGCAACAAAGATTACACGCTTAAATAACTATGAAAAGAAAGCTTATTACAAAAAAGGACGCGGTAATTATCGCCGTAATAACGGTCGTTTCCGCAGCATTGCTTTTGGCGGGCAAGACTTTTGCCGTTCGGGGCGAAAGGGCTGTGATATCGGTTGACGGCAAGGTTTATAAAGAAATATCGCTTTCCTCCGTTTCAAAAAAAACGCAGTTTTCCTTGGATAACGGCGTTGTTATCACCGCCGAAAACGGGAAGATATATTTTTCTCAAAGCGATTGCAGGGATAAAATTTGCGTAAAAACGGGCGAAATTTCAAAAACGGGCGAGGCCGCGGTTTGCGCTCCGAATAAAACGGTAATCGAAATCAAGGGCGCGGATCGGGCAGACAGCATAATAACTTATTGACTTATTAACGGTATGAAGAAATCAACGTATAAAATTACATTATTCGCTATGCTGTCGGCGGTTGCGCTGACGCTGTCTTTCCTCGAGGGGCTGATTCCCGTTTCCGCTTTTATGCCTCCCGGAGCGAAGGCGGGCTTTTCAAACATAGCCACTATGTTTGCAGCTTCCTCCATGGGCTTCGTTCCCGCCTCTGCCGTAACGCTTATAAAAGCGCTTTTTGCGGGCGTAACCAGAGGGCCTACGGCTTTTGTTATGAGCTTTGCGGGCGGAATGTTAAGCACGGTTGTTATGTATTTTTTATTCAGGTTTTCAAAAAACACGGGATATATGCTTATAGGTATCGCTTCGGCGCTCAGCCATAATTTCGGGCAGCTTGCCGCCGCCTGCGTTATGACGGGCAATGCCGCCGCCTTGGGGTATGCTCCCGTTTTAATAATTTCGGGGATAGTGACAGGCGCTGTCACGGGTTCGGTTTTAAGAGCCGCAGTCCCCGCGCTGCTTAAATTGGAAAAAACTCTTGTTGGCAAAGGAGAAGGATAAATGCGCTCATCCGAAATAATTAAACCCGTAAAAAAGGTCAGAGGCGGAGTAAAGGTTTCTCACAGCAAAAACACAAAGGATATGCCCGTAAAAAGGCTTCCCGCGCCCGAAACCGTAACCCTGCCGATGAGCCAGCATATCGGCGCTCCCTGCGTTCCCACCGTAAAGGTAGGGGATACGGTTAAAGTAGGTCAGCCGATAGGCGACAGCGACAAATATGTAAGCGCGCCCATTCACGCTTCCGTTTCGGGCAAGGTAACGGCAATTAAGGAAATAAGAACCGCCGCAGGAAACGTATCGCAGGCGGTAATAATCGAAAACGACGGCGAAATGACCGAGTTCGAGGGGATTGAAGCGCCAAAGGTAGAAACGAGGGAGGAGCTTATCAAGGCGGTAAGGCAGTCCGGGCTTGTAGGTCTCGGCGGCGCAGGCTTTCCGACTCATGTTAAGCTGAATTTCAATCCCGATTCCGGCGTTGATACGCTTATAATCAACGCGGCGGAATGTGAACCCTATATTACCGTTGACTACCGTGAATGTATTGAAAACAGCGAGAATATATTTGACGGCGTTCATTGGATTAAGGAAATGCTCGGCTTTAAGAGATGCGTACTTGCGGTTGAGGACAATAAACCCGAGGCGATAAAGCTTTTTGAGCATATAGCCTCGACCAACGACGAAAAGGACGAAATAAAGGTTATGCCCCTTAAATCAAAATATCCGCAGGGGGCGGAGAAAATGATGGTACTCTCCGCAACGGGCAGAAAAGTCCCGCCCGGAAAGCTTCCGGCGGACGTCGGCTGCGTTGTTATGAACGTAGCTTCCGCCGCGTTTATCGCAAGATATTTAAAAACGGGAAAACCGCTTGTAAGCCGTTCAATGACCGTCGACGGCAAGGCTGTTATGAACCCGCAGAACGTCCGTGTTCCCGTCGGCACGGAGATAGAGTACATAATTCAGGCTTGCGGAGGATATAAGGAGGACCCCGTAAAGATAATTACGGGCGGTCCGATGATGGGCGCGTCGATAGTCGATACGCGTCATCCCATATTAAAAAATAACAACGCAATACTTGTACTGGGTAAAAAGGATATAAGCATTAAAAAAGAAACGGATTGCATACGCTGCGGCAGATGCGCCGCCGTTTGCCCGATGTCGCTTGTTCCGACGCTTATCGAGCGCCACGCAAGGGCAAAGGATATAACGCATTTGAAGCTTGCGGGCGCAACGGTTTGTATGGAATGCGGCTCCTGCGCTTATTCCTGCCCCGCGGGCAGACCGCTTGTACAGTATATGAGAAATGCGAAAGCAGTATTAAGGGAGGCACAAAAATGAACACCGATAACAAGCTTTTGACAGTCAGCGCCTCTCCCCACAGACGCACGGAGGATACCACGGGCGGAATAATGATAGACGTTGTTATTGCGCTTTTACCCGCGCTCGTGCTTTCGGTTGTGCTTTTCGGCTTCCGTTCTCTGTTGGTGGTTGCGGTCAGCGTAGCGGCCTGCGTTATTTTGGAATATCTGAGCCGAAAAATTATGAAAAGGAATAACACGCTCGGCGATTTTTCCGCCGTGATAACGGGTATGCTTCTTGCGTTTAATTTACCGCCTTCCATGCCCTTATGGATGGTTGTGATAGGCGACGCCGTTGCGATAGTCGTAGTTAAACAGTTTTTCGGCGGAATAGGTCAAAATTTCGTAAATCCGGCGCTTGTCGGCAGAATAGTTTTAATGACCTCGTTCCCGACTTATACAAATAATTTTACCGAACCCTTTGCCTGGAGGAACCCCGAGGTGGACGCTGTAACGAGCGCAACGCCGCTTGCACAATTTGCGGGCAATTATTCGCGCCAGGGCGTAATTACCGCTATGAACAGCTCGCAAATGCCCACCCTGTCGGAGATGTTTTTCGGCATATACGGCGGCTGTCTCGGCGAAACCTGCGCCGCGGCGCTCATACTCGGCGGGGTTTATC
Organism: uncultured Clostridia bacterium; assembly: GCA_947630835.1. Taxonomy (GTDB): domain Bacteria; phylum Bacillota; class Clostridia; order Oscillospirales; family Acutalibacteraceae; genus Fimenecus. The sequence goes on along the minus strand of CANRIZ010000013.1, from coordinate 15,623 downwards.
TTTGCATAAGGAAAGTAATTTCGCCCAGAATACCGCTTTATTACATCGGAACGGTTGCGCTGATAATGCTTATTGCCGGCAGGGGAAACATACAGTTCGTTTTATATCAGCTTCTTTCCGGCGGACTTATGCTCGGCGCAATATTTATGGCCACCGACTATACAACCTCGCCCATTAAAACCAAGGGCAAGATTATATTTGCCGTAGGCTGCGGCGTAATAACCTCGCTTATCAGGATTTACGGCTCGCTTCCCGAGGGAGTTTCGTTCTCGATAATCCTTATGAACATACTCGTTCCCCACATTGAAACGCTCACAACGCCAAAACCCTTCGGAGCGCTTCGGGAGAAAAAACAAAAAGGGGAGGCGGTAAAATGAAAAAGCTTAATTTAAAGGAAATAATCATTCCCGCCGTTTCCCTTTTCCTAATATGCCTTGTTGCGACGGCTTTGCTTGCGGTTACAAACAGTATTACCGAGCCGAAGATTGAACAGCTTGCCGTCGAAACGGAGAATAAAACAAAAAAAGAGGTTTTGCAGGACGCCTCGTCCTTTTCGCAGACAAAAACCCTTGCGCTTGACGGTAAGGAATACACCTACTACGAGGGGCTTGACGGCTCGGGGCAGATAATCGGGTACGTCTTTTCCACTTCGGCAAAGGGCTACGGCGGCGATATTGCCATAATGACGGGCGTTGACGGCGGGGGCGCGATAAAGGGCGTTTCGATACTGTCCATAAGCGAAACGGCGGGCCTCGGTATGAACGCGAAAAACGAGGAATTTTTAAACCAATACAACGGAAAATCCGGTTTGCTCGGCGTTATAAAGAACGGCGAGGCAAAGGATAACGAAATCAAGGCTCTTACGGGGGCTACGATGACTTCAAAGGCTATGACCGAGGCGGTAAACCTTGCGCAGAGTCTTTACCAAAAGCTTGGAGGTGAGAACAATGGCAAATAAAAAAAGCCTCAGAGAGGAATTTACAAAGGGCATAGTTAAGGAAAACCCCGTTTTGAGGCTCGTTCTCGGCACTTGCCCTACTCTTGCGACCACAACCTCTATGGAGAGCGCAATAGGTATGGGCGTTTCGGCGGCGATTGTTCTCGTATGCTCCAATATAGTAATATCGGCTTTAAGGAAGGTAATTCCGCAGAAGGTCAGAATACCCTGTTACATAGTCGTAATAGCTTCGTTCGTTACGATAGTGCAGCTGCTTGTTAAGGCGTTCGTACCGACGCTTGACCAACAGCTCGGCGTTTACCTGCCGCTTATAGTCGTAAACTGCATTATTTTGGGCAGAGCGGAGGCTTTTGCCGGAAAGAACGGCGTTTTGGCTTCGGCGGTAGACGGCTTGGGTATGGGCATAGGCTTTACCTGCGCGCTTATAGTTATGAGCGCGATAAGAGAACTGCTCGGCGCAGGCTCGCTTTTGGGACATGAGCTTCTGCCTATTCCGCCTATGACTATATTTATACTCGCGCCCGGCGGATTTTTCGTTTTCGGCATAGTAATGGCGCTTGCAAATAAGCTTGCCGAGGCGGGCGGCGGCAAAAAGGCGGAGCTTGGCGGCTGCAAAGCGTGTCCCATGGCTTCAAGCTGTGAAAAGCTCGCAAACGGCGGCTGTGAAAAAAGCGCCGAATCGGACGAAAAGGATAAGGAGGCGGTAAAATGAAAATCTTTTTCTCGATACTTTTAACCGCTATCCTTACAAATAACTATATACTTTCAAAGTTTTTGGGAATTTGTCCGTTCCTCGGCGTTTCCAAAAAGCTGAATACCGCGGTCGGAATGTCTGCGGCGGTTATATTTGTTATGCTGCTTTCCTCTGCCGTCACATATCCGCTTAACACATTTCTTGACAAGCACGGGCTCGGGTATTTGCAGACCATAGTTTTTATACTCGTAATCGCCGCCCTCGTTCAGCTTGTTGAAATAGTGCTTAAAAAATATATTCCGGCGCTCTACGCTTCTCTTGGCATATATCTTCCGCTTATCACAACAAACTGTGCGGTACTCGGCGTTACAATACTCAATATAGATAACGGTTATTCGTTTTCACACGCTATGATTAATTCTCTCGGAGCCGGCTTGGGCTTTATGGTGGCAATGGTAATGTTTGCCGGGGTTCGGTCGAGACTTGAATCCTGTCAAGTCCCCAAATTCCTGCAGGGCTTGCCGATAACCCTTGTAGCCGCAAGCCTTACTTCGCTGTCGTTCCTCGGCTTTACGGGGCTTGTTGAGAATATGTTTGCATAAGGAGGGCGCACAGATGAATCCAATTTTATTAGCGGTTATCCTTGTTGCCGCAATAGGTCTTATCGCGGGCATAGGTCTTTCAATAGCTTCCGTTGTTATGGCGGTGCCGAAGGATGAAACGGCGGAAAAAATCAGAGAATGTCTGCCCGGCGCAAATTGCGGAGCCTGCGGCTTTTCGGGCTGCGACGGCTATGCGGCGGCGCTTTCCTCGGGCGAAACCACGCAGACTAACCTCTGCGCCCCGGGCGGGAACGACGTATCAAACGAAATTGCGGCTGTTTTGGGAGTCGACGCAGGGGTTATAGAGCCTATGGCGGCTTTTGTACACTGCAACGGCACAAAGACAAACTCTAAGAGAAAGCTCGATTACAAAGGCGTAATGAGCTGCCGTATGGCGGCGCAGCTTTTCGGCGGCCCGAAGGAATGCGTTTACGGCTGTATAGGTTACGGCGACTGCCTTAACGTATGCGGCTTCGGGGCTATCAGCATTTGCGAAAGCGTTGCGAGGGTAGACCCTATGAAATGCGCCGCATGCAAAAAATGTATAGCCGCATGTCCCAAGGGATTGATTGAGCTTGTGCCTATGCACAAGACTAAGGCGGCGGTAACCTGCAAAAACCACAACAAGGGCGCTTTTACAAGGAAGGAATGTTCTGCCGGCTGTATAGGCTGCATGAAATGCACTAAGCTTTGCGAATTTGGCGCAATAAAGGTTGAGAACAATACCGCCCATGTAGATTACGAAAAATGCACGGGCTGCGGCAAATGCGCCGAGGGCTGTCCCGTTAAGGCGATACATATAATTAATTTGGGATAAAATAATTTGAGATAAAAACGAAGCGTCTTTCTGCACGGTAAGTACGGGTAAGGCGCTTTTTTTATTTAAAGCGTTAAAACGCGCTTTAACAGGGCGTAACGCTCGATGCGTTCTATTTTACGTCAATGCCTTTAAGTGCGGGGCCGTTTATAAGCCGTCCGTCTCGGTCAAAGCGGGAGCCGTGGCAGGGGCAGTCCCAGGTCCCTTCGGCTTCGTTAAAGCTTAACGCGCAGCCGAGATGCGGGCATCTTTTTAAGCTCGGTTTAATAAAGTTAATAACGCTTGAACCCGCATTTAAAAAAAGCTGTGAATTCAGCATACTTCTGTCGGGCTTTACCGCTTCAAGGTATTTATTGCTTTTGCCCGAGAGCATATCGCAGAGTATGTCGGCGGATATCATCGACGTTGTCATACCCCAAAGATTAAAGCCCGCAGCAACGTAAACTCCGGGCAGATTGGGGCTGTATTCGCCTATATACGCCCTGCCGTCAAGACTTACGCAATCCTGATTTGCCCAGGCGTAAGCCTCCTTTGCGTCGGGATAGTATTTTCGGGCAAACCTGCGTACCGCTTCAAAGCCTCCGCTTTTTCCTGTACGGTGAGTCCCGCCTCCTATTATGAGCAGGTCTTTGTAATTTCTGAAAAACAGTCCGTTTTCTTCGTAATCTTCAACGGTACAGCCTAAATCCACGGCTCCCCTGAGCGCTATAACATAGGAGCGCCTTTGGTAAAGCTTCATAAAATACATTCCGTTGCTGTCTTTAAAGGGAAAATGGGTGGCAACAATTACCCTTTTTGCGGAGATTTTTCCCTTGTCCGTGTAGGCGGTTGTGCCTTTGAGAGAACGGACAAAGCTGTTTTCGTATATATTAAGTCCTTCCGCTGCGCCGTAGAGAAATTTCAGCGGATGAAACTGCGCCATTCCCGGATATTTAACCGCTCCCTCAACGGGAAAGCCGAGCGGCGTTTCCTTCACGAACTCCGCGTTAAAGCCGATAGAATTTAGATATTCCGCCTCGTCCCGCATAAGTTTTTCGTCGTCAAGGGAATACATTATCGATGGTCTTTCCTCAAAGTCGCAGTCAATTTGCTTTGAAAGCTCCCTGTATTCGTTTACCGCATTGAGATTGGCGTCAAGATAGAGCTTGGCTTCTTTATCGCCGTCCTTTTTTGCAAATTCGGAGTATAAAGTGTCGATTTGAGCCGAAATTACGGCGGTCGTGCCTTTTGTTATGCCGCCGCCTATCGAATCCGCCTCAACGAGCACGCAGTCTGCGCCCGCCCTTTTAAGCTTGTACGCCGTAAGTATCCCCGCCATTCCGCCGCCGATAATGAGAACGTCCGTTTCAATATCGTTTTCAAGGCTCGGAAATTTCTTTGCAGTCAAATTTTCAGTCCATAAATATTTCATTTTTTCTCTCCGAATTTCTGTTTTTTGAATATTATTTCCGCCAATTTGTTTTTTATTTAATACCGCAAACAAAAAAGCCCACAGATTTTACTCTGTGAGCCGTTTTTGCTTTTGCCGTCAGCAGCAGGTATTGATTGTGCGCTCGCAGCCGCAGCCGTTGTTGTTGCCGCATCCGCAGCCGTTTCCGTTATCGCCGAATAAAAGTATGATGATTACAAGGACGATAAGAAGATTGTTATTTGAGAAAAGGTTCATCATCGTGCCTCCCTTCTTGTGTTTTCAATAACATACTATGAAAATAATTTAATTTTGTTAAAACCGAATTAAATTATTTTTTTCGGCGTAAACTATTAACGGAAAGGACGGTTAAATATGATTAATCCAAACGAATACGACAGCGGCATAGATTATCCCGTGGAGATAAACGACGACCCATTCTGCGAGAAAACGGTTTACGATGTAGAGAATGTAACCTTTAAAAATAAAAGAAAAAAAGAGAAAATTAAAGAAATTGACCTGTTTGATGATGAAAACGAATGGTTTTGATTGAATTTGACCTTTTTTGACCTTTGACGTAAAGCCAAAAAAGGTTATAATTGTAATTGTTAAAGGTCAAAGATAGTCAAAGTCAAAAAAGAGGCGATAAGAAAAGATGAATTTGAGCAAGGAAATAGCCGAAATGATTATTAAGATGCTTGACGACGGCGACAGCACCGCCGAAATCCGCAGGAACGATTTGGCGCAGAGATTGGGCTGCGTTCCCAGCCAGATTAATTACGTTATATCGTCCCGATTTACCCCCGAACACGGCTATATAGTCGAAAGCCACAGGGGCGGCGGAGGCTATATCAAAATTACAAGAGCAAATTACGACCTTTCAACTCTTAAAATGCACCTTATTAATTCAATCGGCTCGCAGATTGATGAAAAAGTATGCCGCGCAAACGTCGTAAATCTTTTTGACAGGGGACTTTTAAGCGACGAGCAGGCGAGGTTGATTTTAGCGGCCACCGCCGACAAAAATTACAGAACCCTGCCCGAAAATTTGCGCGATTCTTTAAGGGCGGTAATACTAAAGCAGATGTTGCTTGAAACTATGAATTAAAAGGAGAGATTATTATGTTATGTCAAAACTGTCAGAGAAACGAAGCCACTACTCATATTAAAAGAATTATTAACGGAGAGGCAACGCAGGCTCACCTTTGCTCGGAATGTGCAAAGAGCCTCGGCTACGACTCGGTATTTTCGGATTTCGGATTTAATTTTTCCGATATGCTAAGCTCGTTTTTCAACGACGCCGCCTCCAATATGCTCTCGGGCCATACTTTGAGATGCGAAAAATGCGGCAGCACGTTCAACGACATAGTAAGAAGCGGTAAAATAGGCTGTGCGGATTGCTACAGAACCTTTTACGACAAGCTTTTGCCGTCGCTTGAAAGAATACACGGCAGAACCGTTCACGAGGGGAAGGTCCCCAACGGCAACGCGAGCTTAAAAACAGAAAATAAAATCGAAAGTCTGCGTCGGGAGCTGAACGAAGCGGTTGCACAGCAAAATTACGAAAGAGCGGCGGCTCTCAGGGACGAAATTAAAGCTTTGGAAAGCGAGGGCAAATAAAATGAGTAAATGGTATTTGGGCGAAGGCGACCACAACGATATCGTTATTTCCACGAGGATAAGGCTTGCAAGGAATATCGCGGATTATCCTTTTCCCGTAAAGCTCGACAATAAATCGAAAATAGCCGTCAACGAGAAAATCAGAGACGCTGTAGCCGACAGGGAAAAGCTTAAATACATTGAGCTTAAAACGCTCACCAGGGCGGAGGTTGTATCGCTTGCCGAGCGGCATATCATAAGCCCCGAGTTTGCCTCCAATTCCGACGGCAGGGCGCTGCTTATCTCCGAAAACGAGGATATAAGCATAATGCTTTGCGAGGAGGACCATATAAGGCTTCAGGTTATGAAGCCCGGTCTTGCCCTTAACGAAACGTACGAGCTTGCCGACAGGATAGACAGCGAGATAAACGAAAAGCTTGAATTTGCTTTCGACGAAAAGCTGGGCTTCCTCACGCAGTGTCCGACAAATATCGGAACGGGAATGAGAGCCTCCGTAATGCTGCATTTGCCCGCGCTTACAAGCAAAGGACGTATGGGAACGCTTGCAACGACCGTATCGAAGCTCGGTTTGACGCTCAGAGGAGCTTACGGCGAGGGAAGCGCCGCTATGGGCGATTTGTATCAGCTTAGCAACCAGGTGTCGCTCGGAATTTCGGAAAAGGCGGCTATAGACAATCTTAAAACCATAACTTTACAGCTTGCGTCCCAGGAAAGGAGCGCAAGGGAGGAAATGGCAAAGGATATTTCTACGCAGGATTCCGTTTTCAGGGCATACGGTCTGCTTAAATCGGCAAGAATACTAAACACGAACGAATTTATGAATTTAATTTCAAAGCTTCGTTTCGGCGCGGTTACGGGAATGATTAAAACAGACCTCAAGACGATTAACGAGCTTATGGTTTCCATGCAGCCCGCCACTATTAACGCTTATGCCGGACGTGTTCTGAGCGCGGACGAAAGGGACATAGAAAGGGCAAAGATAGTGAGAGAAAGAATATAAAGGCGCCGTACTTTTGCGCCGCGGAAAAACAGGAAAGGAATGATTGCTATGTACAAGTTTACGGGTTTTACCGACAAAGCCAACAAAGCGCTTAACAAGGCCATTGAAGCGGCGGAGAATTTGGGACACACATATATAGGAAGCGAGCATTTACTGCTCGGGCTGCTGCACGACGGCTCAACCGTGGCGGGTACGGTGCTGACTTCAAAAAAGCTGAGCTTTTCGGGTGTTGAGGAATATATAAAGCAGACTATAGGAGTAGGTATGCCCACACGTCTGTCGGCGGAGGATTTTACTCCCAGAAGCAAGAGGATACTTGAAACCGCTCTTTCGCTTTCGCAGGGCACCAATTTTGCCCTTGCGGGTACGGAGCATATTTTGCTTGCGATATTGAGGGACAGCTCCTGCTATGCGGCGCAAATTCTTAACGCTTCCGGCGTTTCGACTGAGACGCTCATAAGCGAAATTTCAAAAAAGCTTATAAACTCTCCGTCCTCCGGAGCGGGCAATTCCGGGAAAAACGAACAGGGACAGGATAATTCCCTTGCACAGTTCGGCAGGGATTTGACCGAGCTTGCAAGGCAGGGGAAAATCGATCCCGTAATAGGCCGACGCGAGGAAATCGACAGGGTAATCCAGATATTGAGCAGGAGAACGAAAAACAACCCTTGCCTTATAGGCGAACCGGGCGTTGGCAAAACCGCCGTTGCGGAGGGCTTGGCGCTTAAAATAGTTTCGGGCGAAATTCCCGAAACGCTAAAAGGCAAAAGGATTTTCTCCCTTGACTTAACAAGTATGGTTGCGGGCACCAAGTACAGGGGCGATTTTGAGGAGAGAATAAAAAAGGTTATTGACGACGTAAGAAATTCTCCCGATATTATACTTTTTATAGACGAGGTGCATACCTTAATAGGAACGGGAAGCGCAGAGGGCGCGGTTGACGCCGCAAATATTCTTAAACCCTCGCTTGCAAGGGGCGAATTGCAGGTTATCGGCGCAACTACTATTGACGAGTACCGCAAGCATATAGAAAAGGACGCCGCGCTCGAAAGAAGATTTCAGCCCGTAACCGTCGGCGAACCGTCAAAGGAAGAGGCGGTTGAAATTCTGAAAGGAATAAGGGATAAGTACGAGGCGCACCACAAGGTGAAAATCACCGACGAGGCAATAGTTCAGGCGGTTGAGCTTTCTTCAAGATATATAGGCGACAGATTTTTGCCAGACAAGGCTATTGACCTTATCGACGAAGCGGCTTCACGGGTAAGGCTTAAAACCTTCACCGCTCCTCCCGAAATAAAAGAGCTTGAAAGCAGGAAAAAGGAGCTTGAAGCGGGGAAATTGAGCGCAGTAAATTCCCAGGACTTCGAGGAGGCCGCAAAGCTTCGCGACGAGGAGAGCGAGGTTGACAAAAAGTTAAACGAGGCAAAGGAAAAATGGCAGGCCAAGGCGGACAGCTCGCACGGCGAAGTAACCGAAAAGGAAATTGCCGAAATAATTTCCTCCTGGACGGGAGTACCCGTTAAACAGCTTACCGAGGACGAAAGCGAAAGATTGCTCAAAATGGAGGATACCCTTCACGCAAGGCTTGTAGGGCAGAACGAGGCGGTTCGGGCGGTTTGCTCTGCGATAAGACGAAGCAGAACGGGACTTAAAGACCCGAAAAAGCCCATAGGCTCGTTTATCTTCTCGGGACCTACCGGCGTAGGCAAAACAGAGCTTTGCAAGGCTTTGGCGCAGGCGCTTTTCGGCGATGAAAACGCAATGATAAGGCTTGATATGTCCGAGTATATGGAAAAGTACTCGGTATCAAGGCTTGTAGGCTCGCCTCCCGGATACGTCGGCTACGAGGAGGGCGGTCAGCTTACGGGCAAAATCAGGACGAAGCCCTATTCGGTAGTTCTGTTTGACGAGATAGAAAAAGCCCATCCCGACGTGTTCAATATGCTTTTGCAGATACTTGACGACGGCGTGCTTACCGATTCTCAGGGCAGGAAGGTCGATTTTAAAAACAGCGTTATAATTATGACCTCCAACGTCGGCGCAAAGCTAATAACTCAAAAGCAGGCGTCGTTCGGCTTTACCGACGGAGGCGACGAAGAAAGGCAAAATGCGGAGAAAATCAAGCAGGCGGTAATAGGCGAGCTTAAAAATACCTTCCGTCCCGAATTTCTGAACAGGGTTGATGAAATAATAGTCTTTGACAGACTGTCAAAGAATGAAATCAGGCAAATTGCCGACAATCTTCTCAAAAACCTTGCCAAGCGTACCGAAAAGCTCGGCATAAACGTGGAGTTTTCCGACGAGGCGATAGATAAGATAGCCGACGCGGGCTTTGACGAGGTCTACGGCGCAAGGCCCTTAAAGCGAGCCATTCAGAACAATATTGAGGATTTGCTTTCCGAGGAAATGCTCAAGGGCAACGTTAAAAAGGGTTGCGATTATGTGCTGAAGGTAAATGACGGCGAGTTCGTTTTTGAGAAAAAATAAAAGGCAAAACTTTCTTGATTTAAAATTCTGACGGCTTTCCGAAACAGGGAAGCCGTCGATTTTTTGCGAATTTCTGTTTCGGCTTTGATATTGCGGAAAACCGCGCTTTGTGCTATCATTATAAAAAATAAGGTGAGGTAAGTATGCCGTACAGAGTTTATTTGAAGAAAAAAGAGGAAAAAAGAATACTCGCAGGCCATTCGTGGGTGTACGCAAACGAGGTTGAGCGCATCGAGGGCGAGGGCAAAAACGGCGATATTGCGACGGTTTACGACCATTCGGGCAGATTTATAGGCAAGGGCTTTATAAACCACGTTTCTAAAATCCTTGTCAGAATTTTTATACGCAATAAGGACGAAGAACCGAGTAAGGAGCTGTTTAAGCGCAGGATAAAAGCGGCGGTTGATTACCGTGAAAAATTGGGCTTTAAAAATTGTTACCGAGCCGTCTTTGCCGAATCCGACGACCTTCCCGCCGTAATTATCGACAAATACGCCGACGTTTTCTCCATACAGATACTTTCTCTGGGTATGGAGCTTCACAAGCAGGAAATTGTCGATTCGCTCGTTGAGCTTTACAATCCGGTTGGGATATATGAGAGAAGCGACGTCGAGGTGCGCAAAAAAGAGGGCTTGCCGCTTGTAAAATCTAAGCTTTACGGCGATTTTGACCCGAAGGTCGTTATAGAGGAAAACGGGCTTAAAATGACGGCGGACATTGAAAACGGTCAGAAAACCGGATATTTTTTGGATCAAAAGGAAAACAGGTTCGCGATTCGCAGATACGCAAAGGGCGCAAGCGTGCTTGACTGCTTTTGCAACGTCGGAGGCTTTTCTTTAAACGCCGCGGCGGCGGGCGCAAGGGAGGTCGTCGCTCTTGACATTTCGGAAAAGGCGCTCAACGACGTAAACGAAAACGCAAGGCTCAACGGCTTTGAAGATATAATAAAAACCGAGCGCTGCGATGTTTTTGAAAAGCTGCGACGTCTTAAAACTCAGGGCAAAAGCTTTGACCTTGTGATACTTGACCCTCCGGCATTTTGCAAGACTGCGGCGGAGGTGAAAAACGCCTACAGGGGATATAAGGATATAAACATACTTGCTATGAAGCTTGTTAAGCCGGGCGGGTTCCTCGTCACGGCGTCCTGCTCCCACTATATGACGGCTCCGCTTTTCGAGAAGATGCTTAAAGAGGCGGCGTATGAAAGCTGCTCAAGAATACGCACGGTCGAGGTCAAAACCCAAGCGCCCGATCATCCCTCGCTCTTGGCGGCGGAGGAAACCGCTTATTTGAAATTTTACATTCTTAACAAAATGTGATTTGACAACGATTTGCATATTATGATATAATAATATGCAATTAAGATTTATTTTTGAGTTTTAGTTGCCGCAGGCTCTCCGTCTGCGGTTATTTCTTTTGTTAAAGGATGGTATTATGTATTACGACGTAGCTATTGTAGGCGCGGGACCCGGCGGAATTTTCTCGGCATACGAGCTTATAAACTCTCAGCCGAATTTAAAAATTGCCGTAATCGAGGCGGGCAACCCTCTTAACAAGCGCAAATGCCCCATAGACGGCAAAAAAATCAAAAGCTGCATCGGCTGCAAGCCCTGTTCCATAATGAACGGCTTTGGCGGCGCGGGCGCATTTTCGGACGGCAAGTACAATATTACCAATCAGTTCGGCGGCACGCTTTACGAGTACATAGGCAAGCAGGAAGCTTTGGAGCTTATGCGCTATGTAGACGAAATCAATTTAAAATACGGGGCGGACGGCACAAAGCTTTACTCCACCGCAAATACCGAAATCAAAAAGCAATGTCTGCGCCACGGGCTTATGCTGTTGGACGCTTCCGTGCGGCATCTCGGCACGGATATTAATTATATCGTTTTGGAAAACCTCTATAACGACCTTAAAAATAAAATTGATTTCAGGTTCCTCACCTGCGCAAGGCACATCAAAAAAACGGAAAAAGGCTATTGCGTCCTGCTTGACGGCGGGGAGGAAATCGAGGCAAAATACTGTATAATTTCCGTCGGCAGAAGCGGCAGCAAATGGATGGAAGCGGTTTGCGCCGAGCTTGACGTTCCCACAAAGAGCAACAGGGTTGACATAGGCGTAAGGGTGGAGCTTCCTTATGAGATTTTTTCGCATCTTACCGACGAGCTTTACGAAAGCAAGATAGTTTACCGTACCGAAAAGTACGAGGATTTGGTAAGAACGTTTTGTATGAATCCCAAGGGCGCGGTAGTAACCGAAAACACAAACGGCATAGTTACGGTAAACGGTCACAGCTATGAGGATCCCGCAAAGCAAACGGGCAATACCAATTTCGCGCTGCTTGTTGCGAAGCATTTTTCCGAGCCGTTTAAGGACAGCAACGGCTACGGCGAGAGCATAGCGAGGCTTTCAAATATGCTCGGCGGCGGGGTAATGGTTCAGCGCTTCGGCGACCTTATAAACGGAAAAAGAAGCACGCCCGAAAGGATTAACGAGGCGTTTGTTACGCCCACTTTAAACGCAACGCCGGGCGATTTGAGCCTCGTAATACCCAAGCGAATACTTGACGGGATAATCGAAATGATTTATGCGCTTGATAAAATTGCGCCCGGTACTGCGAATACGGACACTCTGCTTTACGGAGTAGAGGTCAAGTTTTACAATATGGAGGTTTCCATAGACGAAAATCTGCAAACAAGGCATGAAGGGCTTTATGTAATAGGCGATTGCAGCGGAATCACCCATTCGCTTTCCCATGCTTCGGCAAGCGGCATACATGTCGCAAGGCATATTATGTCGAAAGATTGATTTTTGCGCGGAGAATCCAAGTCGCTATTTATCGGCGACGGTAAGACTTTGGAAACGGTGAAATAATTAAACAAGTTTTTGCAAAAAGTTGCGATTGGTAACAAATTCAAACAAAGCTATAACAAGATTAAAGCGGTTATACCGAGGTAAAACTTGGTATAACCGCTTTAATTTTCATATGTAAAAGGCAAAATCCAAGTTTTATACCCTGATCTCTCGGTCATTCACCCTGATTGTATTGAAATTCAAATTTTTAAGTTGTAAAATCAAAAGTGTCAGAAAAATTTGCAAAATCGGCGGAGATAAAAAATAAATTTTATCTAAACAAAAAATGCCGAGAGCAAAAATAAAAAACGAAAGGCGATACTATGAAAACAGGAACAAAAAAACTCATTTCATTGTTAATATCATTAGCTGTGATATTAACGGCTCTGCCATTGGCAGGGGTTACCGCATTTGCGGAGGTAAGCGGAGATTTTGAGTATACTATACTCGAAGACGGCACGGCGGAGATTACGGATTATACGGGTAATGCGGAAACGCTTGAAATCCCCTCAAAGCTTGACACATATACTGTTACAAGCATAGGATATGAGGCATTTGCAGTTTGTTACAGCTTAACAAGTGTAACAATACCCAACAGCGTAACAAACATAGGTGATGACGCATTTAAATATTGCTACAGCTTAACAGAAATAAATGTTGACGCAAACAATAAAAACTATTCCTCACAGGATGGAGTATTGTTTAATAAAAATAAAACAGAGCTTATACAATATCCTATAGGAAATACAAGAACATCATATGACATTCCCAATAGTGTTACAAATATAGGTGATGGTTCATTTGATCAGTGTGGCAGCTTAATAAGCGTAACAATACCTAACAGCGTTACAAGAATAGGCGTTGCGGCATTTTTTGGTTGCGATAACCTAACAAGCGTATCAATACCCGATAGCGTTATAAGCATAGACTGGGGTGCATTTTGTTGCTACAGCTTAACAGAAATAAATGTTGACGCGAACAATAAAAACTATTCTTCACAAGACGGAGTATTATTTGATAAGAATAAAACAGAGCTTATACAATATCCTATGGGAAATACAAGAACATCATATGATATCCCCGACGGCGTAACAAGCATAGGCGATTGTGCATTTCAAAATTGCAACAGCTTAACAAGCGTAACAATCCCTGAAAGCGTTACAAATATATATAATAATGCATTTGAAAATTGTGACGGTTTAACAGAAATAAAAGTTGACGCAAGCAATAAAAACTATTCCTCGCAGGACGGAGTATTGTTCAATAAAAATAAAACAGTACTTTTACAGTATCCTATAGGAAATACAAGAACATCATATGATGTTCCCAACGGCGTTACAAGTATAAGTGATTGGGCATTTGCATATTGCGACAGCTTAACAAGCGTAACAATAGGCAACGGCGTAACAAGTATAGGCTATTATGCATTTGAAGATTGCGACAGCTTAACAAGCGTAACTATACCTGACAGCGTAGCAAACATAGGTGATGGTGCGTTTCGTAACACGGGATATTACAACAACCCGTCAAACTGGAAAAACGGTGTTCTCTATATAGATAACTGTTTAGTATCTGCAAAAAGTGATGAAGTACCCCAAAATTATAAGATTAACGGGGGAACAAGGGTTATTGCAAACGATGCATTTTGGGGTTGCGACAGCTTAACAAGCGTAACAATTCCCGACAGCGTAATAAGCATAGGTTCAGGTGCGTTTTCAAACACGGGATATTACAATAACCCGTCAAACTGGGAAAACGGCGTTCTCTATGTAGATAACTGTTTAATAGATGCAAAGGAAGATGAAATCCCTGAAAATTATACAATAAATAATGGAACAAGAGTTATTGCGGACGAAGCATTTGGCTGGTGCGACAGCTTAACAAGCGTAATAATACCTAACAGTGTCACACACATAGGTGATGATGCATTTTTTGATTGCTATGACTTAATAAGCGTAACAATACCCGACAGCGTTACAAGTATAGGTGATGAGGCGTTTTCATATTGCTACAGCCTAACCGATATTTATATATTAAACAAGGAATGTTCTATTGCTTCATCAGATACAATTCCTACTGAAACCACAATTCACGGTTACACGGGTTCAACTGCCGAAAGTTATGCAAAGGAACACGGCAACAATTTTGTTGATATAAACAGCGAGCAAGAACTCCATAATATGGTACCGGTACCCGCAAAAGCGGCTACCTGCACCGAAGACGGCAATATTGAATACTATCATTGCTCCGCTTGCAACAAGAACTTCAAGGATATAAATGGCAAGGAAGAAGTTACCGATGTTGTTGTTAAGGCAACCGGTCACAATATGACACAAGTACCCGCAAAAGCGGCTACCTGCACCGAAGACGGCAATATCGAATACTATCATTGCCCGGACTGCAACAAGAACTTCAAGGACAAAGACGGCAAGGAAGAAGTTACAGACGTTGTTGTAAAAGCAACAGGTCATAACTATGAGAACGGCGTTTGCACCGTTTGCGGCGAAAAAGATCCCAACGCTCCCAAACCGACAGGCGAAGTAAGCGGCGACGGCAAGCTTTCGACCGTAGACGCGAAGTGGATTTTGCAGAACATAGCTAAGTCAAGGGATTTCAGCGACGAGCAATCCAAGGCTGCCGACCTCAACGGCGACGGGAAATTGTCCGTAGTTGACGTTAAATGGGTGCTTCAAATAGTAGCCGGTATGCGTAACGCCGAGACATTGGAGTTAATAACCAAATAATTAAAGCATTTACAAAAAGTTCAAGTTCAAAAGTTTAAAGTTAAAGCGAAAAGTTACAATAGGTAACAATAAAAAACAAAGTTAAAGCGGTTATACCGAGGTAAAATTCGGTATAACCGCTTTGGTTTGTTCGTTAATTATATACTTTTTATTCTTTAATTTTAAATCAAAAATTGCTTTTATAAAGAAAAGGGATTTCGCAGTCTGCGGACTGCGATGAGGGCTTTGCCCCTCGACCCCACCGACTTTTGTAAAAGTCGGGGAAAACTTTGATTGTTGCTCGCTGCAAATTTGAGCAAGGCTTCGACAGTTGCGTGCCGAAAGTTTAATCAAAACCTTATTTGCGTTTTAATCCTTAATTTAATTAAGAAAAAATTGCTTTTTCAAAGCAAAGGAAACCCCCGGCGAGGGTTTCCCACGATAAAACAGTCCACCGGACT
>CANRIZ010000012.1 GCA_947630835.1 uncultured Clostridia bacterium | reverse complement strand
TCATCTTCTTTTAACGGAGGTTGACTTTGTTTGCAGTTGTTGCAGAGCTTTTCACGCTTAACAATCACCGACCTGCCGTCTGCTGTTTCTGTAAATGACAGCACATCGTTATACTTAAACCCCACTCTCTGCCTGATTTCAAAGGGGATAGTAATTCTTCCCCGTTTGCCGAGAATGCGAAATGTTTTATTCATCAAAATATCCCTCTCTTTCCTCACAGCCGTTACAGCAAGGGCAGTGTTCGCAATTTTCATCGCAGTTGATTTCACTCATAGGACAATGCTTACAGTTGCCGTCACAGACAAAATCTTCTGCGTTTTTTACTGTGTTGATAATGATTTTGCCGTTTCCGGCATTCATCTGAACAACGCTTTCTTCGCCGATGCCTGCTTCTTCAAGCATTTCAACCGGCACTGAAAAGAGGATATATTCGGCCGTGTTCATTTTTGAATTTTGCATATGATGCACTCCTTTAAAATTTTTTCATAGTCAAAATCGCCGTTGTCCTGTAATTCAAAAATTGTTAATTGCTGCGGCTTTGCTTTTTCACGTTCGTACAAATCATAATTACCGATAAGCAGTTCTTTGAATTCTTTGCCTGCCTCATAACGCTGTACCATTGAATGTGTACGGGAAAAGTCAAATATCGAAAAGCCGTTATACAACTTGCGGATTTCCTCGCAGTCGTTGTAGGACAGCAGGAATTTACCTTTTATGCTTTTCAGCGTATCCCGAAGCCTTACATGGTCATCCCACTCAAACCCAACTTCATACATATCCTCGGTAGATAAATACGGGGGATCAAGATAGAAAAACGCATCAGTCCTGTCGTAATGTTTAATGAGCGTTTCAAAGTCCTGATTTTCAACGACGACATTTGCCATACGCTCTTGTAATTGTGAAATTAATCCGAACAATCTGCTTAAATCAAAGGGCTGTGAGGAATAGGATTTTCCGCTGCTTGAATAGCTGAAACGAAGCAGTTTTAAGAACATAGCGGCTCTGCGTACATCGTAATCCGCAGTAATTCTATTCCGTATTTCTTTTAGTTCTCTTGCTTCGGGAGGAGGAAATATGAGTTCTGTCAGCCGTAATTCCTCGGGCAGATATTTATCGTCAAAATGCTCGTTTTCAAAGAAACGGCGGACAGCGATAAAATCCTCACGGGAGTTTAAATGACAGAAACCGAGTTCACGGATCACCGCCATTGTGCGTTCTTTCATACATCTGAACAGATTGGCTAAATTCCTGTCAAAGTCGTTATATACCTCAAACGGACATATTTCGGGATTGCCGAGCAGTACGCTGCCCGAACCGCCGAAAACATCAATAAATCTGCCGTATTTCAAAGGAAACAGCGCATACAGAATATTGAGAATTGCCGTTTTGTTGCCAACTCTTGATACAGGGGTTTTCATATGGAACACCTCGCTTTCAATACGAGGTATCAACTGCCGTTAAAACAAAAAAAGCGGTACCAATCTTGTCTTAAACAACAATTGATACCGCCGATAGTTTTTATTCTTTATTCTGTTTTTCTAAAAGGCTTTGAATGGTCTGTTCGTAAGAATTAACTATGTTTATCTGCAAACAGCAAAGAAATACAGTTGTAATACAGCTCCCGAGTATCAGACCGATAATCAGCATTGCTATTGACATTTCACATCTCTCCGAACCCCATAAAATCGTCCATATCTTCGTCTGTACTTTCATCGCTGCCCGTAATGTTTACATATTCGCCGATAACACAAAGAGCTTCGTCATAACTGCCTGAAGAACGAATACGGTCACGCATTTCTACCGCCTGTTGGGCCATACCGTTTTGGCGAAGTGTTCTTGACGCAATTCCCATAAGATTGAATATATTGCCGTCCTCGCCGATCAGTTTGCAGTCGGGCTTTTTCTGTTCCGATGCTTTTTCGGGGATAAAACCGCCGAGCCTGTTATCTACATAGTCGGACAGCCATGCGCCGCCGAAGCTTTCGTGCGTCTGCAATCGCCACACAGCGAGCTTGCCCATATCAAGCTTTACATTTTCGGAAAACAGAAACAGCAGATTAGTAAGTCCCTCATTTTGAAAGGCGAGGCAGTTTTCCGCCTTGAATTTTGTACCGTCAAGCAGAATATTTGATCTAGTTAGCATATCGTTCATACCGTCTACCCATTCCTGCAATTCTCCGCTGCAGCCTTGTAAAATCAAGCCCTCACAGCCGTTCATTTTACGAAGTTCATCTGTGTTGATTGTCTTTACGCTCATAACTTAATACCTCCGCTTTGCTGAGACTCATTCTCGTCCTGTTCAAATTCACCGCATATATATTTCCCAAGCGTTAATTTTTCACCCATAAAGTTCGGCTCCGAATCTTCAGTGAATGAAATATACGCCTGTTCTCCGAAATCTATTGGTTCATCTGTAATAACGGAGCCGGCATGATTGACTGTGACTTTCGGCTCAACAGATGCAAATCTGCCGTCATCACCTTCACGCAGGTCATAGCAATAAAGACCTTTAGGAATATCAGCATCAGTTAATCTATCGTTTGAAAACAGGGCAGGCTTTTTGAGAAGCTCAATCAAATCATATTCTTCATTTTCGATATTGATATATCTGTTTTCCGCTTTATTCATCATTAAATCAAAATTTAAAGGATCGTAATCCCATACTTTAAAAGCAAATTCAGTAGCCTCTATTTCGCTTTCGGGATAATATTCCTCGGTACATTCACCGCCGCTGTAACATTTTCGCCCGCAGTTTTGACCGATATCTTCATCTGCCCACTCATGCTCAAAACTGATGTCGGGATACATTTGGGCTAATTTTTGGATTACAGGATGCGGAGCAGACCAAGCTGTCTGAAAGTGTAAATTACCGCTTTCACTGTAATCAGCGCCTTCATCATAACCGTAGGCATTCCATTTCGTACCCCAATTGTTTATACTCCATTCATACCAAGTGGGAGCGCCGTAATCCTGAATGTTATTCCAAGCGGTTTTTCCGAGTTCCCACTCATCTTCTTTAATATTTGGCCTTTGCTTTAAAAATATTTTTTCAGATTCGGCAAGTGACGCTGCCGAAATTTTCAAAACATCGGTTTCTTTTCTGTCAAAAAGACATTCGCTGATAAATTCTTTATACAGCTTTAATCCTTTGTCTGTTCTGCTGCCTGCTTCAATATTCAGACTTTCGGGCATAGGGACAATTTTATTAAAATCCACTGTGCCCAATCCGTAGTCATCATTCTTGATTGCTTCAAGCATTTCACGGATCTCCTGTTCGTCACCTTTTAGGGTGATAATGTTTTCTACATGATTCGGCATTTGTTTTTACTCCTGTTCGTAATATATTTCTTTAATTTTCTGCCCGATAGCAGAAATGACAGGAACGCTTACCGCATTGCCTGCCATTTTGTAAAGCCGTCCGTCTTTGAGTCCGGTGGCTTGTGCTTTATAGAATTGTTCATCTGTGAAGCCTTGTAAGCGCCAGCATTCTTTCGGCGTAAGTTTTCTTACTCTGCCGTAACGGACAATCCCGTGTCGGTCCTGAACGGTGATTGTAAACATAGGCTCGTTGGGCTCTTTGATTCTTCGGCCTTGTTGCCGAATATTTTCTTTGTCCGGTGTCAAAATAGCTCTCGGTTCGGATTCTATAAATACACCGGAATGTTCACCCTTGTGTTTGCTCATGCCACT
The DNA here is from genome assembly GCA_947630835.1 of uncultured Clostridia bacterium. GTDB lineage: Bacteria > Bacillota > Clostridia > Oscillospirales > Acutalibacteraceae > Fimenecus. Next base: position 74,161 of record CANRIZ010000012.1, on the reverse strand, counting down.
ATCCTGTCGTGCAGTAATGCAGCGTGCTGTATCCGTCAGTTTTGTATCCTCGTTCATATCAATGAAAAAGTACCCTTGCGTATTTCCGGGAGTTACGGTATGCGCAATATTATCACCAACTCTACCGCGCCTAGAATTAATACCCGGATAGGCAAGATCAATGCTGTCGCCGAGATGTGCTATCTGATATCCCACTTTTGTTTTTACTTTCACAGGCAGCCCGACTTCATACAAACCGCATTTACCTCCGAAACCGCCCGCACCGCTTGTTAAGGTGATTCCGACTCCGCAGTCTGAGTACACACGCTCTCCTTGTGTTCCGGGGATAACTTGAATAACAGACGCTCCATTTGCTTCTGCGAAAGATAATATTTCTCCGGTACATCTTCCTCTAAGATATCCGATAATATACACTCTTTTTCGGGATTGGGGTACTCCGAAATTCTTGCTGTTAAGCACTTGCCATGCGACATCGTACCCCAATTCATCCAGCGTACTGAGGATCGTCGCAAAAGTCCGGCCTTTGTCATGCGAAAGCAAGCCGGGAACATTTTCAAGAAGCAAAAATGATGGTCTTTTAAAGGCGGCAATTCGGGCGATTTCAAAAAATAGAGTTCCTCTTGCGTCATCTTTAAATCCTTTTCGCAGACCTGCGATTGAAAAACTCTGACAGGGAAAGCCCGCGCAAATAAGGTCGATATCAGGCAGGTCTTTAGGGTTGATTTTTCTTGCATCTTCAAAATACAATTCTCCTCTTATGTCATAAATTGCGTTGTACGCCTGATTTGCATATTTATCAATTTCGCAGTGACCGATGCATTCATATCCGCCGACAACTTCGAGTCCTGAACGAAAACCACCGATTCCTGCGAACATATCAAAAAATCGAATTGCCATATTGCATCCGACTGCCTTTTTTATTTTTTGAATCACCTCACATTCCGAGGACGGTAGCATTTTCCCCGTCCATATTTTCATTTTCTTCAGCCAGTTCCTCATCGGTTAATTTTCTGAATGAGTCCTCACCGGGGACAATGCCGAGCGACCTGCCATTGTCAAAATCACAGTGCAGAGTGCCGATATCATCGACAATTCTGACAGTACCCCTTGTGTTATCCTCAACGGGACTTGGGTCGTCGCCCATGCTCAAAAGCATTATTCTTGTCCCGGGCGGATAACAGCTTTTCATACGCTCTGCAAATCTCTTTTCTGCTTCAAATCTGTTCATAATTTTTCAGCTCCTTTTTTTGATTTAAAAATGAAAAAGCCAACCGTTTGAATGATTTACATTCATAAACGATTGGCTATGTATATATGAAAAAGGCAGATAGATTTTTTGATTTCTATCTGCCTAAATTTATAAATATTCTGTTGTACGAGAGTTCAACTCTGAACACAAAGGGAAAACAGCGATTTTACATCTACGGATTTGAACTATTGAAATTTGCCCTATAGACAGCAAAAAACCTCGGTAACACCGAGGTTTTTTCGGGATACATCTTTTTTGTATCCATTTGATGGTGCAGACGATGGGACTTGAACCCACAAGGATTGCTCCACAGGCTTCTGAGACCTGCGCGTTTGCCAATTTCGCCACATCTGCATATTAAAACTTAAAGCTTTAATATACTAACATTTTTAAACTGCATTGTCAATAAATTAAATTACGAAATTTTCAGCCAAATATTTTGCGACCGCGTCGTCCTCGTTGGATTTAATTACAATATCCGCCGCATTTTTTAATTCGTCAACGGCGTTTTTTACGGCGCAGGTATAGTCGGCCGCCGCAAACATCGACATATCGTTAAGGTTATCCCCGAAAACGACCGTTTTATCCGCCCCAACAAGCTCTTTTGCAATCGAAAGTCCGTTTGCCTTTGAAGCTATACTGCTGAAAACCTCCAAAAACCACAGAGAAGTATATGTGTCCTTGTAAAATGAACAGCCTACGCCGTCTATGGTTTCAAGCTCATTTTTAATCGCTTCCAAATCCTCGCGGCAGTCGCACAGGCTTATAAAAACAGGCGTAAAGTCTTTTGGAATACGGTATTTATCGGTCTTGTGAATGTTAGAACCGATATCTTTTCGCCTTGTTTCGTAAAAATTCACATGCTCTTTAAGCTTTAAATCGGTAAAAGTTATTTCGTAATTTTCGGTTTTCCTGTTAAAAAAGGAAACAAAAGGGGACTTGCCGTGCCTTTTAAAAACATCCGCCGCTTTATAAAAGCAGTTTTCGTCAATGCCGAAGCATTTAAGCGTTTTGCCCTTTTGAAAATCGTAAATTACAACTCCGCTTTGCAGTACCGCCGGAGCGGTGATATTAACGCCGTCAAGCAGCCGCTTTGCGGAAATAATGCTCCTTGCGGTTGCAACGGAAAAAAGCATGCCGGAGGAGGCGAGGGAGTTGATAATTTCCCTGCTTTTTTTGGAAACCGTACCGTCGTTTTTTAACAGCGTGCCGTCCATATCGGTTAAATACAGCGTTTTCATTTAACAACCACGGCCTCGCAGTCTTCCTTAGCGGCGCGGGCGTTAAAGCGGACAAATTCAATATCGGGGCAGTTTTCCCCGTAAAAGGCGTGGGCGTAATCGTCGCAGATATTTCCCCATTTTACCTTTGATTTTAAAACTGTAACGCCGCTTGCGTTTTTAACGAAGAAAGCGGAATTTTTATGCTTTTCAATCTCTTTGCCAAGTCCCGGGCGCATATCGTAAAGCCCGGTTTCCCACTTGGACGATTTTGTAAGCTCCACGCTTACGTTTTCAAATGTTACGTCCTCTATCATATTTTCGCTTGTGCCGTGTATGAGGACGCCGTTTTCGCCCTTACAGCTTATATTTGAAAATCTGATGTTTTTAATATGCCCCGCCTTAGTGTTTTCGTCACGGTCGAACGCGGTAATCACTATCGGCTCGGCGGTTCCCCACCAGTCCGGGCAGAAGCGTCTTGTTTCTATGATGCAGTTTGAATATGTAACGTTTTCCACGTTCCCGCCGTCCCGAATTTGTATCGACAGTCCGCGGTTGCTTTTTGAGATAATACAGTTGTTGACGATTACGTTCCTGAAATCGCCTACGCCCTCCGTACCGATTTTTATTGCGGCGGAGGTGGAAATTAGCGTGCAGTCGGATATAATAATATTTTCGCACGGCCCGTATTCGGCGTTGCCCTTTGAGGTTTTCAGGCAGACGCAGTCGTCCGCACATTCGATATGACAGCCCGTTATCCTGACGTTGGAGCAATGGTCGGGGTCAATTCCGTCCGAGTTTGCAACGTCGAGGTAATTAAGTATCCTTATTTGCGAAATCAATACGTCGTCGCAGCCTGCGGGATGAAGCGTCCAAAACGGAGCGTCAACTATCGTAACGTCCCTAACCGTAATATGATTGCTTTTTTCAATGTAAATTACGGTGGGGCGGGGATAGAAATTGCCCGTAACATAGTAACGGTCCTTTCTCTCGACGAAGCTGTGACCGTTTGCGTCTATAACGCCTTCGCCGGTAACGGAACAGCCGTCCGCTTCAAAGCCGTAGATAAAGCAAAAGGACGGCTTACCCGTAACGGGATTGCCTATGAGGGTGTTTGTTTTGTCGTTAATAAAATTGCAGGGTCTGAAATATTCGTTAATATCGCTTGTCGCTTTCAGGCGAGAACCTTTTTGCAAATGCAGCTCCACATTTTTTTTAAGGGTTACGGAGCTTGAATAATAGGTCTTGCCGCTTTCAAGCACAACCGTACCGCCGCCCGCCTTTTCGGCTTCGTCTATAGCGCTCTGTATCGCGTTGCGGTCGTTGTGAGCGCCGTCGCCGACAGCGCCGTAATTTTCGGGAAAATAGTATAACATATCAGTACCTCAAATCAGTTTTGCATATTTATGTGTTCGCCCTTGATAAGCGGAAACCTTGACAATTTATTGCCGTCAAGCTCGGCGGCGTGCATATTTACCGCGTTTATCTGACGGTTTGTGTAGGTGGTGTAGTAGTAAATACCTTTGTCGCAGTCGCAGCAGGAGGTGTAAATCGTAATTTCGTATTCGCCGTTTGCAAGCTCGCAGCAACCCCTTGCCTGAGCAACAGAAGACATAATATGAAAAAACTGACTTACGCTTTCCGTTTGGTTTTCGGGCGCAACCGAGTTCATTTTTGTAAACGCCGCCCTTACGAAACGTGATTGCGACGAAAGGTCGCCCGGAAGCCCCATAGCGCCCATACCTCGGCTGTAGGTCTTTAAATTAAGCTTATCGGAAAAATTATTTTTCGGGTCCTTTGCCGAAAGCCCGATGTAATTATTGAGATTTTGCATCTGCATATCAAACGCAGGATTGTTCGTAAGCACTCCGACGGGATTGTCGTAAATTTTAAGCCCGTCCTCCACGGATTCGACGGTTATCGAAGCGTCTTTGTCCGAGATTATCCAATGTAACTGCGACGGCGGCATTTTATCGCTGAAGGGAGCGTCGGTAAGATTGACATTTTTGAGAAGCTCCTTAGCCTCGTTTAAATCGGCGCATTTTGAAAGTATATACGGTATAAATTCAAAGGAGGCAACATTATCCTTGCCCTCTCTTGGCTTTTGGTAATGTGCGTTCCCCACAAAATTAAGCCCCGCCATGGCAAGCCCTTTTTCGTTTGCGGCGTCGTAAAAAAGCGGATAACCGTCAAGAACATACGCCATACCTATCAGGGCATAATGGTTTTCAACGGCGCAGGTATGCCTGAAATTAAAAGGAAAATTCCTCGGGCATACCGTAACCTCCTCGTAATATGAATACTCGTAATCGAGAGTTCTGCCGAAATAAAAATCACCGTTTTTATATGAAACAGCCGTACACATAATATTTCCTCCACAAAGTATGTAATCCAAGGGCTTTAAACTTTTCAGGAAAAAAGCTTTTCCGCCTTTTGCATGGTTTTGTTTGCAATAGGAATTGCAACCGAGCTTGCAGAGCCGCCGTTTTCCGCCACAACAACTATTGCAAGCGGTAAATCCTCACGCTGAGAATAACCTACAAACCAGGCGTGCGGTCTTAGACCGCCGTCCTCGGAGCTTACCTCCGCCGTACCTGTTTTTCCGCACATTTCAAGGCCGCTGAACCTGTAGTCGCCGTAGCCGTTTTCAACGTCGGAGCGCAGTAATTCGTTAAGCTTTGCGGCGGTTGACTGCGTAAACATAGTATCGAGCATTTCGGTCTTTGCGCTGAATGTTATATTGCCGTCGGGCGAGGTTATATTCTTGACAAAATACGGATTGGGAGAAGCGCCGCCGTTTGCAATCGCGCCTACCACGGTAAGCATATGGCAGGGATTTACCCTCGTAGTGTACTGACCTATACCAGCCCAGCCCAAATCGAGCTTTGAAGCGTTTGAAACGTCAAAGGTGCTTTTCGCCGTGTTGACGTTACCTACCTTTATGCTCTTGCCGAAGCCGAGAGTCTGCACGGTCTCGGTGAGCTTTTGAGTACCCAATTCCACGGCAATCTGCGCAAACGCGCTGTTGCAGGATTGGTTCAACGCCTTTTCAAAGCCTATTGTATGATGGTTTGAAAGGCATTTTACGGAACTTCCGTCTATTTTGTATTCGCCGCCGCATTTAAAGCTCCTGTTTTCAATATCGGGAATATTGTCAACCGCGCAGGCGGAGGTTATTATTTTAAAAGTAGAACCGGGGGTGTAAACGCCCGAAAAAAATCTGTTTAAATATACGCCGTCGTACTCGCCCGTTTTGTCGTTGTTTATGGATTGAACGGGCTTGTTTGCAATATCATACGAGGGCTTTGAGACTACGCACAAAAGCTCGCCGGTTTTGTAGTTGTAAACCCCGACAGTACCCTTGTTGGAGCCCATAGCCCGGTAGGCGGTTTTACAAAGTTCGGCGTTAATTGTAAGCTGTATATCGCTGCCCGTTCCGTATTTTTTCAAATCATAAATTCCGTCTACAATATTATAGCCGGTCAGCACGTCTTTATAAGAGCTTTGAACCCCGCTGGCTATATAGCCCTGGGGATCGCCGACTATATGCATGGTGGCGATTCTGACATCCTTCGAGTCGTTGTATTCCCTTTTGCCGTCGGTGGTTTTTGCAAGAATTTCGCCGCTTGAGTCGGTAATCGTTCCGGCGGCGGTAAGACTGCTTGAGGAATATATGTGCCTGTTGGCTTTTTTCATAGCCCAGGAATCGGCGTTAGTAAAAAAAGTGTAAAGAAGAAAACCCGCGCCGCACAAAAAGGCGACCGCCGTTAAATAGAGCACCCATGCCCGTCTTGAAATGGATTTCATCTTTATCACTCCTTTCGGTTAAATTTAATCAGTTTCTTATAATTTTGTCGTATCTTTTATAAGTCTTAACGTCTATAGCCTTTATAAGCGCAACCAGACCCCAACAGCACATCATACTTGAACCGCCCCTGCTTATAAACGGCAGCGTAACGCCGGTCCAGGGAAGCAAGTCCGTAACGCCGAAAACGTGAAGCGCCGCCTGAAAAAGCAGCAGAGCCGAAGCGGCGCAGGCGGCTATGGCGTAGAAGGATGAGCGTGCGGCAGCGCAATAGCGAATACTGTATACCACAAGCGCAACAAAGGTAAGCAGTACCGTAAAGGCGATTATCATACCGAATTCCTCGCATACCATACCGAAAGCGAGATCCTCCGTAGCGGCATAAACTCCTCGGAGCTTGCCGTTGCCCAGTCCCAGACCGAAAAGCCCGCCGCTTACCGAGTAAATTAACAGCTTTACCTGCTGATACCCCTTGCTGTCGGCAAATTCCCAAACGTGGCGGTAGGTTTCAAACCGCTTTGCAACGTAGGGCTTAAAGGTCAGAACGCCGAGACCGCCCATAAGCGCTCCGGTGCAGATGAGAAAAATGGTTTTAATGTCGCCCGAGCGCAGAAAGGCGATTATGATAAACGTAAAGAAGAATATAAGCGCCGTGCCAAAATCCTTCATTAAAAACAGCAGACCTATACATACCACGGCAAAAATTATATATCTCGTCAACAGCTTTGTAGATTGCAGGCTTTCAAGCGTAGCCGCGCCCACAAATATGAAAGCGACCTTTACAATTTCCGAGGTTTGAATCGACAAAATACCGTTGCCTATAACTATCCAGTTCCTTGCGCCGTTTATTTCCTTGGCAAATATCAGCGTAAACACAAGCGCCGCTATAGATATAACCGCTATCGGAATACGAAGCTTTATAACCCTGTCAATATCGCTCAAAATCCAAAGCAGCACTATAAATACGGCTATTCCAAGGAAAACGGCTATAAGCTGCGTGTAAGCCTTGTCGGGATAAACGCTCGTCGTGAGCGCAAGACCTATTCCCGAAAGGAAAAACGCTATCAGCTCAACCTCGAAGCTCTTTCTTCTCAATACGCCCGCAAAGGCGATAAAATATACCCATTCAACCGTAATATACGAGCCGAAAACTATTAGAATCGTATTGTCGTTGAGCTTTTCTCCGCCGTTTAAAAGTATCTGACAGGCGCAGAAAATCTGAAAGGCCGTAATAAGCATCAGAAGAAAAACCCAGTTTACAGGCTTTCTGTATCTGTATTTTCTTTTAGTTTTCTTTTCAGACACAACAGTACCTCCCTTTGCTTATTCTCTGAACATAAAGCTGTATTCGCCCACGGAAATAATATCTCCGTCATAAAGCGGATATGCCCCGACTACAATCTGACCGTTTAAGTATGTGCCGCTTTGCGAATCAAGGTCGGCAACCATCCAGCCGTTTCTCGTAAGATAAACCTCAGCATGCTCGCGGGAAATGTCGTTCATAGGCAGGCATATGTTGCAGTTGTAATCCCTGCCGATAAGACAGCTTCCGTTAAGATAATAAGCGCTTTTGTCGGCGAGATTTACAAGCCTTTCCGCGTTTGTGTAGTCGGTAATTTCGTTTTCTTCGTCCTCGTTTGCGCCGTAACCGTTTGAGGAAAATTTAAGCACGGCGTTTCCAAGCGAAAGAGTATCGCCGTCCGAAATCTTACCGGCATGGCTTATCTGCTTGCCGTTTAAATACACGCCTGTTTTCGAGTCCGTGTCGAAAACATACCAGCCGCCCTTCCTCAAAGCGAGGACTGCGTGAAAACGGGAAACGGTCTTGTAGTTTTTAAGCGAAATATCGCAGGAACGGCTCCTGCCGATAGAGGTTTCCCAGTTTTCTATTTCTATTTCGCTGTCGTCGGCAAGATTTACGAGCTTTGCCATCACTTCGCGCCTGGGCCGCAGTCTGAAAAGCGAAAAAACACAGCGCAGAAGTATAATAACCGCAAGTACGGCAAAAACATAACGGACAATATAATCGAATTGATCAAGCAAAAAGTCCATAGCTGCTCCTTCTTTAAAACGCAATGGGAATAAACAACATATATAGAATACAATCAATCCGACGAAATGTCAATAAATTACAGCGCTTATTCTTGACACTTTTAAAATAAAATTATATACTGAATTTGACAAAAACAAGGGAGAATTATTATGAAAATACAAAAATCATTGTACGGTAAAACAAAGCTCGGCAAAGAGGTTTATTCTTTTATAATCAAAAACGACGCGGGAGCGTATATAGAGCTTGTATCATACGGCGCAACGCTTAATAAAATCGTTGTACCCGACAGAAATAACGAGCTTGCCGACGTGCTTGTAGGCTTCGATACCTTAGAGGGGCAGGAGCTTTGCACGGATTCTCAGGGCAGAACCGTCGGCAGAGTGGCAAACCGCATAGCGGGCAGGGGATTCGACATCGACGGCAAAAATTATCGGATTACCAAAAACGTAAACGGCAAGTTTACCCTCCACTCAAACCATGAGTACGAAAACGCCGTTTGGGATTACGAAATACTTTCCGACAGCAGCGTTAAATTCTCTTATCACAGCCCCGACGGCGCGGAGGGCTTCCCGGGCGCGGTGGATAACGAGGTTACTTTCTCGTTTAACGATGAAAACGAGCTTACGATAAAATATAACTGCGTTCCTACAGAGAAATGTCCCTTAAACGTCACAAACCACGCCTATTTCAACTTAAACGGCTTTGACGGCGGCAGTATACTCGACCACAGCGTTAAATTTTACTGCGACGCCTATACGCCTACCGATTCGGACGCCATACCTACCGGCGAAATAAGGAGCGTTGAGGGCACGGCGTTTGATTTCAGACAGGGCAAAACCATCGGCAGGGACGTAAACGCTGACGACGAACAGCTTAAAATCGGCAAGGGCTACGACCATAATTTCAGAATTGAAAATTACGACGGCAGCTTAAGGCTTTATGCCGAGGTCAAGTCGGAAAAAAGCGGCAGGGTTATGTATTGCAGCACCGACCTTCCCGGCGTTCAGTTCTATATAGGCAATTTTATGGACGGCTCGCAGACCGGCAAGGGCGGGAAGCCGCTTAATTACCGTTCGGGCTTTTGCCTTGAAACGCAATATTTCCCCGACGCTTTAAACCACGATAATTTTATTCAAAACGTCTTTTCACCGGATAAACCCTTTGTTTCAACCTCTGTTTACAGGTTTTCAAAGTAAAATTAAAAAAGCGGAGTTTTGGATATTTTCAAAGCTCTGTTTTGATGTTACGATAAAATTACAATTTAACAAATGTTGATTTTTTGTTCACATCTAATTTTTATTTTTATTTTAATTTATAGTTGTTGAATTAAGGAGGATTTATATGTCGAACGAAAAAATACTCATAGTGGACGACGATATTAATATTTGCGAGCTTTTACGGCTCTACCTTGAAAAAGAGGGCTTTACAACCAAAATCGTAAACGACGGTATGTCGGCTATAAGCGCATTTAAGCAGGAGGAACCCGACCTGATGCTGCTTGACATAATGCTTCCTCAGCTTGACGGCTGGCAGGTTTGCCGCGAAATACGCAAGTTTTCGTATAAGCCCATAATAATGCTTACCGCAAAGGGAGAAACCTTCGATAAGGTTTTGGGGCTTGAATTGGGGGCCGACGACTATGTTACAAAGCCGTTTGATACAAAGGAAATAGTCGCAAGAATAAAAGCGGTTCTGCGCCGAAGCGGCGCTTCTTCCTCTCCCGAAACGGTAAAGGAAGTAAACTTCGACAAGCTCTCGGTAAACCTTGAAAATTATGAGATGAAGGTAAACGGAGTTCAGATTGACACCCCGCCCAAAGAGCTTGAGCTGATTTTTCATTTGGCTTCAAATCCGAACAGAGTTTTTTCAAGAGATCAGCTTCTTGACGAGGTATGGGGCTTCGATTACTACGGCGATTCGAGAACGGTCGACGTTCATGTTAAAAGGCTCAGAGAAAAGCTTGAGGGCGTTTCCGACAAATGGGAGCTTAAAACCGTTTGGGGCGTAGGATATAAATTTGAAACGAAGGATTAATTTTTATGCCGGCAAAAGAACGCAAATCATTTTTAAAAAAAGGGAAGGGACTTATTAAAAACAGGGGAATATTCCTCAAATATTTTGTAGCCTTCCTTGTACTTGAATTTATTTGTTTTGCCATTTTGGGAATATCCTTCAGCGTGTTCGGAGCAAATAACTGGTTCGATCAAACCCGTAATTTGCTCCACGAAAATTCAAAAAATGTTTCGGCGCTTACCACGGAGGTTTTGGAAACAAGGATTAATTCCGATTTACAGGGCTCTATTTTTATGCTTTGTAATAATATTTCAATGATTTCAAAAGCTATTGACGCGGACATTTATGTTTGCAATCTTGCCGGCGACGTCATCTTGTGCAAGGACCTTGTTACCGACGAATATGAAATAGTAAGCGACGGAAAATGTATAGTACACTCTATGTACCACATACCCGCGCCGATTATCTCCGAAGCGGAAAAGGGCGAGTATTCAAACACCGGCACAACTCTCGGCGGGGTTTATTCAAAAGAGCAGATTGTAGCCGCCGACCCCATAGTTGTAAACGATAAGGTAGTCGCTATAGTATTTGCCGCAACTCCCGCTTCCACGGGCGCGGCTTCCTTCCTTTCAAGTACGTTAAAGGCGTTTTTGCTCGCTTCGGCATTTTCGCTTTTAATAGGCGCGGTGGCGATTTATTTCTTTATTAACAATATTTTAAGCCCGCTTAAGGATATGTCCAACGCCACAAAATCCTATGCGATGGGCGATTTCAGCTACAGAGTACGGGTAAGGGGCGGACGCGAGCTTGAGAGCCTGTTAAGGGAATTCAACAAAATGGCTTCGAACCTTGCGATGCTCGAAAGCTCAAGAAGAAGCTTCGTTGCGAATGTTTCCCACGAATTAAAAACGCCTATGACCACTATAGGAGGTTTTATCGACGGAATACTTGACGGCACTATCCCGCCGGAAAAGCAGGAGCATTATCTCGAAATCGTTTCAAACGAAACCAAAAGGCTTTCAAGGCTCGTTGTAGCGATGCTTAACCTCTCCAAAATCGAGGAGGGCGAGTTGAATTTAAATCCGAAGCAATTTAATATAACGAACGATATAATTAATGTTCTTATATCATTTGAGCAACAAATTGAGCATAATAATATCGAGATAAAAGGGCTTGATACCCTTGAACCGCTGCTTGTAAATGCGGACGAGGATATGATTCACCAGGTTATTTACAATCTTGTCGACAATGCGGTTAAGTTTACAAAGAACGGCACAATTACCGCGTCTGTCGCTAAAAATTCCGACAATTCCGCAACCGTGACAATATTAAATACGGGTTCGGGAATTTCCTCCGAGGAGCTTTCAAAGATTTTTGAACGCTTCTATAAGGTGGATAAATCCCGAAGCTTCGATACAAAGAGCGCGGGCCTCGGGCTGTATATAGTAAAAACAATAATAGAAATGCACGGCGGAAGCGTTAAGGCGGACAGCGTTGAAAACGAATATACGGCTTTCAGCTTTACTTTGCCGGAATACCCGCAGCCAAGCAAAAAAACTTAAAACCTTGTTAATAACAAGTTAATATTATTGATTTAGTATATATAACAGAAAACAACAGGAGGTCTTATTCATGAGCGAATTTGACAATAATAATTTCACCGGAGGGGAAAATGAAAACGGGACGTCTAACGACGAAAATTTAAACTTGCGGCAGGGGGAAGATTCTAACCCGGGGCAGACCGAAAGCAACGGTTCTCAGCCCGATTACGAAGCTCCCGCGCAGGAACGGCAAACACCCGATCGGCAAACGCCCGAACAGCCCGTAAATAATTATCCCCCCGAGCAGAATTATAACGGCAATTCTGCCGAGCAAAGATATTATTACGGTCAAAATCCTCAGCAGTACGGCAGAAAAAGCTCGCCCAATTACGTTTATTACGGCAACAATCCTCAGCAGGGGAGCTATCCTTATCAAAATCAAAATCCGTACAATCCTCAGCAAAACACCGTACCCAATCAACCCTTTAATACCTCCGAGCCGTATAATCGGCAAAATAACAACGCAGGCAAAAATAAAAAAGGCAAAAAGATTTTTGCCGTCTGCATAGTTTTAATAGTGTTCGTTGCTTCGGTCCTTACGGTTCTCAGCGCAAGCGGAGTGCTTTCACGCGAAAAGAAAACGGAAAAGCAAAAGGTTGACGCGCCTTCTTTACAGGTTTCCGATTCCTCGGCCGATTCTCAACAGCCGAGCAATACCGGCATCTCGGCGGAAGACGTTTACGAAAAGGTTAAGCAAAGCTCCGTAGGCGTTTTGGTTTACTCGTCAAACACAACCGTTGCCGCAAGCGAGGGCTCGGGCGTTATAGTGGGCGAGGATAAGGACGGCAAATACACGTATATTATCACCTGCGCTCATGTTGTTGACAACAGCAGCTCCGTTACCATTCAGCTTTATGACGAAACAAAATGCGACGCGAACGTGATAGGCGCCGACGAAAGAACGGATATTGCGGTTTTGAGAATTGCCAAAACAGGCCTTAAAGCTTTTGAAATAGGCGATTCCGACAAGCTTGCCGTAGGCGAAACGGTTTACGCCATAGGAAATCCCGGCGGCGTTGACTTTGCGGGTTCATTTACCAACGGTATGATTTCCGCCATTGCAAGGCCCATAAACAGTGAAATTGGTTATAAAATGGTTTGTCTTCAGCATACTGCGGCCATAAATCCCGGGAATTCCGGCGGCGCTCTTGTAAACTCGAACGGACAGCTCGTCGGCATAAATTCTTCAAAGATTGCAAACACAAGCTACGAGGGTATGGGCTTTGCCGTTCCTTCAAAAACATTTACCGAGGTTTATAACGAAATTATCGAACACGGATACGTTACAAACAGACCTAAGCTCGGAATAACCTATACGCCCGCTTCCGCAAGCCAGACTTATTCTATGATAGTCGGCGTTAAAGGGCTTCCCACGGGTTCTATCATAATTCAGGGGATAAACGCTGACAGCTCGCTTATAGGTAAGGGCGTTGAGGTAGGCGACCTTATTACAAAGGTAAACGGCAAGGAGCTTGAAAAATCGAGTTCTTTATCCCAGCTTATAGAAAAATCCAAAGTCGGCGATAAGTTGACTTTGACAATCTGCCATATCGACAAGGATTATAAAATTAACGAATTTGAAGTTGAGGTAACCCTGGTCGAGGATAAGGGAGAAGCGGACAACGAGGTGGAATCCACCACTTCACCGCAGTATTGGAATCCCTTTGGCGGGTATTTCGGAAACTGATTTAATAAAGACGGGCATTTTAAACAAGTCCGGTAAAAACGGACAACAGAAAAACAGCCTTCTATGGTAGAATAAAAAATGCCATAGAAGGCTTAGTTATATTTGTAGAATACAGGCGCTTGCAAGGCTTCGGAAGAAAGCTTAAAAAATTCCGAAATTGATTTTATTCTGTTTTACGGAGTGAATTTATGAGTTATATAAAAGATATGCGAAAATATATAGGCCATAAGCCGATGATTTCGGCGGGAGCTACGGCAGTTGTAATAAAGGATAACAAAATACTGTTAAACCTGCGCTCGGATACAGGCACATGGGGCATACCGGGAGGAGCGCTGGAGCTTGGCGAAAATTTGGAGCAGACGGCGGCAAGAGAGCTGAAAGAGGAAACGAATTTGACCGCCGAAGGATTTACCCTTTTAAATGTTTTTTCGGGTAATGATTTCTATTTCAAATACCCGAACGGCGACGAGCTTTACTGCGTTGTAGCGCTTTACCTTGCGCAAGGCGTTGAGGGAAAGCCGAAAATTACGGACGGCGAAAGCACAAGGCTTGAATTTTTTGACAAAAACTCCGTTCCCGAGCTTGAGAGCAGGGCAAAGGTTTTGTTTGCTTGGCTTTTAGAAAATAATTATCTAAAGTGATTTTGCAAATCGAAAGCATAAAGAAAAATTAACGGAGGCGGTATCGGTGAAAACTCGTCGGTACCGTAAATTTCCGCTTTTTTGTTGTCATATTTAAAAAAGGTGCTATAATAATATTTATATAATAATATTTAGTAAAATTAATTGAGGTGATTTATTTGTTTAAGGAAATTAACATAAGGGATTTAAGCAAATCTCCGGTTCAAATGATAAGCGACGAATGGGCGCTGCTTACGGCGGGAAACGAACAGAGCTTTAATACCATGACCGTTTCCTGGGGAGCGCTCGGCGAGCTTTGGGGCAAGGACGTTGTAATCTGCTTTGTGCGTCCGCAAAGATACACCTATGAGTTTATGGAAAACAGCGATACCTTTACTCTCAGCTTCTTTGACGGCGAATACAAAAAGGAGCTGGGCGTTTGCGGCTCAAAATCCGGCAGGGAGTGCGACAAAATGAAGGAAACGGGTTTCGTTCCCGTCAATGCGGGCGACGGCGTTTCGTTTGAACAGGCGCATACCGTGATAGTTTGCAAAAAAATAGCGTATCAGGATATGAATCCCGACGGATTTTTGGCGCAGGATATAATGAGCAATTATTCCTCTGCGGATTACCACAGAACCTATGTAGGCGAAATTTTAAAGGTGCTTGTAAAGGAATAAATAATTTCCCGTTAAAAAATTTTAAATTTATTGTAAAAAATACTTGCATTTTAAAAACAGTTGTGATATAATCCGATAAGTAATTGAGAGATGAGCCGTTACGGCAACGTTTCTCAAAGTCGGTGTTTATTACAACGAGGGTCCACCCGTTCCCATCCCGAACACGGTAGTTAAGCTCGTTAGTGTCGAAAATACTTGGTTGGAAGCGACCCGGGAAAATAGATCGATGCCGACACAATAAAAGTAGTTCTCCAATAGGGGAGCTATTTTTTTGCCCTCTTGCATATTCCGCTTATTTTGTTAACAAAATGTAAATTCGGGACTATAAGCAAAAAAACAGCCTCTCGTTTATTGTTAAACAACGCCGTTTGTGCTAATATATTATTACCGATATGTTCAGAGGTGGTTTTTTGTTCGGCTACGTTAAACCGGATAAAGCGGAACTTAAAATTAAAGAATATGAAACATATAAGGCCGTATATTGTTCTCTTTGCAAAACTTTGGGAAAGGAATACGGCATTTTAACAAGATTTTTTCTCACCTATGACGCAACGTTTTTCGTGCTTTTTTTAAAGTGCGTTTTTCAAAAAGAACCCGACTGCGCCCACAGCGGCGTTTGCAGGTTTAATCCTTTAAAAAAGTGCAATTATATTGATGAGGACGATTTCCTTAAAAAGGCCGCGGCGCTCACCGTGATTATGTTCTATTATAAGGTAAGGGACAATTTGGCTGATTCGCCGTTTTACAAAAAAATTGCTTTATATTTGATTTATCCTTATATAAAAGCCAAGTTTAAAAAGGCGCAAAACCGCTTTCCGCAGTATGACGGTATTATAAAAGCGCAAACGGACAGGCAGGCTCTTATCGAAAAGGAAAAAAGCGACAGCGTTGACCTTGCCTGCGACCCTTCGGCAAAGGCTCTTTCCGAAATTTTCACCCTTGATATGCCCGAGTCGCTTCAAAAGGAGCTTGCCAAAAGAACCGCTTACTGTCTGGGCAGATGGGTTTATCTTATGGACGCCTTCGACGACCTTGAAAGTGATATTTCCGCCTTCCGATACAATCCGTTTATTTATGTTTACGGTTTGAACGGTCCGAAAGCCGCCGTTAGCGAAAAGCAGGAAAAGGAAATAATCGCAAGGATAAGAATAAGCGCAAACGAGGCCGCGTCTTCGTTTGAAAGGCTTGATAAAAATTGCTACAATTCCATAACGGAAAACATAATATTTGACGGTATGGAAAACGAGCTTAATCTTTTGATAAGCAAAAAAAAGAAAAAAAGAGGTGAGGAGAATGGCGAATAATCCGTATTCTGTTCTCGGAATAAACGAGAATGCGAGCGACAGCGAAATTAAGGACGCATACAGAAGGCTTGCGAAGGCGTATCACAGCGACGCTTCCGGCGGCGACAGCGACGCCGTAAGAAAAATGGACGAGCTTGACAGAGCGTATGATGAAATTATGATGCAGCGAAGCAACGGATATTCTTCCGCTTCTTACGCTCAAAACAATAATTACAGTTATTCGGATTATTCTCAATTTTCCGATATAAGGGAAAAAATCAATATCGGTCGTTATGAGGACGCCGAAATGATACTTGACGGCATACCGGGCGATATGCGAAATGCCGAGTGGTATTATTTAAAGGGCAGAATTCAGCAAAACAGGGGCTGGTTTGACGAAGCGTACAAAAATTATGCCGCAGCCTGCAACAAAGAACCCGAAAATACGGAGTACAGAAACGCTTTTGACAATTTAAACAATTACACTAACGGAGGATACAGGCAGACTCGCAGGCAGACTTCTTCGGGCTGCAGCGCATGCGACGTCTGTTCGGGACTTATGTGCGCCGACTGTTGCTGCGAATGCTTCGGCGGCGATTTAATTCCCTGTTGTTGATATGAATAAAAATTCGCTCAAAAATTCCGCCAAAACCGCGGTCGGCGGCGTAATTGCGGCGCTGTCAATAGTGTTGATGTTCCTTACTTCGATTATACCTTCCATGACCTATGCGCTCCCTGCGGCGGCTGGAATACTCATTTCCGTTATAGTGATTGAAATTAATAAAAAATGGGCCTTCGGCGTATATGCGGCGGTCAGCTTTTTGTCGATTTTGCTTGTTGCCGACAAGGAAGCGGCGGTTATGTATATAATGTTTTTCGGCTATTATCCCATTTTAAAGGCGGTAATTGAGAGCCGATGCAATAAAACAGTATCCGTAGTTTTGAAGCTGTTGGTATTCAACGTTTCCATGGTACTGGCGTTTCTTATCTCCACCTATGTTTTTATGGTTCCGTTTGAGGAAATGGAAAAATACGGTCCCATAGCCGCTTTCGGTCTGCTTGCGGCGGGCAACGTGGTTTTTGTAATATTTGACTTTGCGCTTTCCAATTTGATTACGCTGTACAATATCAGATGGAGAAAGTTTTTTAAACGTATATTTAAATTTTGACAGGCGCTTTAATGCGTCTGTTGCCTTTTCAAGAGAAAAATTTTATAGTATAATATATAAAATATTATTTAATTTAAAAGGTGTAACCGTTTATGGACGAAAGTAAAAAACATTCTCACCTCGGGCACAGGGACAGAATGAGAAACAGGTTTGAGGCGAAAGGGCTTACCGCTTTCGAGGACCACGAAGCGTTGGAGATGCTTTTGTTTTACGCGATACCGCAAAGGGATACAAATCAGTTGGCTCATAATTTGATAGAAGAATTCGGCTCTTTTGCCGGCGTTTTCGACGCTCCCGTTTCGGCGTTGGAAAACGTTAAGGGCGTCGGCAGGAACGCCGCCGTTCTTATAAAGATAATGCCCGAAATTTACGCAAAATATCAGGCGAGCAAAGCGGCGGCGGACGACTCTGCTCTTGACAGCATTGAAAAAGCCGGCAGTTTTTTCGTTTCCCGTCTTTCGGGATATAACCGCGAGGTCGTTATAGTCTGCTGTCTTGACAACAGGCTGAGGGTGAAAAAGACTTTTGTTATTTCCGAAGGCGATTTAAGCAGCGCCGAGATTGATATAAAAAAGATTGTAAGCTGCGTTGTAAACACCAATTCAACCTCCGTAATAATAGCCCACAATCACCCTGCGGGAGTTGCGGCGCCGTCCGGTAAGGACGTAGAGGCTATGAGGTCGATTTCAAACACCCTGCACAGGCTTAATATTCGGTTTGTCGACAGCATTATTGTTTCCGGCGACGATTATTTTTCCATGGCAACAAAGGGCAGATATACATATTTGTTTGATTAAATTATACAGAAAATATTAAAGTAAAGGAGGCGCCGTATGGACCGTTTTAAGCTCGTTGCGCCGTACAAGCCCACGGGCGATCAACCGCAGGCTATTGAAAGACTGGTTGAGGGCGTAAACAAAAATATGCAGGAGCAAACCTTGCTCGGCGTTACCGGCTCGGGTAAAACCTTCACCATGGCAAATGTTATTGCAAGGCTAAACAGACCTACTCTTGTGCTGGCTCACAACAAAACTCTTGCGGCGCAGCTTTGCTCGGAATTTCGTGAATTTTTCCCGGAAAACGCGGTGGAATACTTTGTTTCCTACTACGATTATTATCAGCCCGAGGCCTATATCCCCACAACCGACACATATATTGAAAAGGATTCGGCTGTAAACGATGAGATTGATAAACTGCGCCATTCCGCAACGTCGGCTCTCTCCGAGCGGCGGGACGTCATAATAGTTTCAAGCGTTTCCTGCATTTATACCCTCGGCGACCCGATTGATTACAGGAATATGGTTATATCGCTTCGCAAGGGTATGAGCAAAAACAGGGACGATTTGCTTAAAAAGCTTGTAGAAATTCAATACGAAAGAAACGATATTAACTTTATAAGAAACAAATTCAGGGTAAGAGGGGATACGGTCGAGATTTTCCCCGTTTATTCAAGCGAAAACGCCGTAAGGATTGAGTTTTTCGGCGATGAAATAGACAGAATTTGCGAAATCAACGCCCTCACGGGTCAGGTCAAGAACGAAATATCCCACGTTGCGATTTACCCGGCTTCGCACTATGTTGTTTCGCCGGATAAGCTCGAAAAATCCATAGGCGAAATACTTGAGGAAATGGAAGAGAGAGTAAAGGAATTTGAAAGCTGCGGAAAATTACTCGAGGCGCAGAGGATAAGACAGCGCACGGAATACGATATGGAAATGCTCAAGGAAACGGGCTTTTGCAAGGGCATAGAGAATTATTCGAGAATTATGTCAGGCAGAGCGCCGGGCGCCGCGCCGTTTACGCTTTTAAATTATTTTCCGGAAGATTTTTTGCTTTTTGTTGACGAGTCGCATGTAACCCTGCCGCAGGTAAGGGGAATGTATGCGGGCGACAGGTCAAGGAAAGAAGCGCTTGTAAACTTCGGCTTCAGGCTTCCGTCCGCCTTTGACAACAGACCGCTTAAATTTGACGAGTTTTACGAAAGAGTCGGTCAGAAAATATTTGTCAGCGCAACCCCGGGCGAGCTTGAAAGGGAAAAGAGCGCGCAGACGGTCGAGCAGTTAATCAGACCTACGGGTTTGCTTGATCCCGAAATATCGGTAAGACCCACCGAAGGGCAGATAGAGGATTTAATTTCCGAAATAAATATCAGAGTCGAGAGAAACGAAAGAGTTTTGGTAACTACCCTTACCAAGAAGATGGCGGAGGATTTAACGGAATTTCTCGAGAGCAATTCAATCAAGGTAAAATATATGCACTACGACATAGATACCATTGAAAGAATGGAAATTATAAGGGATTTAAGGCTCGGTGAATTTGACGTGCTCGTAGGCATTAATCTTTTGCGAGAGGGACTCGATATACCGGAGGTTTCGCTTGTTGCGATACTTGACGCCGACAAGGAGGGTTTCCTGCGCTCGGAGACCTCGCTTATTCAGACCGTGGGTAGGGCGGCAAGAAACGCCGACGGGCAGGTTATTATGTACGCCGACAGCGTTACTGCGTCAATGGAAAGGGCGATTTCCGAAACCTGCCGCCGTCGTGAAATTCAGATGAAATATAACGAGGAGCACAATATTACGCCGAAAACAATCAAAAAGGGCGTTCGCGATATACTTGAGATTTCAAATACTCACAAAAACGAGAACGGCAAGAGAATGAGCAAAGCAGAGCGCGAAAAGCTGATAGCGCAGCTCACGGCGGAAATGAAAGCGGCGGCAAAAATACTTGAATTTGAACACGCCGCAATGCTCAGGGATAAAATTCAAAAGCTGAGAGAGGGTAAATAGGCTTGCAGAATAAAAAAATCATAATTAAGGGCGCAAAAGAGCATAATTTAAAAAATATAGATTTGGAATTACCGCGCGACAAGCTCATAGTTTTTACCGGGCTTTCGGGTTCGGGTAAATCCTCGCTTGCTTTCGATACTATTTACGCGGAGGGTCAGCGCAGGTATGTCGAGTCGCTGTCGTCGTATGCAAGGCAGTTTTTAGGTCAAATGGAAAAGCCCAACGTCGAGTATATCGAAGGGCTTTCTCCGGCAATTTCAATCGACCAGAAAACCACTTCTAAAAATCCTCGCTCCACGGTGGGAACGGTAACGGAAATTTACGACTATTTAAGGCTTCTTTACGCAAGAATAGGCGTTCCCCACTGTCCGGTATGCGGCAGGGAAATATCCATGCAGACCGTGGACGGCATAGTTGACGATATTTTGAAGCTTGAAAACGGCTCCAAAATTCAGATTATGTCGCCCGTAATTAAAGGCAGAAAGGGCGAGCATGTCAAGGAGCTTGATAGCGCAAGAAAATCCGGCTTTGTCAGGGTAAGAATCGACGGCAATATGTATGATTTGTCCGAGGATATTAAGTTAGATAAAAATATCAAGCACAGCATAGAGATAGTTGTCGACCGTCTTGTTACGGGCGAGGGGATAAGAAGCAGACTTGCAGAGGCGGTTGATACGGCCTGCAATCTCGGCGGCGGGAACGTTATAGTTGACGTCGTCGGCGGCGAGGAGCTTTTGTTTTCTCAAAACTTTGCCTGCCCGGAGCACGGAATTTGCATAGACGAAATGTCGCCGAGGGTTTTCTCCTTTAACAATCCTTTCGGCGCATGTCCAAAGTGTACGGGACTCGGAATTTTTATGAGGGTAAGTCCGGACCTTGTTATACCGAATAAAAATCTATCCATAAACGAGGGCGCCGTAAACGCAACCGGCTGGTCAAAGGCGGACAGCGGCACAATAGCGCAGATGTATTACCGGGCGTTGGCGGACGAATACGGCTTTACGCTCGATACACCCGTGTCAAAGCTCAGCAAAAAACAGCTTGACGCAATTCTTTACGGCACAAACGGCAAAAAAATCAAAATGACGAGGGTAAACGAGTACGGAAGCGGTACTTACAAAACCGATTTCGAGGGCGTAATCAACAACCTGCAAAGGCGTTATGACGAAACCACAAGCGAGTGGTCAAGGTACGAGATTTCGCAGGTTATGGAGGAATGCAACTGCCCCGAATGTCACGGTATGAGGCTTAAAAAATCAGCGCTTGCCGTAACGGTAGGCGGGCTTAACATAATAGAGCTTACAAATCTTTCCGTTGAAAAGGAGCTTGAATTTATCGAAAACCTCGAACTCAGCGAGAGGGAACAGATGATAGCGAAGCTTATCATAAAGGAGATTAAGCAAAGGCTAAGCTTCCTTTCAAGCGTCGGGCTCGGGTACCTTAATCTTTCCCGCGCTTCGGGTACTCTTTCGGGCGGCGAGAGCCAAAGAATAAGGCTTGCCACGCAGATAGGCTCCTCCCTTATGGGCGTGCTTTACATTCTTGACGAGCCGAGCATAGGACTTCACCAGAGGGATAACGACAAATTGCTTGATACCCTTAAAAGGCTTAGGGATTTGGGAAATACCCTTATAGTCGTCGAGCATGACGAGGATACAATAAGGTCGGCGGATTATGTCGTTGACATCGGCCCGGGCGCAGGCATACACGGCGGGGACGTGGTTTTTGCAGGTTCTGCGGAGGATTTGGCAAAATGCGAGTCTTCAATAACGGGTATGTACCTTTCCGGTAAAAGGAAAATCGAAATTCCCGAAAAAAGGCGGGAGGGCAACGGCAAAAAGCTCGTTGTCAGAAAGGCTCGGGAAAATAACCTCAAAAAAATCGACGTCGAGTTCCCCTTGGGCAAGTTTATCTGCGTTACGGGCGTTTCGGGTTCGGGAAAATCCTCGCTTGTCAACGAGATACTGTATAAAAAGCTTGCAAATGAGCTTAATAACGCCAAAAAGCCCGTGGGCAAGCACGAAAAAATCGAAGGTATCGAATATCTGGACAAGGTAATTAATATCGACCAGTCGCCCATAGGCAGAACGCCTCGTTCAAATCCGGCGACATATACAGGTGTGTTTACCGATATAAGAGAGCTTTTCGCCTCCACTCAGGAGTCAAAAATCCGCGGTTATAACGCTTCAAGATTTTCCTTTAACGTTAAGGGCGGGCGATGCGAGGCTTGCCAGGGCGACGGCATAGTTAAAATCGAAATGCACTTTTTGCCCGATATTTACGTTCCCTGCGAGGTCTGCAAGGGCGCAAAGTACAACAGGGAAACCCTTGAGGTAAAATACAAGGGAAAGACTATTTACGACGTGCTTGAGATGACTGTCGAGGAGGGTATGGAGTTTTTCAAAAATCAAAAGAAAATCCATACAAAGCTTCAAACCCTTTACGACGTGGGATTAGGCTATATTAAAATCGGGCAGCCCGCCACTACTCTTTCGGGCGGCGAGGCGCAGAGGGTAAAGCTTTCAACCGAGCTTTCAAAGCCCGCGACGGGCAGAACGGTTTATATACTCGACGAACCCACGACGGGGCTTCATACCGCCGACGTGCATAAGCTTTCGGACGTTTTGCAGAGGCTTGTGGACAACGGCAATACCGTTATAGTAATCGAGCATAATCTTGACGTTATAAAAATTGCCGACCATATAATCGACCTCGGACCCGAGGGCGGCGACAAGGGCGGCAGGATTGTAGCGCAGGGTACTCCCGAGGAAGTGGCGAAATGCAAAAAATCCTACACGGGAATGTATCTGAAAAAGATTTTGGAAACGTAGTTTTTTTGCTATTGCAAAAAATACCGATATATTGTATAATAACCGATTGAAGAAAGCAAAAAACTGTTTTCTTCGGCAAAATTTAATACCGATATAAGAAGATACGGTTTTGAAAAGTTGTTAACTGAGTAGATGTAAAAGGGAATCCGGTTCGAGTCCGGAACAACCGCCATTACTGTATTTGACGAGACGGGAGCAAATTACGCCATTGGGACAATCCCGAGAAGGCTTGCTCTCCGGTGGATTTATTCACGCATCATAAGTCAGGAAACCTGCCGTATCTTTTTAGGTTAAACACAGCTTTGGTGAGAAGAGTGCAACCGATTTATCGCCGTGCGGCGGCTTTGGCTTTGCGCTTTTTTCAAAGCTAAGGTCTGTTTTTGCCGCGTCGTATCGTAAATCCGTTGTACTCTTTTAACCTTTTCGGTTAAAGGAGTATTTTTTATTTAAAGGAGGGGCGATAAGTGACAACAGATGAAAAAAAGTCCTTGGCGGAAGAGCTTTTACGTCAAAAATACAAAGAACTCGGAAGAATACCTCGAAAGGATGATTTTGACGAACCTGAAAAATCACGAATTAAGGCCTTCCTCGGACCTTGGCCGAGAGCGTTGGAGGCCGCCGGCTTAAAGCAGGCAAAAAGCAAGTCGGCAAAGTCAAAGAAAAAAAGAAAGTAAAAGTAAAAATTAACAGGAGAAAGCGATGAAAAAGACAGTAAGCATTTTGCTTGTTTTAATTATGATTTTTACCGCCGTTCCGCTGACCGTTTTTTCGGCGGAGGCGGAAAGCGTACGCGTTTTTGTAAGCGATGACAGCAAATTTATACTCGGTATTGACGGCAGTCCCGTCGCAAACGCCGAAGTGCCGCTCGGGGAGCTTGAAAAAATCAATTTGGACGATTACGGTTTGGGCTATTACGGATATGACGGTGACGGCGACGGCGAGTATGATATTACCGCCTTGCAGTTGTTTATATATATTCACGAAATACTGCTCGGAAGAGATTTTTCCGAGGTAGGCGTTTCGGGAGGACCGGGCAGTATGTATTTTTACGGAAATCTGTTCGGCTTTGACGATGAAAATCTCCGTTACGACTATAACGGTTCTTATCCCGCCGTAGACGGCATAGGTTTAACCGTCGACCGAATTGTTTTAAACGACGGCGATTTTTTAAACATTGCCCATTACAGCGACTGGGCGTTTTGGGGCGACAGCGCAACGGGCTTTCATTATTTTACCGATGAATACGGAAGCATTACGCATACATATTTTGCCTGTGAAAACGATACGCTTAACGTCGGTCTTGTAAGAGGATATTCCGATTGGGATAAAGGCGGAGCGGCGGCGTTTGCCCCGGAGGAGGGATACGAAGTCAGTTACGGAAGGGAATACGGCAATCCCGAGGGAACGGTTACCACGGACGGCGACGGTTATTTTGAAATCTCTTTCCCCTCGGAGGGCGTTTGGTATCTATGGGCGGACGGCGCTTTCGGTACGGAAAATGAAGACGCCGTGGTTTCCTCGCCCGCTTTTGCAACAGTTAATATCAACAAAAATCCGGATTTGGCTTGCGCCGAGGCTGTTGAGGCGCTGATATCCGCAATAGGCGAGGTAAGCTCCGAGAGCAGGAGCAAAATAGAAAACGCAAGGGCGGCTTACGATAAGCTTACGGACAAGCAAAAGGAGCTTGTTAAAAATTACGGAGCTTTGCTTGCGGCGGAAAAGGAACTGGAAAACACGGATATCGATAAAGAAGCGGCAGGCGCGGTTGAAGAAAAAATTGCAAAAATCGGCGAGCCGACAATTTTTTCTTCAAATAAAATAACCGAAGCCCGTAAAGCGTTTGACTCTCTTACCGAGCGGCAAAAGTCTTACGTCCGAAATATCGGGGAGCTGCTTGCCGCCGAGGAAAAGCTTAACGCGCTTTATTCGGAAGCTTCAAATGCAAATCACAAAGCGATTTACGAGCAAACCGGCAAATACATCAACGCCCTCGGCACGCCGAACGTCGGCTCTGTGGGCGGCGAATGGATGGTTATCGGCCTTACCCGCTCGGGCTATGCCTGCCCCGAGGGTTACTGTAAAAATGTTGTCGATTATGTAAACGCAAAAATCAACGAAAACGAACAACTGCACAGGGCAAAATCAACCGATAATTCCCGTGTAATCCTCGCCCTTACTTCGGCGGGGTACGACGTTACGGACGTCGGCGGTCACAACCTTTTGATGGGGCTTACCGATATGGATTATGTCACAAAGCAGGGCATAAACGGGCCTGTTTGGGCTCTTATAGCCTTCGACTGCCACGGCTATGAAATTCCCGATAATCCGAATGCGGCGCAACAGGTAAGCCGTGAAATTTTGATTGATTTTATACTCGAAAAACAGCTTGAGGACGGAGGCTGGGCGCTTTCGGGCAAGGCGGCGGATACGGATATAACCGCCATGGCTCTGCAGGCCCTTGCGCCTTATTACAATACCGACGAGCGTGTGAAAACTGCGGCGGACAAAGCCGTAAAATGCCTTTCCGACAAGCAGTACGGCAACGGCGGCTTCGGCTCTGTCGACGGCGTATGCAGCGAATCCTGCGCTCAGGTTATTGTCGCCTTGACCGCTTTGGGAATTAATCCCGAAACGGACGAACGCTTTGTTAAAAACGGCGTTTCCGTTGTTGACGCTATGTGCTTGTTTGCCGTTGACGGCGGCGGTTTTTCCCATATTCCGAACGGTGATTTAAACGGTATGGCAACCGAGCAGGGACAATACGCATTAGCGGCATATTTCCGCTTTATCGAGGGCAAAACCGCGCTTTACGATATGAGCGATGTCGAGATAGGCTCGGACGTTTTGGATACCTCGGACGAGGACGCGGTAAAAGAGGTTGAAAAATTAATTTCCGAAATAGGCGTTGTAACCAAAGACAGCGCGGAGGCAATAGAAGCGGCGCGCACGGCGTATGACGCGCTGACCGATACCCAAAAGGCAATGGTTAAAAATTACTCGGAGCTTACCGAGGCGGAGGCGCAGTACGCAAGGCTTATTAACGAGCAAGAGGAAACGGACAACAAGCTTCCCGAGGGAGAGTCGGAGGCAACTCCCGATACCGCCGATAAAGTTACGGAAACAGAACCCGAACCCGAAACAAATACCGATAATAACAATTTGGAAAATAACAATACAGTTAATTCAAGCGGCGTTCAAAAGAATGTAAACTCTAATAAGAGCTTACAAAAGACGGAAAACCCGAAAACAGGCGCCGACGGCAATATTACCGCTTTGAACTTGTTGTCGCTCGTTTCTCTTTTTGCCGCAATGATATGTGCGGTTTGTATAAATAAGAAACGTAAAGCATATTAAAGCGGGAGACGCGGTTAACGTTTCGTATTCTTGACGGCGTTTTAGCTTTTAAAAATATTAATTAACCGGTACCAAAAGGAGAGGGAAAATGAATAAAAAGGCTATTGCAAATACCGTGATGGTAATATTGATTATTGCCATAGCTTTTTGCGGCGTTTTGGGCGTCGGTTATATTAAAGGACGGTTTGACAAGCCCGAAAAGGAAACGGCTGTTTTGACGGACGTCAGGGGCGTTGTCAGTTTAAAGCGAAGCGGCGCGGCATATACCGTTAGCGGAAATACGGTTTTGCGAAGCGGCGACGGGATTGTTTGCGATTCGGGCGCAGAGGTTTGCGTTGATTTGGGCGACGGCTACATAACCCTCGGCCCGAGTGCGCAGGCGAAAATAATCAACCCGGAAAGCGATGGGTTTTCCGCTCAAATTATCGTCGGCGAAGCCTTTGTATTTGCAAAGTCACCGATAAAGCTTGAATTTGACGGCAAAAGGACACAGATAAGCAATGCGGCGGCGACATTGAGCGTCCGCAAGGGCACGCAGAGCGTCAGCGTTTATTACGGTAAGGTTGAGAACGCGGAAGCGGGGCAGACGATAGAGTGGCTTGACGGCGAACCGGAGGTAAGGAGCTTTACCGTAAATAGCCTTAACGAATTTAATATAGCTCAAATTCGCAAGGCAAACGCCGAAAGACCGCTTATTTTTACCAACGACGATTTAGACAGGCTTCAAACCGACAGACTTAAAGAAATTCAAAACGAAAATGCCGAACAAGCTTCGCCCGCCGTAAGTGAAAAACAGCTGGAGAATACAAGCGTTCCGACTGTCGGAGGAAGCGAACCCGCAACCGAAAACGGGAATACAGTCGGTACTAATCCGTTTGATTTTACAAAGACTGTCCGAAGTACGGAAAGTTCAAAATATCCCTCAACGACTAAAGCTCAAAGCACGGTAAGACCACAAGTCACGACAAAACCGAGCGCGGAACGTACATACGAAAGAACGACCGCACTCGGAACCGCTCAATCAAATGTAGGCGGCAAGCCCGATTCTCCCGATGTAACGCAGTCGGCAAAGCCGAAGCTCTCATGCACTGTAACAATACGCTGTGATACCATATTGAATAATCTAAACGAGCTTGACCCCGCAAAAGCCCCTTATGTACCGAAAAACGGTTGTATTTTGCCTGTTATAAAGGCAGAGTTTACCGAGGGAGAAACTGTTTTTGACGTGCTTAAAAGGGTTTGCGGGCAGAACGGCATACAGCTTGAATACAGTTGGACGCCGATGTACGGCAGTTATTACATAGAGGGTATAAACAATCTTTATGAATTTGACTGCGGTTCGGAATCGGGCTGGATGTATAAGGTCAACGGTTGGTTCCCGAATTACGGCTGTTCGAGCTACATTCTGACGGGCGGCGAAAGCGTCGTTTGGTGCTACACCTGCAAAGGACTCGGCAAGGATGTCGGAGCGGAGTATTGACAACAGTATGAAACAGGACGCATTTTCAAAGTATCATCCCGCTGTGAACCTGCTGTTTTTTGCGGGGGCTGTCTGCTTGGGCGCATTGTTTCGTCACCCGGCGTATCTTATAGCCGCTATGTGCTCGAGCCTGCTTTACTTCTTCGCTTTAAACGGCTTAAAGGCTCTGAAAACAATACTTGTATTACTGCCGACGCTTATATTTATTACCCTTATCAACCCTTTGCTAAACACAAGGGGGAACACTGTTTTGTTTTTAATTTTCAAAAGGCCGTACACTCTCGAAGCGCTTATATACGGCGCGGTCGTCGCCTGCATATTTTTTATAACCGTAATATGGGTCAATTGCTTCGGCAAGCTCTTTACCGCCGACCGAATTATATGCCTTTTCGGAAATATTTTGCCAAACCTTTGCTTATTGCTTGCGGCTTCGGGGCGTATTCTGCCTAAGCTTATTGAAAATTCAAAGCAAATTGCGACGGCGCGCAGTTCGATAGGCAAAGGCGGCGAAAAGGAAGCGATAAAAGATAAGCTTGCCTTGCGTTTCAAAATTTTGAGCGCTTTAACGTCTGTATCTTTGGAAAACAGCATCGTAACCGGCGATTCCATGAAGGCGAGAGGCTTCGCAGCGGGAAAAAGGACAAGCTTTAAGCCGTACCGTATGACTTATTGCGATTGGTTGGCGGCCGGGATAATGACGGCAATGCTTGCGGCGGTTTTCGGCGTTCTGCTCGGTGGATTTGCATATGCCGAATATTTCCCGGGGTTCGGAATTGCCGAAATGAACGGCAGGAATATTGCGGGAGTTTTGATTTATTCGGGCTATTTGTTAATTCCGAGCGCATTGCAAATAAAGGAGAAAATCAGGTGGAGCATTTCAAGATACGGGATTTGAGTTTTTCATATTCCGGCAACAGTGAAAAAAAGAACCTTGACAAAATAAATCTCACAATAAACAAGGGCGAGTTCGTTATCATCTGCGGCAGAACGGGAAGCGGCAAAACAACTCTGCTTCGGCACTTTAAAACCGCGCTTACTCCCTACGGGAAAAGAAGCGGGGAGGTATTGTTTAACGGCGTTGAGCTTGAAAAGGTCGGCGCAGGGGAGCAGGCGGCAAAAATCGGTTACGTTATGCAAAATCCGGACGAGCAAATTGTAACGGATAAGGTTTGGCATGAGCTTGCTTTTGGCTTGGAAAGTCTCGGATGCGAGCAAAAAAGCATGCGCTCGAGGGTTGCCGAAATGGCGTGCTATTTCGGAATACAGGATTGGTTTCATAAAAGTACGGCGGAGCTTTCCGGCGGTCAAAAACAGCTTTTGAATCTCGCCGGGGTTATGGTAATGCAGCCCGAAGCGTTGATACTTGACGAACCGACGGCACAGCTTGACCCGATTGCCGCTTCGGATTTTCTCAATACCGTTCGCAAAATCAACGCGGAACTCGGAATAACTGTTGTTATAACGGAGCATAGGCTTGAAGATATTATTCCCTATTGCGACCGCGCCTTGGTTATGGAGAACGGCAAAATTATAATAGACGAGTCTCCTAAAGGTCTGGGGAAACTCCTGCAAGAGAAAAAGAGCCCGATGCTTTATGCTATGCCGGCTCCTATGCGTATTTTTTGCGAGGCGGACGGTCGGGGAGAATGTCCGCTTACCGTAAGACAGGGACGTGATTGGCTCGGCTCGGAGCTTGGGGATAATCCCCAAATAAAGGAATTGACCGAGCCCGAGTTTAATAAAGAGGTTAAAGCCCCCGCTTTGAGCTTAAAAGAACTATGGTTCCGTTATGAAAAGGACAGTCCCGACATTCTCAGGGGAGTAAGTCTTAATGTTCCGCAGGGGAGCATTTCCGCTATCGTAGGCGGCAACGCGGCGGGTAAAACCACAACCTTAAAGGCTGTTTGCGGTATTTGCAAGCCTTACAGAGGAAAAATCAAGATTTTCGGAAAGGCTCTGAACAGATATAAATACGGCGAGCTTTTTAATAAATGCGTTTCAATGCTCCCACAGGACCCGAAAAGTATATTTGTCAAAAAAAGCGTCAGGGAAGAACTTTACGAAATGACAAATGACTCGGAAAAAATAAACGAAACTGCGTCTTTGTGCGGTATTACGGAGCTTTTTGAACGCCATCCCTTTGATTTGTCGGGCGGCGAGCTTCAAAAAGCGGCGCTTGCCAAAATTTTATTAAGCGAACCCAAGCTGCTCTTGCTTGACGAGCCTACAAAGGGAATGGACGCCGTCTTTAAGAAAAGCTTTGCCCGTATTTTAAAAAAGCTGAAGGAACGCGGCGTAACCATATTAATCGTGTCGCACGATATAGAGTTTTTGGCGGAATTTGCCGACCGCATAAGTATGTTTTTTGACGGCGGTATACTTACTACCGATACGCCGCAGGGCTTTTTCGGGCAAAACAGCTTTTACACTACCGCCGCAAGCAGAATGAGCCGAGATATTTTTAAAAACGCCGTTACGGCGGAAAACGTTGCCGAGCTGTATCTCAAAAACAAGGGGAATACATATGAAAAAGTCCGATAAGCTTTTGTTGGCGGTGTTTCTCGTTTTAATACCCGTAACCCTGTTTATAGGCGGCAAGCTTCCGGGCAAAGGGTATTATATTACGGGTATCGCCGTAATAACCGAGCTGTGCGCCCCTTTTTTTGCGTCGTTTGAAAAAAGCAAACCGCAGGCGAGGGAGCTTGCGGTTCTTGCCGTTATGTGCGCGCTTGCCGTTGCCGGGCGCATAGTCATACCGATTCCTCATTTTAAAGCCGTGTTTGCCCTGATTATGCTCACGGGCATATCCTTCGGCGCAAACGCAGGGTTTATTGTAGGGGCGGCAGCGGCTTTTTTAAGCAATTTTTTCTACGGTCAGGGTGCGTATATGCCATGGCAGATGATGGCTTACGGCGCAGGAGGAATGATTGCGGGTTTTGCGTTTTGCAATTTTAAATTTCCCAAAAAGCCATGGATAATGGCGGTTTTCGGCTTTTTCGCAACCGTATTTTGGATAGGCCCTTTGCTTGACTGCTCGCATATGTTTCTCGCTATGCCGGAGATAAGTCTTGCTTCCCTGGCGGCTTCGCTTGCTTCGGGATTCCCCGTAAATATCAGTCAGGGCGTATGCACGGCGATTACCATGCTCGTGTTCGGAAAACCGCTTATTGAAAAATTGGACAGGATTAAGCTGAAGTACGGAATTTCGGAGGCTGAAAATGGGCTTTGAGCAATGTCATCCGGCGATAAATTTTATATATTTTGCGGTCGTCATATACGGAGCGGTCAGCTTTCGACATCCCATATTTTTGATGATATCCTTTTTATGCGCGTTTGCCTACAGTATAAAAAGAAAGGGCGTAAGGGCTTTGCTTTTTAATCTCGCTCTGCTTCCGCTTACCGCGCTGTTTGCGCTGTATTATTGCTCGTACACTCATTTCGGTATAACGGTTTTAAATAAAAATTTTATAGGCAACAATATCACGCTTGAAGCTCTTTTGTGCGGCGCGTCGCTCGGAATATCGGCAAGCTCCGCAATAATGTGGCTTTCTTCATTTTATTGTATAATCACTACGGATAAAATCATTTATCTGTTCTCCGAATTGAGTCCGAAGGCCGCTATGCTCCTTTCCGTGCTTCTGCGTATCGTACCGAGGATAAAAACCGAGGCGCAAAGAATTTCCCTTGCCCGCTTCGCAATAGGCAGGGGAATAACGCGGGGGAATATTATTCTGCGCGCTAAAAATTTTATTGGTATTTTTTCTGCGCTTATTACCGAAACCTTGGATTCGCTGATTTGCGTTTCCGAGTCCATGCAAAGCCGAGGCAGTACGCTGAGGGGAAGGAAGGCGTTTTCAATATATCGTTTTGATAATCGTGACAGAGCCTGCGTTATATGTATGTTCGCCCTTATAACCTTAACCGCTATGGGGATAAGCTTAAACCAAACCGATATGATATTCGACCCGAAAATAATTATAAATCCCATAACTCCAATGTCGTATCTTTTTTATTTCGCCTATGCCGCCCTGTGCCTTATGCCCCTTGCGTTGGAATTACGTACGCAATACCGCTTTAAAAAAGCGAGAAAAAATGTAAATACTTATCCGCAAAGATAAGAGTAAACAAAAAGAGAGAAGCCCGCGCCTCTCTCTTTTATCATATTAAAATTATCGCTTATTAAGAATTTTCGCCGCTTTCGTTTTCTTCTTCGGTTTTTTCCTGCTCGTCAAAGTCGGTTTTTTCCCGATTGTCCGTCGGTAAACTTTCCGTCGGTAAATTTTCGGGCGGTAAATTTTCGGGCGGTAAATTTTCGGGCTGGAGGGCGTCAATCGGTAAATCCGATTCGTTTAAATTAAACTCAAACGTATCGGAAATTTCCTTTTGCAATTCTTCTTCCGCTTTGTTTTCCGCTTCGTTATAATTTGCGCGGTAAATGTCCGAGGAGTTCATTTCGCGGGAGGAAACAACAAAATCGTCCGCCTCTTTTGCAAGCTCCCACTTGTTTTTGCCCGAATGTTTAAAGAAAAGGAGCTTTCTGCGTTTTAAAATTATTATAACGGTAGCGATAACTATTGTAACGCAGCTTATAAAAGAGCCGACCACAAGACCGGAGGGATAGTAGTTAAAAATAATCGTATGCTCGCCCTTGCTTATGTCAAACGCAAGCAGAGCGTCCGAAACCTTGTATATGCTTTTGCTGTCAAGGCGTTTTCCGTCAACGTAAACTCTCCAGTTGGAGTCATACGGAATAGAGGTAAAAACCATACTGTCCTGTTCGGCGTTCAATTTGCCGGACACAAGAGTTTCCTCGTTTTTTGTAATTTCAAAATTGTTTTTGGAAAGTATATTGTAGCCCTGTTCAAATTTTTCCTTTTCAAGCGCGTAGGAGCAGAACTTTAAAGTACCCGAGCTGCATTCCGGCTTAAAGTTTATCTCAACAAAAACTGTTTCCCCGGCTTCAACAGGTCCCACGTCGAAAATATGCGGTTCGCTTAACTGACCGACGCCGTTGTTGAAGTCGTTGCCGCTGACCAAAACGCCGTCAATGTCCTTGCAGTCAATGAAAATATACACGTTCTGCGTTTTTTTCGGCGTGATTTGGAAGCAAACGCTTGCCGCTTTTCCGTTTTCGGTCTTTCTGTATTTAAATTCTCCCTGTTCAAATTCCGAGGCTGAAAATGCGTCGAGATTGCTGTATTCGGTATTGTCCGCATTTAGCCTTGTAAATACGCCGTCAATTCCGCTTGCAAGCCTGAAAAATTCGGACTGCGCCATAAACGGGTTGTCATAAGTCGAAGCGTTCCAGCCCGAAGCCGCCTTGTTTGCGGCAAAAGCAACGGAAAGCGGGTATTTGTTTTCGTAAACGGTATAGTTGTTTACGCTGAACATTTCGTTTAAAAGCTCGGGATTAATTCTGATACTGTCGTCGTTTTTCACAATGTATTTAAGCCCGAACATAGAGTTGTAAACGGGCGTTTGCATAGCGTAAGTGTAGCTGTTGATAAAATTGCCGTAAAGACCTACCTGCTGTTGAAGATTAGATACCGTTTCAAACGCCATGGAGGAAAAGACGGAAACTCCGTTGTAATCGAGCCAGCAGGGGTCCATGGTAGTCTTTGAGCTTGCAAGCTCCATTCTGTAAAGTCCGTCGCCCTCAATTTCGTCGAGGCGTGATTTAAGCTGTCTGAAATCGTCGTAGCCTTCGATATAGTTTTCCTTTGTTTGATTTATGGAGTATTTATCGGTATTGCCAAGGGCAATTTCGGAGCAAACGGCGCACAGCATAAGCACCGAAACCGCCGACGCCTGAAATCTTTTATCCTTGAACAGGCGGAGGATTATAACGTATCCTACGGCAAAGACAAGGCTGAAAATCAGCGAAGTGTCGTCAATATTCGCGGAGGTGATTTTCTCAACCAAAACTATAAAAGCTATAACGCCTATACCTACCGACAAAAGCTGCCTTGAAGTGTATTCGGAAATGTGTATCAACGCCTTTACCGCCAAGGTAAGCAAAATAAACGAATACATAAAAGAAAAACGGTAAGGCAGGTCGTTCGGGAAATGGAAGCCATGCCAAATGTAATTAAGATAATTTATATTAAAGCTGAAATAGAGAACGGCAAGCAAAATGACGTTCGCCGCCTTTTCCCTTGTGCTTATCTTTTTTGAATAAAGATACAGCGGAATAAGCATTACCGTTAAAATGCCGCAGTAGACGTTCGGCAAAACGGTATCTCCGCTTGAACGTATCGTAGGTTCGGTGCTTGCAAGGTGGTTAGCAAGGAAATCGAAGGCGCTGAAATATTTTGTCGTTTCCGTGGGCATACTGCCCGACGTCGCCGAGCTTTGCGACAAAACCGTTATAAGCGGCAAAAGCGCAAACGCCGCAATACAGGCGGAAACGAAAGAGTAGAAGGCAAATTTAACGCCGGAATTTAAAAATACGGAATTTTTCAATTTGAAAATAACGCTTTTGTTCTGCGAAAGCTTATCGAATTTTTCGCCCAAAGAATAGTTTGAAAAATAACAGCAGAGAAAATATAAAACCGAAAAAATACAAACCATATATGACATATAGTAGTTTGAAATCATGGTAACGGCAAGCATAACGCAGTACAAAGCGGGCTTGCCTTTTTTGATTATATTTTCTATACCCAATACGACAAGCGGGAAAAACACCATAGCGTCAAGCCACATAAGGTTCCAGTAATACGCCACAAAGTAACCGCAAAAAGCGTACAAAACGCCGAAGCCTGCGGTAAACGCGCTGTGCTGATTGAGCGATTTTTTTAAATAGTAGGTAAATGTTCCCGCAGAGAAAACAGCCTTGAGCATAATCATACAGGAAATCGCTTCGGTGATGTTCTTATGACCGAAAAGCAAAATTATTATTGAAAACGGGCTTGACAGATAATTAAAGAAATTGCCCAAAAAAGTTTCGCCAAGGCCGGAATTCCAGGAATAAACCAAAGACTCTCCGCCGACAATCCTGTCGTAAAGCTCGCCGAAAAGCGGACCGTACTGATGGTACAAATCCATACGCAATACGGTCATATCGCCGTAAGGAATCATATCAAAGCAATAGGCGATAAGCTGAGTTATTGCAAACGCAATAAGCGAGGAGAGAATAACGTATTTATTGTTATTAAAAAGCAAATATAATTTATTTTGCCTGTTGGCAAGACTCTTTTTTTGCATTTTGACTGCTCCTTGTATTCTTATTAAATGTTCAATAAATTTTACCATATTTTAAAGAGGCTTTCAAGTTATATTTTAGGACAAGTAGCATATATATTCTTGAGGTGAAAAAATGATTTGCACAAACAAAGGATTTAACGATATTTTACTGTTTTTGCCCGTAAGAATCAAGAACGCGCTTTTTGAAGCGGTGACAAAAAACAGCATAAATATCAGGGAAATCAGGCTTAGAATCGATAAGCCGATAGTAATAGTAAGCGAAAAGGGCTGCGGTTTTATTTCAAAAAGCGGACGGTTTACATATATGCTCAGCGACAAGCTTATAAAGATAACCGCCGATGAATTTAACGAAGCTTTAAAAAGGATATGCAGCTTTTCGATTTATTCCTATCAGGACGAAATAAACAAGGGCTTTATTACGGTAAAGGGAGGGCACAGGGTAGGTCTTTGCGGCACGGCTGTAAAGCAGGGCGAAAGCATTGTGTCGGTAAAAAACATAAACAGCCTTAATATCAGGGTGGCAAACGACGTTTACGGCTGCGCGGATAAAATTATGAATCTCTCCTTTCGGGGAAAGCTCTCAAACGTAATAATCGCAGGCCCTCCCAACAGCGGAAAAACTACGGTTTTGCGCGACCTTGTAAGGCAAATTTCAAACGGAAACGCAGGCGAATATTTCAAGTGCGCCGTTATCGACGAAAGAAGCGAAATATCCGGAAGCAACGCCGAAAAATCGGAGTGCGACGTAGGCGAGAATACCGACGTGCTTATAAACTATCCCAAGTCGGAGGCTATAGAAACGGCTGTAAGAACGCTGTCGCCCGATATGGTTTTCTGCGACGAAACCGTAAGCGAAGCGGAATGTGAACAGATTATAAGAGCGCTTGCCTGCGGAGTGAATTTTGCGCTGACCGTCCATTGCGGCAGTCAGAGCGATTTATTAAAAAGAGGCGTCACAAAATACCTTTTGGAAAGCGGATATTTCGGAACTGTTTTCTTTTTGGGAACAAAGGAAAACACGGGAAAAATCATAAAAACCGTTGATTTGGGAGAAAAATATGAAAATATTGGGACTGAGCATTTTGTCCGCTTTGATAGTTTTGGCAGCTAACACGCTGGCTAAGCGAAAAACCGAAAGAATTGAAATACTTTCGTCTGTTTCCCTGATGATTAATTACATAGATACGCAGATAGCTTATTCCCGCTTATCCGTACCCAAGCTTCTTAAAAGCCTTGAAAACAGCGGGGAATTTTCCAAGCTTTCGTTTTTGAAGGACGCGGACGCTCTGCTCGCAGGCGGTCAAGAGAGCAAAACCGCATGGAAAACCGCGGTTGAGGATTACTTAAAGGTTTCGCCGCTTGTTAAGGAGGACGGGGAGACGCTTATCGCCTTCTTTAACGGCTTGGGCAGTACCGATATAGAAGGGCAGAGGAACAACTGCAAAACCTATTCGGAGCTTTTTAAAATGAAAGCGGAAAGCATGAGAAAAAAGGCGGAATCTTCCGCAAAGCTTTACAACTGCCTTGGTATGACGGCTGCCGCTTTGGTTTTTATTATTCTTTATTAACGGAGGACGTATGGATATAGGATTTATACTTAAAATTGCCGGAGTGGGCATAATTGTCGCGGTATTAAATCAGGTGCTTTCAAAAACGGGCAGGGACGATTACGCGTTGCTTATGGTAATAGCGGGCATAATCGTGGTTTTGCTGATACTTATACCTCAATTTTCCTCGCTTGCGGAAATGGTAAAGGACATATTTGATTTTTAGTATGATTAAAATTATAGGCATTGTGTTTGCGGGGATTATCCTGCTAACCGTATTAAAGCAGATAAAGCCCGAATACGCCTTCTTGTTAAGGCTTGCGCTGACCGTTCCCGCGGTGACGCTTTTAATATCGCTTATCGACGGCGTGTTTAATGAAATGCTCGGACTCGACGGCCTTTATTCGGGGTATGCAAGCTATCTGAAAATAGCGGTGAAGGTACTCGGAATATGCTATCTTTCGCAGACCGGAGCGGATATATGCAGGGATTGCGGAGAGTCGGCGCTCGCAACTCAGGTAGAGCTTTTGGGGAGGATTGCTACGGTTACGGTGTCCGTTCCTATTATCAAGCAATTAATGGAATTTAGTATAAATCTGATTTCAAAATAATATGATGAAAAAAATAATTATTGCGGCTGTAACGGTTATTCTTATGCTCAATGTTTTAAATACGGCTGTCTGCGCTTCGGGAAGCAAGCAAGAGGAATATGATTATTCCGGCATTTTTGACGAGCTTGATTCCCAAACAAAAGAGCTTTTAAACGAGCTTGGAGTGAACGGCGACAGCTTTAACGATATTCTCGATTTGTCCCCAAGAAAGATAATAAGCCTTATTATCGAGCTTATCAGGGGCGAATGGAAGCGACCCGTAAAAACCGTGGGCATAGTTGCCTGCATAAGCGTTATGGGTGCGGTGATAAACACGCTTAATATCAACAAGCTTAAAAAAGAGAGTATGTTTTCTTTTTTTGAAGCGTCGGTAATTATGATTACCGCGGTGATACCGCTTTCCTCGGCACTTTCCTCGGCGGTTGCCGCTATGAAGCTGATGTCGGGTTTTATGCTTTCGTATATTCCGATTTTTACTGCGGTTGTTTCGGCAAGCGGGATGCCGCTATCGGCATTTTCCTATAATGCGGTGCTGCTGTCTTTTTCGCAGTTATGCTCGTTTGTTTCAACTGATTTGATAATACCCTGCGTGTTCCTTTTAACCCTTGTAAGCGTTTATACATCCGTGGGAACAAGCTTTAACGCCTCGGATATTATATCGTTGATAAAAAAGGCTCTTACGCTTACTTTATCTATGCTTGCGGGAATTTTTACCGGGCTTTTGGCTGTAAAATCCAAAATAGCCGTAGCGGCGGACAGCGTGGCTGTTAAGGGAATAAAGCTACTTTCGGGCAGCGTAATACCTATAGTCGGCGGTGCGTTGGGCGACGCCTTTTCCTCGGTATTGGGTTCGTTTGCGCTTATAAAAAATACGGTCGGGGCTTTTGGGATTGCGGCGGTGCTGATTATGGTTTTGCCGTCGGTTTTAAGCCTTTTGACGTGGTATTTTTCATTGAGCGTTTGCTCGGTCATTTGCTCGTTAACGGGCAGCGACGCAAGCTCCGCCGTTTTAAAAAACATATGCTCTTGCGTTTCTGCGGTTAACGTGGTTTTACTGTTTTTTGCAACCGTGTTTATTATTTCAACGGGAATAATGCTTAATCTCAGGAGTTAAAAATGAAAGATTTTAAAACTTGGTGCATAAGCTTTTGCGTGCTTCTTGCCGTGGTAACGGTTATGCGTTTCGTTATACCGGAATGTAAGCTGAAAAGCATATCGGACACCTTTCTGTCGCTGATAGTTATTGTTGCAATGTTTCTTCCGTTTACCGAAAAAAATGCAAATAAGGCTTCAAGCTTCAATTTCGATACTCGGGATTACAGCGAAAAATTTGACGGCGCGCCGCAGTATGAAGCGGCTATAGAAAAATATATAGAAGACGCTCTGTCAAGCCGAGGCGTAGAATTTAAAAACGTGGAAGTCTCGGCGGAAACGGACGGGGAGGGGTATATAGTAATAGATAAAATCAATATAACGGCGGAAAATCCGAACGAGGAGGAGATAAAGAGCATTATAAGGGACGAATGTAAGCTTGACGAAGAGAGGGTGACGTTTAATTGAAGGGCTTAAAGGCATTTTTGGAAAAGATAAGAACCGACAGAAAAATGCTTATAATGCTTGCGCTCGGCGCAGTCGGCGTTTTGCTTATAGCCGTTTCCGAGTTCTCGGCGGATAAAACGGAGGAAAACGCGGCAGACCCGCAGACAACGCCGTTTTATAACTACGAAGACGACATTGAAAAAAAGCTTGACGAAATTATCTCCCAAATTAACGGTGTAGGCAGGGTAAAGGTTATGGTTACGCTTAAATCCGGCGAGGAAAACAAATATGCCTATAACGAGTCGTATCAGTCAAAAAACGGCGAAAATTCCGAGGACAGACAGTCCGAAAACGAATATGTGGTAATAGACGGCGAAAGGGGCGACGAATGTGTTTTGCTCTCCACCGAATTTCCCCGAATTCAGGGAGTAATGGTTGTGTGCGACGGCGGGGGAAGCAGCGCGGTAAAAAACGATATTACCAACGCTGTTTCGTCCTTGCTTGATATAAGCGCAAACAGTATATCTGTTTTAGAAATGAAAAAATCGGAGGAATAGTTATGGATCTCAATAAAAAAAGGAAAAGGGTAGTTTTTTCCGGGCTGGTAATAGCCCTTGCGGCGGCTATGTATATTAATTGGTACTACACAAGGCCGACCTCCTCGGAAAAACCGCAATCGGAGCAGTCAACCGCCGAGGCAAGCGCCGCGTTGGGCGACGCACAGTATGTAAACGCAACCGTGAAAAGCAGCGTATTTTCCGAATCGGAGTTAAAGCGTTCTCAGCTTCAGGACGAGGTTAAGCAAAATTACGAGAGCGTTATCGAAAACAAACAGGCGGATGAGGAAAGCAAAAAAGTTGCAAGAGAAAATTTGGAAAAATTGAATAAAAATATTATGCTTCAGGGCGAAATCGAAACAATAATTAAGTCCAAAACGGGGAAAAATGTATTTGTAACAATAGGAGATACTGTTGAAATAATAATCGAAAAAAACACGCTCAACAGTGATATTGTATTACAAATAGAAGATATTGTAACAAAAAAAGCGGATGTTCCCACGGAAAAAATTACAATCATTGAAGCTAAATAGTTGTTTATTTTAAAATTTGTGATATAATAATAGGAAAGAAAGGTGGTCTTTCCTATGAGCATGTCAGAAAAGAATCAGCAGGATACGCTTATTATTTCCGACGAGGTTATAGCTTCTATTGCTGCAAAGGCCGTCGGTGAAGTGGACGGCTTCGGTTCGTTTTCAAACCGTGCGTTGGACGTTATATCACAGGCTTTACCAGCCGCA
This sequence comes from uncultured Clostridia bacterium, assembly GCA_947630835.1. Classification (GTDB taxonomy): domain Bacteria; phylum Bacillota; class Clostridia; order Oscillospirales; family Acutalibacteraceae; genus Fimenecus. The sequence goes on along the minus strand of CANRIZ010000012.1, from coordinate 34,130 downwards.
GCCAATTTAAAACCCATTAAGGTTTCATGCAGCGACAGCGATATACAAATCCAAATGTATATAAACGTCAAGCAGGGCAGTAATGCGCAGACCGTCGGCGCGGCGGTGCAAAGGGCTGTTAAAAGCGCGGTGCAAAGCATGACCGGGAAAGTCGTTTCCAAGGTTAATGTCTGCGTTTACGGAATTGATTTTGCGAACCTGGAGAATTGAACTGATTTTTATTTGAAAGTTTGGCTCTCCGTATATTTTATCGGGGAGCTTAATCTTTTCGGAAGGGGAAAAAATGACAAGAACGGAAGAAAGAGAACAGGCGTTTGTTATCGTGTTTGAAAAGGCGTTTAACAACGAGGTGGCGGTTGACGATTTGATTTCATACGCCAAGGAGGTAGAGGTATTTTCGGATTCGCTGTTTTCCGAGAGCCTTGCGAGGTCGGTATTTGAAAATATAGACCCGATAGACGAGATTATCGAAAAATATTCAATCGGCTGGAAAAAGGAACGTCTGCCCAAGGTGTCGCTTTCAATTTTAAGGCTTGCGCTTTGCGAGATCATGTACGTTGATTCGATACCCGAAAGCGTTTCGGTAAACGAGGCGGTAGAGCTTGCCAAAAAGTACGCTACGGAATCCGACGCGTCTTTTATTAACGGCTTGCTCGGCTCGTATTTAAGAGGTTTACCCGAAAATGTATAAATATCTCGGAATAGATACGAGTAACTATACTACTTCGGCAGCCTTGTACTGCCAAGACGGGGGCGGTATAAAAAGCGTAAAAAAACCGCTGCCCGTTAAGCCCGGGGAAAGGGGCTTGCGGCAGAGTGACGCCGTGTTCCATCACACGGTCGGGCTTCCGCAGGTGATAAATTCGCTTTTTGACGGCAATACGGACGGTATTGCGGCCGTTGGGGTTTCAAACGCCCCAACGGCGAGGCAGGGTTCTTATATGCCGTGCTTTCTTGCGGGCGTTTCGGTTGCAAAATGCGTATCTCAAATACTTAAAACGCCTTATTTTGAATTTTCGCATCAGGTCGGGCATATCGCCGCCGTAATAGCCGGTGAAAAACGCTTTGAGCTTTTGGAAAAGGAGTTTGTCGCTTTTCATTTGTCCGGCGGCACTACCGAGGCTTTGCTCGTAAAACCGGACAGGGATAAAATTTTTACGGCGGATCCGTTTTCGCAATCGCTTGATTTAAACGCGGGACAAGTTATCGACAGGGCAGGCGTTATGCTGGGGCTCAATTTCCCTTGCGGAGCGGAGCTTGACAGGCTGTCGTTAAATTCCGACAGGGAATTTAAAATAAAACCGTCCGTAAAGGGCGCGGATTGTTCTCTTTCGGGCGTTGAAAATAAATTCAGGGCAATGTATGAAAGCGGCGAAAGCAAGGAGGATATAGCCAAATTTACGGTAATGAGCGTGATTGCGGCGGCAGAGGCTATGCTTAATTGCGTTTTAAAAGAGCATAATTTGCCCGTGCTGTTTTCAGGCGGAGTTTCCTCCAATACGCTGATAAGAAAATATTTTAACGAAAGGTACGAATGCGTATTCGCCTCTCCCGAATATTGCGCCGACAATGCGGCGGGGATTTCATTTTTAACATATTTGAAAAGTAAGGATTATTATGGTTGACGCAAAACCCTCGGTTTTAACCGTTACACAATTAAACAGGTATGTTAAATCCGTAATCGACTCGGATTTTAATCTCAACTGTGTTTTTTTGGTCGCCGAGATTTCAAATTTTGTAAACCACGTCAGAAGCGGACATATGTATTTTACGCTAAAGGACGAAAACTGCGCCGTGAAGGCGGTTATGTTCAAGGGCAACGCCTCCCGCCTTAAATTTGAACCGTTCGACGGTATGAAGGTGTTAATCAGGGGCAGGGTTTCCGTTTTTGAAGCAACGGGGCAGTATCAGGTCTATGTCGACGATATGCAGCCCGACGGCATAGGCGCGTTGGCAATACAGTTTGAGCAGTTAAAGGAAAGGCTTGAAAAGGAAGGAATTTTCGACGCTTCTCATAAAAAGCCGATACCGAAATTCCCCGAAAGAGTCGGCGTTATAACCTCGCCTACGGGTGCGGCGGTTCGGGATATAATCAAAATATTGAACAGGCGCTTTAAATGCGCGGAGGTTGTTTTTTATCCCGTGCAGGTTCAGGGCGAGGACGCTGCGGAACAGTTGGCGGAGGGCATAAGATATATGAACTCGGAAAAAGCCGCCGATGTTATCATAATAGGCAGGGGCGGCGGTTCGGTCGAAGATTTGTGGGCGTTTAACAGCGAGGCTCTTGCACGCGAGGTATATAAAAGCGAAATTCCCGTAATTTCCGCGGTCGGGCATGAAACGGACTTTACCGTTATAGATTTTGCGGCGGATTTAAGGGCGGCTACGCCCTCTGCGGCGGCGGAGCTTGCGGTACCCGATTGCGAGGAGCAGAAAGCGTACATAAGCAAGCTTGTTTCCTCCTTAAAAAACAGCGTTATCTCTATGTTTAATTATCAAAGAGAGAAGCTCGATTATATAACCGACAAGTCTTTTCTCTCTAAGCCCGAGGCGTTAATCGCTCAGGAAAGATTGATACTTGATAAATATTCATATTCTTTGTATAATTTAGAAGATAATTATTTTAAGCTGAAGTCCGCTCGGTTTTCTTCCTTAGTATCAAAGCTTGACGCTTTAAGCCCCCTGAAGGTGTTAAAAAGGGGATACAGCGTTTCGTATAAGGATGAAAAGGTAATTAAAACCGTAAACGATATAAATTTAAACGACGAACTGAGAATCCGCTTTAACGACGGCGACGCAGTTTGCCTTGTTAAGGAGAAATATGAAAGAGTTGACCTATGAACAGGCTCTCAAAGAGCTTGAAAAAACCGTTGAAACGCTTGAAAGCGGAGAAGCGTCACTTGACGACTCCATAGCGCTTTTTGAAAAGGGCATTAAGCTTGCGGATTATTGCAATGCAAAGCTTAATACCGCACAGCAGAAGTTTACCGAGCTTTCGAGCAAAAACAGGGGTGAATAAATTGGGCAAATATGATATGCAGGGGTATATTGACCTCGTTAATTCCGGGCTTTCCGAATTGCTTTACGACGTTTGCGACGGGCAGGATTATATAGTCGAAGCTATGAATTACAGCCTTTCCAACGGCGGAAAAAGAATAAGGCCCGTATTGACTCTTGAATTTTGCAGAGCCTGCGGCGGCAATCCCGAGGACGCTCTCTGCCTTGCCTGCGCCGTTGAGATGATACACACATATTCGCTTATACACGACGATTTGCCTTGTATGGATAACGATGATTTCAGGCGGGGCAAGCCCTCCTGCCATAAAGCTTACGGCGAGGAATACGCCTTGCTTGCGGGCGACGGCCTGCTTACTCTTGCGTTTGAAACCGCGTTGAAAAGTAAAAATATAGAAAGCGGAAATTTAATAGAGGCGGTTAAAACGCTTGCAAATCTTGCGGGCGTTTCGGGTATGGTCGGCGGTCAGGTTCTCGATTTACAGTCGGAAAATCTCTCGCCGTCCCTTGAAAAGCTGCAAACCGTCGACAGGCTTAAAACCGGAGCTTTAATTAAGGCGGCGGCTCTACTTGGCTGTTACGCCTCTAACCGTGCTGATGAAAAAATGCTCGCCGCAGCCGAAAGGTACTCGGAGTGCATAGGCTCGGCTTTTCAGATAGTTGACGATATACTTGACGTTACAAGCACGTCGGAAGAACTCGGCAAGCCCGTCGGAAGCGATGAAAAGAACAACAAAATGACTTACGTTGCTCTTATGGGAATTAAGAATTCCGAAAAAGAAGCCGAAAGGCTTACCGACGAAGCGATAGCCGCGCTTGAATGTTTCGCGGACGAGGGCAGCTTTTTAAAAGAGCTTGCATTGACTTTGTCAAAGCGAAAAAGTTGATTTTTGGAGTGAACAATGAAGTATCTTGATAAAATCAATTCCCCGGACGACGTAAAAAAAATCGATAAAAAAGATTTGCCCGAGCTTGCAAAGGAATGCAGAGAGGCGCTTATCAACACCGTTTCAAAAAACGGCGGTCATCTTGCGTCCAATTTGGGCGTGGTTGAGCTTACCATTGCGCTTCACAGGGTTTTTTACTCGCCCAAGGATAAAATTATATGGGATGTCGGGCATCAATGCTATACTCATAAGCTTTTGACCGGAAGATATAAGGATTTTTCAACCATACGCACAGAAAACGGACTTTCCGGCTTTACCAAGCCCGAGGAAAGCGAACACGATTTCTTTTACAGCGGTCATTCGAGCGTTTCGATTTCCCAGGCTTTGGGTTTGGCGACGGCCAACAGCCTTAAAAACACCAAAAATACCACCGTAGCGGTTATAGGCGACGGCGCTTTTACCGGCGGACTTGCCTACGAAGCGCTCAATAACGCGGGCAGAGTTGGCAAAAGGCTTATCGTTATTTTAAACGACAATGAAATGTCCATTTCAAAAAACGTCGGCTCTGTGGCAAGGTATCTTGCGGTTATTCGCTCCTCGCCGAGGTACTATAAATTAAAGGCTCAAACCGAAAAAGCGCTTAATAAAATCCCGCTTGTCGGCGCTTCTTTATCGGCACATGCTTACAACGCCAAAACAAGGCTTAAAAATATGATATACAAAAGCACGTTTTTCGAGGACCTCGGCTTTCGGTATATGGGACCTATCGACGGCCATAACATAGAACAGCTTTGCGAGGCTCTCGAAAGCGCCAAGATGATTAAGGATATGCCCGTATTGCTCCATATAAACACAATCAAGGGCAAGGGCTATGATTTTGCCGAAAAATCACCGAGCGAATTTCACGGCATTTCCGAATTTAATATAAATACGGGCGAACCGATTTACTCCGGCAAGAATTTTTCCTCCGAGTTCGGCGAGCTTATATGCGATATGGCGCAGAAGGATAAACGAATTTGCGCCGTCACCGCGGCAATGGCGTTGGGAACGGGGCTCAATGAATTCAGCGAGAAATTCCCCGAAAGATTTTTTGACGTGGGCATTGCCGAGGAACACGCCGTAACGTTTTGCGCCGGGCTTTCAAAGGGCGGAATGCTGCCTGTTTTTGCGGTCTATTCAACGTTTTTACAGCGTTGCTTCGATCAGGTCGTACACGACGGCACCATGCAGAATTTGCATATGATTTTGGCTATCGACCGGGCGGGCTTTGTCGGCGAGGACGGAATTTCACATCAGGGTATACTGGACGCCTCGTTTTTAAACAGTATTCCGCGCATAACGGTATTTTCGCCCACTACCTACGAGGGCTTAAAGCAATGCTTTATAAGGGCGGCTTACCATACCGAGGGCGTTGTCGCCATAAGGTATCCGAGGGGCGAGGAAAAGCCCATACCGGAGAATATAGACTACGTTTCGGACAATTACGATATTTACGGAAATTTAAACGCCGAAAACTATATAGTTACATACGGCAGGATTTTTTCGCACGCCTGCGTTGCAAGGGACAGGTTAAAGGAAAGCGGCAGGGACTTTTCCGTTATCAAGCTCAATACAATCAAGCCTATTGATATTCGGGCGGTTAAACATACGCTCAAATCCGAGAATGTATACTTCTTTGAAGAGGGAATTAAAAACGGCGGCATAGGCGAAACCTTCGGAGAACTGCTTGCGGAAAACTCATATAAAGGCAGCTACAGGCTCACGGCGGTTGACAACCAATTTGTGCCGCACGCTCCCGTTTCAAAGCTGTACGAGGAATATATGCTTGACGCCGACGGAATGTATAAAATTTGTACGGAGAAATAATTTATGTCATCGGACGGCAAAAGACTCGATTTATATTTGTTTGAAAACGGCTATTGCGACTCAAGGTCGAAGGCAGGAGCCGTTATAATGTCGGGCAGCGTATATGTAAACGGGCAAAAGATAACAAAAGCCGGTTATTCACTTAAAAAGGATGATAAAATCGAGGTCAGAGGGGAAAAGCTCCCCTTTGTCAGCAGGGGCGGTCTTAAACTCGATAAGGCGATTAAGGCTTTCGGCATAGAGCTTGAGGGCAAGGTGTGTATGGATATAGGCGCTTCGACCGGCGGCTTTACCGATTGTATGCTTCAAAACAACGCCCGCAAGGTCTACTGCGTGGACGTAGGCTACGGTCAGCTTGCCTGGAAGCTCAGAACCGATGAACGGGTCGTAAATATGGAGCGTACGAATTTCCGCTATATTAAGCCCGAGGATATAGACGAAAAGCTTAATTTTGCAAGCGTTGACGTTTCGTTTATTTCACTTAAAATTATATTGCCCGTCCTCTACGAGCTGCTTTTGTTTGACGCCTGCGCCGTTTGCCTTATTAAGCCGCAGTTTGAAGCGGGAAAGGAAAAGGTCGGCAAAAAAGGCGTCGTCAGGGATATTGAAACCCATAAACAGGTTGTCGGGGATATAATCAGGTTTGCATATGAAAACGGATATTCCGTATTAAACCTTGATTTTTCACCCGTTAAGGGTCCCGAGGGGAATATTGAATATTTGATGTACATAAAAAAATCGAAAGAACCCGTCTTGTCTGTTGAAAATCCCGACAGTACGGTAGAAGAATCTCATACGCGGCTTAACGGCAGGGGTGGTGAATGATTTGAAAATTGCTTTGTTGCCAAATTTAACAAGGAAGCATTCAAGAGAGGTTACGGAAAATATCTGCGCTTTTCTCAAAAAGAGAGGGGTAGAATACTTTTTTGAAAAGGAGCTTGACGGCGAGTTCGGAGCGGACGAACGGTATCTTTGCGACGAAAAGCTTTTGTCGCTTTGCGACGCGGCGATAGCGATAGGCGGCGACGGCTCAATTATCCATGCGGCGAAAAAGGCTTGCAGGTACTCTAAGCCGATTTTGGGCGTAAATGCGGGCAACCTTGCGTTTATGTCCGGCATTGAAAAGCATGAGATTGAATTGCTCGATTGCCTTATAGACGGAAGTTACACTACCGATAAGCGTATGCTCCTCGACGTTGCCGTGCTTGACGGCGACGGCAATCCCATAATGCGGCAGGATTACTGCATTAACGATATAGTAATAGCCAGGGGAGAGATGATAAAGTTAGTCCGCCTTGACGTTTCCTGCGACGGTAAAAAAATAAACAGATATTATGCAGACGGCGTCATCATTTCAACTCCCACCGGTTCTACCGCTTATTCGCTTTCAGCGGGAGGGCCTGTGGTAGACCCGAGAATTGAAAGTATTTTACTTACGCCGATTTGCACTCATTCGCTGTTTGCCCGCTCTTTGATATTTGATTCCGAGTCGGAAATAACTGTGGAAATTCCCGCCGACGAGAGCGAAAAAATTTGCGTTTCCTGCGACGGGGACGATTCAGTAAACATACCGTCGGGCAGTAAAATCAAAATCAAAAAATCAAATATTTACGCCGATTTTATCAGAATAAAAAACGATTCGTTTATAGATGTGCTTAACAGCAAGCTTGCTCAAAGGAGGGTTTGAAATGAAAAAGAAAAGACATGAACTCATTTTAAAGCTGATAAAGGAAAACGAAGTTTCAACCCAGGAGGAGCTTATCGAGCTTTTGCAAAAAAACGGCTTCGTCGTTACGCAGGCTACGGTTTCAAGGGATATTAACGAACTGCATTTGATAAAGGTTCAGGGCAAGCACGGTCAAAAATACGCCATAAACGAGCTTAATTCGCATAATATAAATAAATTCCATACTATTTTCGCTCAGTCCGTAATAAGCGTTGCGGTAGGCGGAAATATCTGCTGCATAAAATGCTTTGCCGGAACGGCCAACGCCGCCGCGGCAACGGTTGACGCTCTTAATTATCCGGAGGTAATAGGCACTATCGCCGGCGACGATACGCTTTTTATACTTTTAAAAACAGAGGACGCCGCAAAAATGTTTAAAAAGAAAATCGAAGAATTTTTACACGGTGAGTAACAATGCTGTCAAACCTGCAAATTGAAAATGTCGCAATAATCAAAAAAGCCGTCATTGATTTTAAGGACGGCTTTAATGTCATGACCGGAGAAACCGGCGCGGGCAAGTCAATAATTATAGATTCTTTAAACGCGGCGCTCGGGGAAAGGACTTCAAGGGAGCTTATAAGAACAAACTGCGATTATGCGGCGGTAAGCGCGCTGTTTTACGACGATACTCGGCAAATTAAAAGCATACTTGAACAACTCGGTATTCAACCCGAGGAGGATTCAAGTCTGCTTATATCAAGAAAAATGACGTCGGACGGCAAAAACGTTTGCAGGGTAAACGGCGTCGGCGTTACCGTTTCCATGCTTAAAATACTCGGCAGAGCGCTTGTAAATATTCACGGTCAGTCGGACAGCCAAAATCTTCTCAATCCCGAGTACCATTGCTCGTTTATTGACAGCGTCGCCGAAAATTCCGCCGTTTTTAAAAAATTTTCCGATTCCTACGGCGAGTACGTTTCGGCGAAATCCGAGCTTGCGAAGCTGAATGTCGACGAGAGCGAAAAGGCAAGGCGTTACGAGATGCTGAGCTTTCAGATAAACGAAATCGAAAAGGCGAATATAATTGTCGGCGAATGGGATGAGCTTCGCAGCAGGCAGGAGCTTTTTAAGAATGCGGAAAAGCTCTGCTCCGCGCTTAACGCCTCATACGCCTGTCTTAATTCGGACGGCGAGAATGAAGGCGCGGTTGACCTTTGCTTCGGCGCTTCCAACAGATTAAACTTTGTTTCAGGGCTTTCGGAGGATATTGACTCTGTTTCAAACAAATTGGAAAGCTGCGCATATACGCTGTCGGATTTGTCGGACGAAATAAGAAAAATGCTTGACGGCTTTGATTTTAACGAAGCCGATATTAACGCCGTCGAGGAAAGGCTCGACGTACTTTACGAGCTTTCCAAAAAATACGGAAAAACCGAGGAAGAAATATTAGCTTATTATGAGAATGCGCTCGAACAGAGGGACGCTATAGAAAATTCGGACGAGATAAAAATCAAGCTTGAAAAAAGGGTTAAAGAGCTGTACGACTCGGCATGCAAAAATGCGCTCGAGCTTTCGCTTACAAGGAAAAAAGCGGCCGAGCTTTTCTCAAAAAGCGTATGCGAGGAGCTTAAATTTCTCGATATGCCGTCGGTTAAATTTTACGTCGACATAAAAGAATGCGAGCTTTGCGAAAACGGTACGGATACGGTAGAGTTCTTCCTCTCCGCCAATGCGGGGGAGGCGGCGAAGCCGCTTCATAAAATCGCTTCGGGCGGCGAGCTTTCAAGGATTATGCTCGCAATTAAAAACGTGCTTGCGGAAAAGGATAACATACCCACGCTTATTTTTGACGAAATAGATTCGGGCGTAAGCGGCAGCGCGGCTCAAAAAATCGCAATAAAGCTTAAAGAGGTTTCAAAATCGCATCAGGTAATTTGCGTAACGCATCTTGCGCAGATAGCCTCTTATGCGGACGAGCATATGCTTATTTCAAAATCCGAGGAAAACGGGCAGACCTATACCGGGCTTGTTTCTTTGGGCTTTGAGGAGAGAAAGAGGGAGCTTGCGAGGATAATGGGCGGTATGGAAATTACCGATTTAATGCTTGAAAACGCCGAGCAAATGCTGAAAAACGCTCAAAATCAAGCTTGACAAAAGAGGGATAAACGAGTATAATCAACCAAAAGACATTGACGCGAAGAAGTAGCAATACGCTCCATTTTAAGAGAGTTTTCGGACGGTGCGAGAAAACATTGAGCCTTGCGAAATACATCGCCGAGCCGCCGCCTTGAACTTTCAGTAGGGGCGGACGGGCGTTCCCGTTACAGAACTGGGTAATTTTTACCCGCCAAGGCCGTTTTTGTGAGAAAACGGTAAATTGAGGTGGTAACACGGCTTTTCGTCCTCTGCTTTCGGCAGGGGATTTTTTATTGATATTAAGGAGGTTATGAAAATGGGAATTTATGAAGAATTACAGCAAAGAGGGCTTATTGCTCAGGTAACCGACGAGGAACAGATACGGGAGCTTGTCAATAACGGCAAAGCTACGTTTTATATCGGCTTTGACTGCACCGCCGACAGCCTTACGGCAGGCCATTTTATGGCTCTTACTTTAATGAAAAGACTTCAGATGGCGGGCAATAAGCCTATAGCCCTCATAGGCGGCGGAACAACCATGATAGGAGACCCGTCCGGCAGGAGCGATATGAGAAAGATGCTCACAAGGGAAGACATCGAGCACAACGCAGAGTGCTTTAAAAGGCAGATGGAAAAGTTTATCGACTTTTCCGACGGCAAGGCTTTGATGGTAAACAACGCCGATTGGCTTTTAAACCTCAATTATGTTGAGCTTTTGAGGGAGGTCGGAGCCTGCTTTTCCGTAAACAATATGCTCAGGGCGGAGTGCTATAAGCAGAGAATGGAAAAGGGACTTTCTTTCCTTGAATTTAACTATATGATAATGCAGAGCTATGATTTTTATCATATGTTCAAAAACTACGACTGCAATTTGCAGTTCGGCGGCGACGACCAGTGGAGCAATATGCTCGGCGGCACGGAGCTTATCAGAAAAAAGCTTGCAAAAGACGCGCACGCCATGACCATAACCCTGCTTACCGATTCGCAGGGCAAGAAGATGGGCAAAACGGCAGGCAACGCCGTTTGGCTTGATCCCAATAAGACAAGTCCGTTTGATTTTTATCAGTATTGGCGCAATGTCGCCGACGACGATGTGCTTAAATGTATCAGAATGCTCACTTTCCTCCCGCTTGAAGAGATAGACGAAATGGACTCCTGGGAGGGCAGTCAGCTCAATAAGGCAAAGGAAATACTTGCTTTTGAGCTTACAAAGCTTGTCCACGGCGAGGAAGAGGCAAACAAGGCGCAGGAGGGCGCAAGAGCGCTGTTCTCGGGAGCGGGCAACACCGAAAATATGCCGACCTTTGCTTTAACGGACGCTGATTTTGAAAACGGTGAAATTCTTGTAAACGATATTATGCTGAAGGCGGGGCTTGTTCCTTCAAAGGGCGAGGGCAGACGTCTTATTCAGCAGGGCGGCGTATCCGTTGACGAGGTAAAGGTGAATACTCCCTTTGACGCGGTTAAAAAATCCGATTTTGAAAAGGGATATATAATTATCAAAAAGGGCAAAAAGGTATTTTATAAAATCGTAATCGAGTAACGGGTTAAATTTAAAAATTTAAACGCAAAAAAAGACAGCTCTGCGCCGCAAAAGGTACAGAGCTGTTAATATTATTTGCCAAACAGCCGCAAGAGCTTGTCACAGGTTGCTTACCCTGTAGCTTAACATCATAAGACTGTCGGACAGGTGGACGTTTTCGACCGCAACGCCGGGATAATTTTTTGCAATATCGAAATGCGAAAAATTCCAAAAGCCCTTTATGCCCAGCGAAACAAGCTCGTCGGTTATCTCTTTGGCGTTTTCGCCGGGGATACACAAAACCGCAACCTCGGGCGAGTTGTCCTTGCAGAAATTATACATACTGCTGATATTCCTTATCGGTATATTTTTAACAAGCTGCCCCTGCAAAGCCTCGTTTTTGTCGAAAATACCTATAAGGTTAAATCCTCTTTCCTCAAACGACATATGCGAGGCGACGGCTTTGCCGAGATTTCCCGCGCCGACAAGTATAGTCTTGGTTTTGTTGTTTACTCCGAGAATTTTGCCTATTTCACGGTGCAGCTGTTCAACGTTGTAGCCGTAACCCTGCTGACCGAAGCCGCCGAAGCAGTTAAGGTCCTGCCTGATTTGCGACGCCGTAAATCCCATACGGTTTGAAAGCTCGCCCGATGAAATTCTGACAGTTCCGCTCGCTTTAATTTCACCCAAAAATCTGTAATATCTCGGAAGCCGCTTTATAAGCGAAGCCGATACTACCGAATTTTTAGCCATGTTAAAAACACCTCATTTTGAAAGCTGTTTTAAGGTTTCCATTACATAGTCGCCGAACTGAGAACAGGTTGCGCCGTCCTCACGTCCCGTAATAACGTACTTTTTCTCTTCAAACATACATTTGTCAAGCGCCTTTTCGAGCAAATCCGCCTCGTCCTGCTTGCCAATGTGCGACAGCAGCATAACGCTTGCCCTAAGCATTGAACAGGGGTCGGCGTATTTGCCCCTGCCCTCCTTTATCATTCTCGGAGCGGAGCCGTGTATCGCCTCAAACATAGCGTATCTCTTGCCGAGGTTTGCGCTTCCGGCAGTACCTACGCCGCCCTGGAACTCGGCGGCTTCGTCGGTTATAATATCCCCGTAAAGGTTGGGAAGCACGAATACCTTAAAGTCTTTTCTGCGCTTTTCGTCGATTAGTTTTGCGGTTGTAATGTCAATATACCACTCGTCTGTGATAATGTCGGGGTATTCTTCGCCTACCTTTTTGCAGATGTTCAGGAACTTGCCGTCGGTAGTCTTGATAACGTTCGCCTTGTTGATAATCGAAACCCTTTCCTTATGGTTCTTTTTGGCGTATTCGTAAGCCATTCTTGCAATTCTTTCCGAACCTTCGGAGGTGGTAACAACAAAGTCAATGGCAAGGTCGTCGTCAACGTGAACGCCCTTTGAGCCTACGGCGTAAGCGCCCTCCGTATTTTCACGGAAAAAGGTCCAGTCGATTCCCTGCTCGGCAATCTTAACGGGTCTTACGTTTGCAAAAAGGTCAAGCGCTTTTCTCATAGCCACGTTTGCGCTTTCGATATTAGGCATACCGTCGCCCGCCTGGGGAGTGGTGGTAGGCCCTTTAAGAATAACGTGGCAGGATTTAAGCTCCTCGAGAACGTCGTCGGGAATTGCTTTCATATGAGCAATTCTGTTCTCTATGGTAAGACCGTCGATAACTTTAAATTCAACCTTTCCCGCCTTAACGTCGTCTGCAAGAATGTACTCAAGCACTCTTGCGGACTCCTTTGTAATAATCGGGCCTATTCCGTCGCCGCCGCAAACGCCGATTATTATTTTATCAAGCTTTTCATAGTCGATAAATTCCTTGTCCGCCTTAATTTTGTCGGAGCGTGCGGACTGCTCGCGAACAAGCTCTTCAAATTTTTTGAGAGCCGCCTGCAAATTTTCTTCTGTCATTTTAATGCCTCCGTTATATATTTTCCTTTGTGTAGTTAAGTAAACCGCCGTCCGTTATAATATCCTTCTGACGCTGTGAAAGCTCATATTTAAGCTCGTATTTTTCGCCCTTGGTTTTGTTTTCAAGATAAGCGGTTTCGTTGTTAATGATAGCGGACTTGATATTGTTAAGGGCAAGCTCGTCGCCCTGATTTATTCTGTCGTAATCGTCGGGGTTTGCAAAGGTGAGGGGAAGTATTCCGGCGTTAATCAGGTTCGCGCAGTGTATTCTTGCAAATGATTTTGTTATAACCGCCTTAATTCCGAGGTAGAGCGGAACAAGCGCCGCGTGTTCCCTCGAAGAACCCTGACCGTAGTTTGCGCCGCCTATAATAATGCCCTTGCCCTCTTTTTTGCACCTTTCGGGGAAGGTTTCGTCGCATACCGCAAAGCAGTACTGCGAAAGATGCGGAATGTTTGAACGGTAGGGTAGTATCTTTGCGCCCGCAGGCATAATGTGATCGGTAGTAATATCGTCGCCGACCTTTAGTATTGCCTTTGCTTCAATGCTTTCGGGCATTTTTTCCGTTGTCGGGAAAGGCTTGATGTTGGGGCCGTAAAGGATTTCAACGCTGTCCGCTTCCTCCGGCGAAGCGGGAAGCTCTATCATATTATCGTTTATAATAAACGACTCCGGCATGAATATTTTAACCGGTTCGCCCAAAGTTCTCGGGTCCGTAAGCCTGCCGGTGAGCGCAGAAGCCGCGGCAACCTCCGGGCTCACAAGATAAATACCGGCGTCGGCTGTTCCCGAACGGCCTAAAAAATTCCTGTTGAATGTACGAAGCGAAACGCCTGCGGAATTGGGCGACTGACCCATTCCTATGCAGGGGCCGCATGCGCTTTCAAGTATCCTTGCGCCCGCGTCTATCATATCGGAAAGAGCGCCGTTGAGAGCGAGCATATTGAGAACCTGCTTGGAACCGGGAGCGATTGAAAGGCTAACGGACGGGCATACGGTTTTGCCTTTGAGTATTGCGGCAACTTTCAGCATATCCATAAGCGAGGAGTTTGTGCAGGAGCCTATGCAGACCTGATCTACCTTAATTCCTCCTATTTCGCTTACCTTTTTAACCCTGTCGGGCATATGAGGCATCGCCGCCATAGGTTCAAGACCGGAAAGGTCGATTTCGATTACCTCGTCGTAAACCGCGTCGCTGTCCGCCTGAAGCTCCGACCAGTCCTCCTCTCGACCCTGAGCTTTAAGAAAAGCCTTTGTAACTTCGTCCGAGGGGAAAACGGAGGTCGTAGCGCCGAGCTCCGCGCCCATATTTGTAATCGTAGCCCTTTCGGGAACGGAAAGCGTCTTAACGCCCTCGCCGCTGTACTCAATAATCTTTCCTACGCCGCCCTTAACGCTCATTATTCTGAGCACCTCAAGTATTACGTCCTTTGCCGCAACGTAAGGCTGTAAAGCGCCTGTAAGGTGAACGTTTACTATTTTGGGCATAGTGATGTAGTATGTGCCGCCGCCCATGGCAACCGCAACGTCAAGACCGCCCGCGCCCATAGCGAGCATACCTATACCGCCGCCCGTGGGGGTGTGGCTGTCCGAGCCTATAAGCGTTTTGCCGGGCTTTCCGAATCTTTCAAGGTGTACCTGGTGGCAAATTCCGTTGCCGGGGCGGGAAAAACGAATACCTCTTTTTTTTGCGACGGATTGAATAAAGCGGTGATCGTCGGCGTTTTCAAATCCTGTCTGCAATGTGTTGTGATCGATATAGGCAACGGAAAGCTCCGTCTTAACTCTTTCAATTCCCATAGCTTCAAATTCAAGATAAGCCATAGTTCCCGTAGCGTCCTGCGTAAGAGTTTGGTCAATTCTCAGACCGACCTCTTTACCGGGCGTCATTTCGCCCGAAACAAGATGCGATTTAATAAGCTTTTGTGCAACTGTAAGTCCCATTTTGTTTTTTCTCCTTAAACTTGTTAACTTTTTTAACAAAGTTATTTTAATCCATTGTCAATAATTTGTCAATTGATATTGCAATATATTGTAAGAATACATTAAATATATTAAAATTCCGCATAACAATTTGTTGATATATTTTCAAGTTTATGCTACAATATATTGGAATGCAAATATTCATTTGTTTTCAGGCAATAATTTAATTGTCAAAACAAATAAAGAGGTATTTGCATTATGAACGAAAATAAGTCCGAGCTGTCGGCGGATTTTCCCGGAAGCTTACCCAGCGAAATATCCGAGGAGCAGGAGAGCGAAGGGGAAATTATTTCCGCCAACATCATAAAGGAAGACGGGCAGCTCCAAGCGGGAAGCGCAACTATAGCAAAAAACGGTCACTATATACATTGCCTTACAATTATAGGTCAAATAGAAGGGCATTATATACTGCCCGCGCAGAATAAAACCACCAAATACGAGCAGGTAATACCTCAGCTTGTGGCGGTTGAGGAAAGCGATGAAATCGAGGGCTTGCTGATAATTCTCAACACCGTCGGCGGGGATATCGAAGCGGGGCTTGCCATAGCCGAGCTTATAAGCGGAATGAAAACTCCCGTAGCCTCGCTTGTGCTTGGCGGGGGACATTCCATAGGCGTGCCGCTTGCCGTTGCGGCTCATAAATCCTTTATCGTGCCGTCGGCAACCATGACGATACATCCCGTCAGAATGAACGGAACGGTTATCGGCGTGCCGCAGACTCTTTCGTATTTTGATAAAATGCAGGAACGTATAGTCCGCTTCGTTTCGTCAAATTCCAATATGACGTCCGAACGCTTCAGGGAGCTTATGATGGATACCGGGGAGCTTATTATGGACGTAGGAACGGTACTTGACGGCGAAAATGCCGTAAACGAGGGCCTTATAGACAAATTGGGCGGGCTTTCCGACGCATTGGACTATCTATATACCGAGATTACACGGAAAAATTGAAATATTTTCGGAGGTTATTAAATGGCAGCTCCTAAAAAGGGAACTCAGGCAAATCAAAGAAACGGGAAAAAGACTTCCCAAAGCTCTGATTCAAAAAGGAACGGGAAGGGCAAAGCTCCCGATAAATCCGGCAGCGGGCAGATTTATGCTGTTATACTTTTCAGCGTTTCTCTGTTGCTTTTGTGCCTTGCTTTTATACCCGGTGAGGCGGTATGGGGATTTTTAAGAAGTCTGCTTTTCGGTGTGTTCGGCTTTACGGCGTATATTTGGCCGCTTATATTGATTTATATAGCGATAATGGCGGCTTTGGGCAAGACCGATACAAAGGTCGGCTTTAAGGTGGTTGAATCCGCTTTTTTAACCGTCCTTATAAGCAGCGCCATACATATTTTCGGCTTTTCGGGTGAGGTCGATTTTTTTGGCGACATAGCTTATGCCTACACGGAATTCTCCGCAGACGGTTCGGTTTTCGGAAGCGGAGCAATAGGCGCAATTCTCGGCGGCTTGATTTTGCTCATAACGGGCAGTTCAAAAGTCCCCGCCATAGCAATAATATTGATTTTGATTTTCCTTGCGGTTATGCTTGTCACCGGCACTACGCTTATTAAGCTTTTCAGCGGCGTTGCAAAGCCCGTTAAAAAAATGGGTAAAATGACCGAGGAGCATATTCAGGATAAATATGCCTATGACGAAGATGACGAAGCTCAGGCGGAGGAAACTCGCGAAGAGCCGAAAAAACGCAGGGTAAAGAAGCAAATAGATTTTGCTTTGCCGGAGAAAAAAGACGGCGAGGCCGTGCAGGAGTCGGAGCTTATTAAGGCGCAGGAGCCTCTTAACCCCAAGCCCGTTTTGCTTGACGATATAATTAACAGCCTTAACAATCCGCCCGCCGCCGAGGCAAAAATCGAGGAAACCGTCGATACTAAGCCGGAGAAATCCGAAATCGGCGAAACGGACGCAGAGGATGACGGTCAGAAAAAAGAATACGTTTTACCTGCTCTCGATTGTCTCGCTCTGCCTAAAAATTCAAAGGCGGGCAGCTATGAATCCGAACTTAAACAGAACGCCGAAAAGCTTGTCGATACCCTTAAAAGCTTCGGTGTTGAAACAAGGATTGTCGATATCAGCAGGGGCCCGTCCGTTACGAGATATGAAATACAGCCGGCCGCGGGCGTAAAAATCAGCAGAATTACAAACCTTGCGGACGATATTGCGCTCAATCTTGCGGCTTCCGGAGTAAGGATAGAAGCGCCGATACCAAACAAAGCGGCGGTCGGTATAGAAGTACCCAACAAAAACAGGGCGACCGTTACCTTGCGCGAATTGATTGACAGGGACGCTTACAGAAAGGCGTCGGCAAAATCGAAATTAAACGTAGCTCTCGGCAAGGATATTGCGGGCGACTGTATGTACGCAGACCTTGCAAAGATGCCCCATCTTCTTGTTGCCGGTACTACCGGTTCGGGCAAATCGGTATGTATGAATTCCATGATTGTTTCCATACTTTATAACGCGAAGCCCGACGAAGTAAAACTCCTTATGATAGATCCCAAGCAGGTTGAGTTCACCGTCTATAACGGTATACCGCATCTTTTGGTACCTGTGGTTTCCGACCCGAGGAAGGCTTCGGGCGCTCTTGCGTGGGCGGTGGGCGAAATGCTCCGCCGCTATAAGATGTTTTCGGAAAACAACGTTCGTGACATTGAGGGCTTTAACAGCATATGCGAAAGCATAGGGCAGGAAAGAATGCCGCAGATAGTTATATTTATAGACGAGCTGTCGGACCTTATGATGGCGGCGCCGCATGAGGTTGAGGATTCAATTTGCCGTCTTGCGCAGATGGCACGCGCGGCGGGTATGCATCTTGTTATTGCAACCCAAAGACCGTCCGTTGACGTCATTACCGGACTTATAAAGGCGAATATTCCGAGCCGTCTTACCTTAAAAACATCTTCGCAGATTGACTCGAGAACCATTATTGACACCGTAGGAGCCGAAAAGCTGCTCGGAAACGGCGATATGCTGTTCTATCCCGTCGGTATCGCAAAACCCGTAAGAATACAGGGCTGTTTCCTTTCGGATAAGGAAGTAGAAAAGGTAGTTGATTTTATTAAGTCACAGGAGCAGACCTCATATGACGACGAGGTAATCCGCGAAATCGAACGTCAGGCGGCGATGGATAAGAAGAAAAACGGAGGAACCGCCGATTCTTCTTCGGATTCCGGCGACTCCGATTCGGACGAGATGCTGCCGAAGGCTATAGAGGTAGTTGTTGAAAACCAAATGGCTTCCACAACCCTTTTGCAGAGGAAATTGAAGCTCGGTTACGCCCGCGCGGCGCGAATAGTCGATGAGCTTGAGCAGAGGGGAATAGTAGGGCCTTACGAGGGCAGTAAGCCGCGAAAGGTGCTTGTTACAAAACAGCAATGGTACGAGATGAATGCGCTTTCACAGGGCGCCGCCGCGGAGGAAACGCAGAGCGCGCCGGACGCCGGAGAATCGGTTATAACCTTGGATTCGGAAACTGAATAATATGGGCAGAAAAAAGAAATCGGACAATATGCAGGGCTTTATTCCCTTTGAGGAGTTGGTCCCAAAGAAATCCCGTTTCGGGAAAAAGAGTATAATAACCGTAATCACAGCCGTTTTGGCGTTGATTGCTTGCCTGTCGGTCAAATACGGCTCCGATAACGGTTGGAGCGGCGTTTCAAAAACTCTTAAAGTTAATCAAAACATAGTTGAGGAAGAGGGCAAGTTTTACGCCCATTTTATAGACGTAGGCCAGGCGGACTGCGAATTGCTGAAATGCGGCGACGACGTTGTTTTGATTGACGCGGGAGATGTTGACGGCTTCGAGAGCATTTCCTCTTACCTTGATTCGCAGAACGTAAATGAAATAGACTACTTTATAATTACGCATATGCACGCGGACCATATGGGAAGCGCCGCCGAAGTTATTGAAAAATACAAGCCGAAAAACATAATAATGACAAAGCTTACAAAGAAAAACACGCCTACAAACGACATATACAAAGAATTGCTCGAAACCTTGTCGGAATGTGACGCAAAGATAATACAGGCTAAGCCCGGAACGGCTTACGAGCTTCCCTCGTTCGGCTTTGTCGTGTTGGCTCCAAACGACGATTACGACGAGCTCAACGACACCTCCGTGGTAATCAAAGCTTATTTCGGGGATAATTCCTTCCTCTTTCAGGGCGACGCAGAGGCACGGTCGGAGGGCGATATACTCCAAAACGGCTTTAAAGTGAAGGCGGACGTGTTAAAGCTCGGACATCACGGCAGTAAAACCTCAAATACCGCAAAGTATCTTGACGCCGTCAGCCCAAAGCTTGCCGTTGCCTGCTGCGGAAAGGACAATAAATACAATCATCCGAGCAAAGAGGTACTCGAACGGCTTGAACAGAGAAATATTGAGTGCTTCAGAACCGATAACAACGGAAATATTGTTGTTGTCAGCGACGGAAAGGAAATTTCCGTTGTGACGGAGAGGTAGTTTTTATGGAAAAGTATTCTGTGGACAGAATAGAAGACGGCTTTGCCGTTTTGGAGAGTAACGGCAAAACCCTGCAAGTAAGCCTTGACAAGCTCCCGAAAAACGTTAAAGAGGGCTGCATTTTGGCTATAAACGAAAACAAAGCTTATTTTATCGACGAAGCGGAAACCGAGAAAAAGAGAGAGGTCTTAAACAAATTGCAAAATTCATTATTCGACGAATAAATTATAAAGGCAGGTAAGGTATGGACGGTATAGATAATTATCAAATTAAAAGCGTACTCGATTATTTTTCATTAAAGGAAATAGCGCGCGACAAACTGCTTACCGTTACAAACAGATGGATTAAAAATCTAAAGGAAGCGCTTGTTCTCATAGCGGTCGCCGTCGTTCTTGTTTTGATGTATCCCGTTTTCAATCAGGGCTTTCCCGTGGCGGACGCTTTCCTTGCCATAACGTCGATAGTAGGCATATATCTCTTGATTTTTTCCGGTCTAATGATTAGGAAAACCGTAGTCAATTTAAAAAGAGCTGTCGAAACTTACAATTTCGATTTGCGCAGAATACAGGAAAAGCTTACCTACAGCGACTTATATATTGAAATACCCGAAGACGATATAAATGAATTTAACAGCGTTTTTAAGCTGATAAAATTTTCCTTGGAGCAAAAAGACAAAGGCAAATAAATACATATACAAAAGCGTTTAATTTTTTAAGGGGGACGTTTTAAAATGAAAAAGATGCTTTCTGTATTCCTATCCGTTTTGCTTGCTTTTTCCTGCGCGGCCGTTTATGCTTCTGCGGCGCAAACTGACAAAACTCCGCTGATTATCCTACAGGGCTACAGCGGTCCGAGGCTTGACAACGCCGAAACAGGCGAGCAGGTTTGGGGCTTGGACTTTTCCAAGGTAGGCGAACGCATTGTTTCGGCTTTACCCGATATAGCCGGAACGGCGGGCGGGGTTTTCCAAGGCGATATCTCGGAGCTTGTGGATATACTCGGCGGCATTTTGCGGGAAACGCTTGAGCCCATCAGCTGTAATCCCGACGGAACCTCACGCTACAATCTTGTTCCGCATATCACCAATGCCGAGCAGGCGAGGGTATCGACGCTTATCTCAAACGGCGAGAGCAATCTTGTTGCGGAAAAAGAGCTTGTCGATATGATAGGCTTTGAACGCGGCTTTGACAATGTTTTTATATTCAATTACGACTGGCGCAAGGGTCAGGTCGACTACGCAAGGGAAATTGACAATTTCGTTGGGCAGGTTAAAGAGCTTACCGGCTCAAAACAGGTCGATATTTTCGGCTTGAGCCACGGCGGTCAATGCGGCGCAACATATTTGTACTATTACGGATATAAGGGCGACGTCCGCAGGGCGGTATTGGATTCCCCGGCTATAGGCGGAACGTCTATGGTAGGCGACCCGATGCTCGGAGTTCCGTTGAACGTCGATTATGCAACGATTTTGGAGTTTGTTGAACTCGGAAACGGCACGGAGGAAGAATTTGAATGGCTTATAAAATATATAGGCTTTGAAAATTTAAACGCCGTGCTTACAGAGCTTTGCGAACGCTATCTTGTGGATATTGCCAAAAACATTCCGAGTATCTGGGATTTTTGCCCTCTTGCGGTATATGACGAGGCAAAGGAATTACGCCTTGACCCCGTCGCGAACGCAAAAATCATAGAAAAATCCGACGAATTCCATTATAACGCAATGGCGCATATGAGCGATGGCTTGGAGAGCGTTCGCCGCGCAGGCACAAGCATTTCCGTAATCACAAAATACGGGCATGAAAATCTCACGGGTTCAAATAAAAATTCGGATTATATTATCGACGCGAATTTATCCTCCGGCGCATACTGTTCGCCGTTTGACAGCGCTTTCCCGGTAAACTATACGGCGCTCGGCACAAATTGCGGAGATCCCTCTCATATGCACATATCTCCCGAGCGAAATATAGACGCTTCCGCGGCGTATCTTCCCGACAACACCTGGTTTGTAAACGGTCAGTTCCACGGTATGTACGTCTTTGACCCGTATACGAAAGAGCTTGTGAGAACTTTATTGTGTACCGATACCGTAAAGGACGTATTCTCCGACCCGAAATTCCCGCAGTTTAATTCGTCGCAAAATCCGGTTGACAGCATTTACCTCCGCTTTGACGGAACTTCTCCGGGTTATCACAGCGCCGCTGATAAAAAGCTGATGATTAAAAACCTTTCTTCGCAATACGAAATGTCGGTATGGGATATCAGGGTAAACGGCGCGGAACTCGAATTAAAACCGAATACCTCTCAACGGCTTGCCGCAGGGGAAACCGGGCTTATCGAATTGCCCGAGCATTTGATTTCCGATTGCTCAAGAACCTTCGATATAACCGTAATATACACCCTTTACAACAGACAAACGCAGTTGAGAAGCAAAACCTTTACTTTTACCCCGCTTTCACAGCAGAACGCAAAGCAGTACGCCTATCTTATAACCTCGGCTCCCGTTTCCGATAACGTTACGGATTTGGGGAAGACGGAGGAAGTAACCGTTCAACCGAGCGACTTGCCGAATGACTCGCCGAGCGATACTCCCGAGGAAAACGGCGGCGGCAATACGGCGGACGTACAAGCGCCGTCAAATAACGAAGCGAATTCGGGCGATAATAATAACGCGGCTTCTGCGCCGTCAAACGCGGAAATACCTAAGACCGGAGGTCAATTACTCGGCATATTGCCTTTTGCGCTTATACCTGTTTCTTTGGCTGCGGCGTCCGCTTGCATAATAAAACGCAAAAAGGATAAAGCGGAATAAAAGTTTTTAACGCTTTTCGGTAAATCTCCGCAGGAGACTGTTTTCTGCGGAGATTGCTTTTGCCGTTTTGCAAAAACGAGTCTATGTTTTCACTGTTGAAAAAATAAAAATTTTTCTTGCATTTTTAACCTTTGTATGCTATAATTTCTAAGCAATTCGCACATACGGGGATTATCGTAAAATTGCATTTTATATGTCTTACGGTAAGCTGAACCGTGTGGAGGATAAAATAAGGAGGACAATTTTATGTCAGTAGTATCAATGAAACAACTGCTTGAAGCAGGCGTTCACTTCGGTCACCAGACCAGAAGATGGAATCCGAAAATGGCCGAGTACATTTTCACGGAAAGAAACGGTATTTACATTATCGACCTTCAGAAAACCGTTAAAAAGCTTGAAGAGGCTTATATGGCGGTACGCGATATCGCGGCGCAGGGCGACGAAATACTTTTCGTAGGTACCAAAAAGCAGGCTCAGGATTCCGTTAAGGAGGAAGCTATCCGCTGCGGTATGCCTTACGTTAACGCGCGTTGGCTCGGCGGTATGCTCACGAACTTCAACACCATCAAAAAAAGAATCAAAAGGCTCGCTCAGCTTCAGGGTATGAGAGATGACGGCACCTTTGAAATGCTTACAAAGAAAGAGGCTGCTAAGCTCGAACTTGAAATCGAGAAGCTTGAAAAGTATATGGGCGGTATCACCGAGATGAAAAAACAGCCCGCCGCTATGTTTATCGTTGACCCGAGAAAAGAGAGAATTGCGGTAGCCGAGGCTAAGAAGCTCGGTATTCCGATTATAGCTATTGTAGATACAAACTGCGACCCCGACGAGATTGACTACGTTATCCCCGGTAACGACGACGCTATACGCGCGGTTAAGCTTATTGCCGGCGCTATGGCGGACGCGGTAATCGAAGGCAGACAGGGTATGCAGGGCGCGGCCGCCGAGGATTCGGCGCAGGAGCAGGAAGCCGTACAGGCTGACGAGGCAGCGGCCGAATAATTTATTAAAATTAATTGCCCGTACAATTTTTTGCACGGGCAAATTCAGTAAAAACGGAGGAATATATTATGGCATTTACAGCTAAGGACGTTCAGGCTCTTCGTGAAAAGACCGGCGTAGGTATGATGGATTGCAAAAAGGCTCTTCAGGAGTCCGACGGCGATATGGATAAAGCGGTAGAAATTTTAAGAGAAAAAGGTCTTGCTTCGGCTGCCAAAAAGGCGGGCAGAGTTGCCGCCGAGGGCGCAGTTGCCGCTTACAATGACGGCAAAGCCGGCGCTATTGTTGAAATTAACTGCGAAACGGACTTCGTTGCAAAGGGCGAACCCTTTGTAAACCTTGCAAACACAATTGCTAAGACTGTTGTTGAGGCTAATCCGGCAGACCTTGAGGCTCTTCTCGCTTCCAAGGCTGCGGGCAGTGAAAATACCGTTGAAGAGGCGGTTCAGGAGGTATTCCTTGCGCTTCGCGAGAATATGAAGGTTCGCAGGTTTGCCCGTATGGAAGGTCATATAGTAACCTACATTCACGCAGGCGGTACCGTAGGCGTTATGGTTGGCTTCGATACCGACGACGCAACCGCCGCAAAGCCCGAATTTGTTGAAATGGGCAAAAATATAGCTATGCAGATTGCCGCTATGAGTCCCGAGTATTTAGTTAAGGACGATATACCGGAGGAAGAGCTTGCAAAGATGAAGTCAATTACCGTTGACAGCGCTCTTAACAAGCCCGATTCGCTTCCCGTTCCGATTCTCAACAATATTATTACGGAAGCTGTTTCCGATAAAAAATGGACCGATGAAGATATAAATATTTATCAGGGTCTTGATCAAAAGCAGAGAAAGAATTTTACAAACTTTATTTCAAAAGAGGCATACGCCACTCTTGCGGAAATTGCGGTTTCTCATAAGGCCGAAATTTCCGAGAACAAAATTTTTGTCGGGCTTGTTCAGGGTCGTATGGCTAAGCAAATTAAAGAAACCTGCCTTTCGGAGCAGACGTTTGTCCGTTCGGATCTCTTTGACGGCACCGTTGCCGCATATGTAAATTCCGTTGCTAAGTCGCTCGGCGCAGAAATTAAAATCAAAGGCTTCGAGCGTTTTGCAAAGGGCGAGGGAATTGAAAAGAAGCAGGACGATTTCGCCGCCGAAATTGCAAGCATGGTAAAATAAGCTTTAAGCTTTGACCGAAAGGGTGCAGTTACTGCATCCTTTCTTTTTTTTGTTTACAACAAACCCGTTTTGTGTTAAAATATAAGAAAATTTCCGAGAGGGAGGCGAGTCGGGTGATAGGACTTAACATAGGCATAGATTTGGGTTCGTCGTCAACTGTCATAGTTGACGAGAAAAAAGGAATAATACTCGACGAACCTACCGTAATAGCCATAGACAGCGAAACGGGTTATCCCGTTGCGTTCGGCAATAACGCGTATTTGATTATGGGCAGAACCGAGGGTAATATAGAGGTTGTCCATCCCGTGGTAAACGGCGTAATTTCCAACTACAAAATGGCGCAGATGCTGTTGAGGTATTATATTTCAAAAATTTGCGGCAATATGATTTTTAAACCCAACGTCATTATTACCGTACCCAGCGCCGCAACAAACCTTGACAGGCGAACTATGGTTGATATTCTTACCTCATCGGGCGCCGGCAAGGTATGCTTATTTGAGGAGTCTCTTGCCTCCGCAATAGGCTTGGGCTTCGAGCGCCACGCTCTTACGGGCAGACTGCTTGTGAATATGGGCGGCGGCTCGGTTGACGTTTCCGTTGTAACCATGGGCAGGATAGCCGTTGCCAATACAATAAAATCCGGCGGGATTAATATTGACGAGGCGATACAGAAATATCTTAAAAGAACAAGGGATATTATGATAGGCCCGCTTACGGCGGAGCGCATTAAAATTTGCCTTGGCGGCGCGGTACCCAGGGAGGGCGAGCTTGCCATGCTCGTTTCCGGCAAAAGCGGAAGCGACAATATGCCCATTTCGTTCGAGGTGACTTCCACGGAAATTTTCGACTGCATAAGGGAGGAAGTCGAGCAGATAATTAGCGGTATTAAATCCGTTATTGAGAAAACGCCGCCCGAGCTTATAGGCGATATTTCCGACAATTCCATCACTCTTACTGGCGGAACCTCGCTGCTTTACGGTATGGATAAGCTTGTGCAGAGGGAAACGGGCATAAACACCAAGGTTTCAAAGGACCCGATTTACAGCACCGCAAGCGGGGCGATAAAGGTAATCAAAAACCTAAAAACACTTGCCGGCGGTTATGATTTTAAAACGATACATCAAATAGATTAAGAGCCGACGCATTGCTTGCGGCGGCCCTTTTCTTTGTTAAATATCTATTTTTATATTATATTTTTCAAGCCAATAATTTATTTGCAGGAAATAAGCTATGGTTTGCGGCGTCGTCATTAACTGACCGTAAAAATTTTGAGGAATTTCGTTTGTCAATAATTCTTCAAGCTTGTTTTTCTTTACAAAGGCAAAAATAGGCGCGTTTTTATTTTCCAGTACTTTTTTAAGCTCCTCTCTGACCAAAGCCAAATAATCGGGGTTATGGGTTTTGGGGTAGGGACTCTTTTTTCTGTGCATAATTTCCTTTGGAAGATAATCCTTAAACGCTTCTCTTAACAATCCCTTTTCCCGGTTATCGTATTCCTTGTATTCCCACGGTACGGAGTACAGATATTCCACTATTCTGTAATCGCAGAAGGGTACCCGCACGTCGAGCGAAGCGTATGCGCTCATTCTGTCGCAGCGGTCGACAAGCGTCATCATAAACCATTCGAGGTTGAGCTTCATAATTTCCTTAATCCTCTTATCCGGATCGTTTTGGTTAATTAGCGAAACTCTTTTCAGCGTATCCGAATATTTTGAGTGTACATATTCTTCGGGATTGCCGAATTTAAGGATGTCGTCCGTCATAAAATCCGTTCTCAGCTTGGTTGACCTTGCCCAGGGGAAGCCGTCGTAATCCCTCATCTCCTTAACCCTGTACCACGGGTATCCGCCGAAAATTTCATCCGAACATTCGCCCGAAAAGGCTACGGATTCGTTTTCCGCTATTTTTCTGCAAAGCAGAAGCAGGGAGGAATCAACATCCGCCATTCCGGGTAAATCACGGGCGGCAACGGCGTCGTACAATGCCGAAACAAGCTGTTTTGAATTGATTTCGACGCTGTGGTTGTCGGCGTGCAGATAATCGTTCATAATCCCTATAAACTGCGTGTCGCTGTTCGGCTGAAAGGCGGTCGTTTTAAAGTATTTGTCGTTATCCGTGTAAGCGACGGTATAGGTGTTAAGCTTTATTCCGTTTTTTTCGTATTCCTTATCTATAATAGACGTTACTATACTTGAATCAAGCCCTCCCGAAAGCATCGAGCATACGGGTACGTCGGATTTCAACTGCCTTTTTACCGAATCAATCATAAGCTCCCTGACTTTTTCCGTCGTTTGGCTGAAGTTGTCCCTGTGTTCGCGCGCTTCGAGCTTCCAATACTCCTTTTTTGTAAAGCCGTCCTTTGTAAAATATCCGCAGCAGCCGGGCTTTAATTCAAAAATGTTTTTAAAAACGCCGTAGCCCAAGGTTCTGCCGGGGCCTATCAGCATTATTTCGTAGATTGAGTTTGAGTCTATTATCGGTTCTACCTCGCTGTTTAAAAGTATCGCCTTGATTTCCGAGGCAAAAATAAAGTTGTTGTTGATAACGGAATAGAAAAACGGTTTAATTCCAAGCCTGTCTCTTGCGGCAAAGAGCGTTCCGTCCTCCGGGCACCAAATGCAGAATGCAAAAACACCGTTAACAATTTCCAGTGACTTTTCGCCGAAACAGATGTATAATTTCAATATAAGCTCTTCGTCGGAATTTCCGCAGACCGAAATATTCTTTTCCCTGAGCTTACTTTTCACTTCGTCGCAGTTAAAAATCATACCGTCGTAAACTATGACGTATTTTTTGCAATTATATGTTACCGAGTATGGGTTTGACTTTCCGGACGAATTGCCGTTTTGCATTAAGACGCTTCTTTCATCGGAATAAATCATTTTTTCTTTTCGTCCTCTGTGTATAACGGATTGCATCATATTAAACAGCTCCTCCTGCTTTAACGGGGGATTGTTCTTAAATGAAATCTCTCCTGTTATGCCGCTCATAATAAAACACCTCTTTCTTTTAGTATAGTTATATATATGATATACTTCGTATAATTATTAGACTTTTGATAATTTTAAACAAATATTAACATTAATTTTCTGTTTTTTAGACAAATTTATAGAAATAATTACCAGCCTCTTTTTTAAGTTGACAAACTTGTTTTCTTGTAATATAATACAAGTGTTTGATTAGGTGGGTACGAATAAGTAATTGCTGTTTATACCCTGTTTAGGTGATTAATATTGAAGACAAAGCTTAAACTTAACAATATTTTTGCCGCTGTAGGCACGCTTTTACTTCTATTTGTCTTTCCGCTTTTTTTAACAAACAAATACTTTAACATAACCCTTTCCAAGTTTGAATTCTTTGTTATTGTTTCTGCCGTTTTTGTGGTGCTCAGCTTCTTTTCCGAGAGCGAGCGCGGCAAAAAGGTTGAAAATAAAAAAGGCGTCACTTTTAAGGAAAGATTGTTAAAGACCGATATAACCGATATGTCTTTCCTTGCGCTTATCGTTTTCGGCGCGGTTACGCTGCTTGTCAGCGGTAACGGCAGGCAGGCGTTCCTCGGGGGAGACGGCAGGTATATGGGCTACGCGTTTTTCCTTGCGGCGGGCTTGGCTTACCTGTTTATTTCAAGGCACAACATATTGCAGGAATATCAGCTTTTGGCTTTTGAGCTTTCAATGGCTTTGGCTTGTATATTGGCTGTTTTTCAGGCTTGTTCGGTTGATTTGTTTAACCTTATAACGCCTATTGCCGAACAGCAAAGGGGAATTTTTATTTCCACTTTCGGAAATATCGACGTCTTTTCCGCATTCCTTTCAATATCCGTCCCCATTTCAATGTATATGATTTGCTTTAAGGACAGTAAATCAAAGCTTTACTTTGTTTATTATATAACTGCCGCGCTCGGCTTTGCGGGCTTGATGCTTTCAAACAGCGACAGCGGATATTTGGGCGTGTTCGTCGCATTTTGGGTAATATGCCTGCTGTCCTTTAAAGATATAAAAACCCTTTGCAAATTCAGCGATCTGTGCGCCTTGTTCTTCTTGACGGCGTTGGTTTACGGTCTGCTGTACAGGTTTGATATAGTAAAAAGGGAAATGTCCTTTTTATCCGAGCTTATTACAAATTCCAATCTTGTTTATATAATGACGGCGCTGTTTTTGGTAACCTCGATGTTCTTGCGGGTTATAAAGTTCAGTCCCAAGTCTCTCAAAGTTTTAAAAACAGTTTACATTGCCGTTTCCGTATTTTTGTTTGTTTCCGTAATCGGAGCAATAATCTATTTTACAAAAATAAATCCCGATTTCGACCTCGGCTCGTTTGAAGTATATCTCAGGTTTAACGACTATTGGGGAAGCAAAAGGGGATTTGTTTGGAGAATATATCTCGAGCTTTACAACGGCTTCCCGTTTTTGCAAAAGCTTTTCGGCTGCGGTCAGGACTGCCTTTCGATTGCGCTTACCCGCGACCTTTTCAATGAAATGGTTGCTTTCGGCAATTACACGAATAACGCTCATAACGAATATTTGCAGTATCTTGTTTCCATCGGCTTTTTCGGGCTTGCGGCTTATATGACTTTTGTAATTTCGGCGCTCGTTAAATTGTTTAAGGATAAAGAAAATTCTTTCCTTTCCTATCCCGTGGCTGTTTGCATAATCGCATATCTCGTGCAGGCGGCGGTAAACATAACTCAGCCTATTGTTACACCTATGCTGTTCTTGTTTATTGCTCTTTCCCGTTGCGCAAAATCAACGGAAAACAGCTTTAAATGATTACAGAAGGCGATAATTATAGAAAAACAAAATTTTGTTTGGAGGAAAAAAACATGAATTCAAAGAAGGTACTTTTGTCTGTTGTAGCTATCGTTCTTGCTTTGAGCGTAGTTTCAATGATGGGATTTGCTGCTGCTGACAAAACGAAGATGGACATTAACGGTGACAAGGCGGTTTCAGTTCTTGACGCTACTATCGTTCTTAGAGTTGTAGCAGGTATTGAGGAAGCTACATTGGACGACGCTACACCTGCCAAGGCAACTCCCGCAACTCACGCTGATGCAACCGAAGCAACAGATACCGAGGCAACTCCCGCTGATGCAACCGAAGCAACAGCTACCGAGGTTTACAGCGCTTATGACGTAAACAACGACGGCAGAATTTCTGTTCTTGACGCAATTACCATCCTTCGCGCTGTAGCTGAGTCAACTGCTACTACTCCTACAGTTGCAAAATAATCAATCAGGTAAAAGTAAGTTCTTTAAAACGGTGTGATTTGTGCTTCACACCGTTTTTGCCTTTTTGTATACTTTTACAAACCGAAACACAAAAAAAGCGGCCGATATACGGACCGCTTTTTTTCCTTTTCTCTGTTTATATCAAGCTTTTTGCTTCTGCTTTTCGGCAAGCTTTTTAAACTTTCCGCTCTTTTTAATATATATAACGGCAAGGGGAATATCCGCAAGCAGCCAGGCTGCCGGAGCGGCATAGCAAACGGCGTTAAAACCGATAAGCGGGGTAAGCACAAACGATACGGCAAGTCTGCCGAAAAGCTCGCCGGCTCCCGCAATAGTGTTTGAATAAGTAAAGCCGAGACCCTGCAGCGTGTTCCTTAATACGAACAGTACGGCGACGAGCGAATAGCATTGAGCCGTTGCAATCAAGTATCTGTTTGCCGCAAAAAGTATTTCGTCGTTTGTTTCTTTCATAAAAAGTCCCACAACGGGCATACCTATGGTTAAAAGCGTCAGGCTCATTATGACGGATACAATCAAGTCAAGGAAAAATATTTTCCTTACAGACTTAACAATTCTTTCGTAATTTTCAGCGCCGTAGTTTTGACCTACAAAGGTTTGGGTAGCTACGCCCAGGCCGCTCATAGGTATGTTGGTGAGGTTTTCAACCCTGCCCGCGGCGGTAAAGCCCGCCATAACGTTTGCGCCGAAGGAATTTACTGCGCTTTGCAGGCACATAGAGCCTATTGAGGTTATTGTAAATTGCAGGGAAACCGGTACGCCGAGTTTAAGCTGGGCAAAAGCCGTTTTCGGGCTGAATTTTAAATCCTTTCTGCGAATATCTATGTCGGGATTGAATTTTAAAATATAAATTCCCGTAAGCAAAGCCGCAGTGAGATGCGAAACAAGCGTTGCAAGCGCAGCGCCCTCGACGCCCCATTTAAAGTGCTTTACAAACAATAAATCAAGTATGAAATTCACAATAACGCTTATTATGAAAAAATACAAAGGCTTTTTACTTTCGCCGACAGCTCTCGAAATTGCAGTAAAATTATTGGAAAGCATCTGAAACGGAATGCCGAAGTACAGTATATTGACGTAAGCGGAGGAAGTGCCTATAATTTCCGGCGGAGTGCCTATAAGCTTTAAGAGGGGAGTGGAGATTATATGGGCGGCGATAACCAAAATAACGCCGATAAGAAAGGCAAGCGTAATACTGCCGCCGGCATAGTGCGAAGCCCTTTCCCTGTCCCTTGCGCCGAAGGCTTGGGCAACGGGGATTGTAAAACCGCTTGTAAGCCCCAAAGCCGCGCCGATAATAAAGGAATTGATAGCCCCGACTCCGCCGACCGCGGCAAGGGCGTTTGTGCTGACGTATCGCCCGACGATTATATTGTCTACAAGCGAATAATTGTATTGAAGCAGCGACGAAAGCATTATAGGAAAAGCAAATAACAATATGCTTTTTATCGCGCCGCCGCTGAGCATTGATCTTTGAGTTTTCATAAACAAAACGCCTCTTGTATGTTTATCAAAAGTCTATTATATATCAATTTAAATTAAATTCAATACTTAATATAAAATTTGTGAATTTTATTGATTAACCGTAATTTTATGCTAAAATATAATTGTATTAAAGCGGAAGGAGTTTTGCGTTATGTCGTCAAATCACAGGGTATTGATTAATACCGAAAAATGTATAGGCTGCGGAGCTTGCGTTTCGGATTGCGTTTCAAGCTGTATCAGTATAGAAAACGGCAAAGCCAAGGCGGGCGGGGAGGGCTGTATCGCCTGCGGCCATTTTGAGGCTGTTTGTCCCGAAGCCGCCGTTGTATTGACCGGATTTGAGGAGGAGAGCGAAGGCTTCAACGCTCAAACAAGACTTAATCCGCAGGAACTTATGAAAGCTATCCGTACCCGCAGGAGCATAAGAAATTTCGATACAAAAGATATAGACAGGGAAATTGTCGATATGATTATAGAGGCGGGCAGACTTGCACCGACCGGTTCAAACGCCCAAAATACAGGCTTTATTGTGCTAGATAAAAGCAAACAGGAGCTTGAAAGAAACGCAGTAAAGCTTTTCAGAAGCTTGACCGGTATCGCAAAGCCCTTTTCAAAATTTTTGAGCAGAGTTGAAATAGACGATAATTTTTTCTTTAAAAAAGCGCCGTTGGTAATCGTGCTGACGGGCAACAGCGTAAACGCCTCCCTTGCCGCCGAAAATATGGCGCTTATGGCGGAGGCGAACGGACTTGGCGTTTTATTCAGCGGATTTTTTACCGTTTGCGCCAATAATGTGCCGAAAATCAGGAAAACGCTCGCCCTTAAAAGAGGGGAAAAGGCGATTACAACGCTGGTAATAGGTTATCCTAATGTAAAATACTACCGAACCGCCCGCAGAGAAAAGGCGAATATCAGAAAAGTTTAACAAGCTTAGAGTTTAAGGCGAAAATTTATCGTAAAAAATTGAGAAATTTATGAAAATAACCTTGACATAAAGCGATATTGAATATATAATATACAAGCAGTTTGGATAGGGGCCAATAGCTCAGTTGGTTAGAGCATCCGGCTCATAACCGGACGGTCCGGGGTTCGAGTCCCTGTTGGCCCACCACTGTTTAAACTGCGTTATTTTTTTATATTTTAGGGGTATAGCTCAGTTGGTAGAGCAGCGGTCTCCAAAACCGCGTGCCGAGGGTTCAAGTCCTTCTGCCCCTGCCAAAAGAAAAGGAAGAAGTTTTGTGCTTCTTCCTTTTCTTTTGATAGAGAGAATCTTGCCCGAGACACGCACAGTGTGCCATGCACCGCAAGAGGGTAAAAGCCAAAAAATTCCAACGACCTGATGTGTGCGCAGCGGTCGAAAAACGTTCGCGCACCAAGGGAACTATTTTTCGGGTTACAGCAAGAGGGCATAAGGTTAAATAAATTCTAAATTTTGAGGTAACGTAATGTAACGGTAAATTTCCGTGCTTTTAGTGCTGTGTATAGTAAAAGAAAAGGCCCTACCTCATATCCCACGGTAACGAAAGCGGACGGCATTCGTCTGCTCAAAAGTTCCGTGTCGGATATGTAAGTAGAGTCTTTGCGATTTATGGACTCTTTTATTGTGACGCTATTATACCGGAACAAATGTTTTTGTCAAGCGGTATGAATAGCATTTCGAGATTGTGAGCATACTATTTGTTTTACGCATAACAAAAACCGAATCAAGTCACGCTGCCGACCCGATCCGGCTATTTCTTTGTTTACTGCGGTGTAGATTTTGACTGCTGTTGGCGCATGATTTTGGAAACATAGTATCCCAACACGGCGAAAAATGAGAAAATTGCGACATAATCCAGCAGGAATAGAGTAAGCGGTTCATCAAAATTGAAGAAAACAAAGTGAATTCGCAAGAGCAAAAACTCACCGAAATCCCGTTTCACGAACGCATACGCTCCATATGCGACAACTAAGGCCGCCATGCCTCGGAGCGTCCATTTCCTATATTTAGAGGGCTTCTTTGTGAGCTTCCTTGCGAGCCCCATGATCCCGCCCCAATGCAGTCCAAGGTGCAAAGACATGAACACAAATCCCCAGTATGCCGAAAGCATGTGAACCGTTCGCGCCGTCGTTTGTCCGCTCCGGGTACCGAGGAACGAAAAGACCGTGCGGGAAAGCAAAATGCCGCTGATCATCGAGCCGCACATGGAAAGTAAGATAAGCAGGACAAGGACGGTTTGCAGAATACGGTAGGGGGTATATCGTACGCGAAAGATGCCTTGGCACCATTTTCGGTTTAGAATATGATGCAGGACAAACAGTGCAAACATTCCAACTCCAAGCCACTCGTGAACCGCTTCCCCTATGGTGGGATTGTCCCCGTACACCAAGCTGTATGCCATTAAAAGCAACAGAGTGGCGATCATGAGAATGTCGGCAATAATTTTCAAAATCTGCTTCGGTTTCATCTATCTGCACGCATGGAGAATCGCCAGCAGTTCATCCTTCGTGAATTTCTTGCAGCAGCCTGCCGTCAAGACGGTGCTGTTCGCGACAGCCTTGTAGTCCGTATCGGCGGGAATATTCATTTCCGCAAACGTCGCCGGCAGGCCGACTTCTTGGATAAACGATGCCAAAGCGTCGACAAATGCGTTCGCCAGTTCTTGTTCCGTCTTTCCGGCGGGATCAACACCCCACACATTCACGGCGAGGCGGGCAAACTGCGGTGCGGCCTCCGGGAGCATGTGCCTGTAGAGGACGGGGTGGATCACCGCCAGCCCCTGCCCGTGGTTGCAGTTTGTGTATGCACCGAGCTGATGTTCCAACATATGCGCCTGAAAATCCGTGACCTTGCCGATCTTGAGCATCCCGTTTTCACCCATGGCTGCCGCCCATACAAGCTCGCTCCGCGCCATGATGTCCTGCGGGTTTTTGATCGTCGCCCGAAGGTTGCGGATGATGT
>CANRIZ010000011.1 GCA_947630835.1 uncultured Clostridia bacterium | reverse complement strand
TTATAACTAAAATAAGCATAGTCTGTATACCAACTGTTGCAAGTTGTAGACTATGCAAATATTGTACCAAAGGAGAAAAAAGCATTATGAAAGCAATGTTTGAGGTAATTAAGTATGACAGCGACAACAGTAATTTAGTGTACAAATATCCTGTTGAGGATTTTAATACTAAATCAAGGCTTGTTGTACAGCAGGCACAAGAGGCAATATTCTATTATAGGGGTCAAATGGCGGATCGATTTGAAATTCCGGATACATATGTTTTAGATTCCCAAAACATTCCTGTTTTACGCCATTTGATTAATCTTCCGTTTGGTAAAGAATCACCGTTTCATGCTGTTGTATATTTCATTAATAAAACTGAGCAGACGAATAATAAGTGGGGGTGCGGCGATATTCCTTATGTGGATCAAGCATATCCAATTCCACTCAAGACAGGAATTTCGGGTGAATATAATTTTAAAGTAAGTAATGCAGAAATTTTTATGAACAAGTTAGTCGGCACTCTTACCGAATTCAGCAGTGAAAAGCTGAAAAATACTTTGGATTCTTTTTTGAAGTCACGGGTAATTAACCATTTATCGAAGTATTATCAAGAGAATACAATTGATATATTTGTGGTTGAATCTAAAATCGAAGAGATTGCAAATTATTTAGCGACTAAAATTAAAGAAGATTTTTATGATTATGGTATTGAAATAACAAAATTTGTTGTTACCAGCTTTGTTAAACATGAAGATTCTCCAGAATATAAGAGATATTATGAATTTAGGACACAGCAACAGGCAATTATTGACATTCAAAATGCAGGAGAACGCGCTGTGGCGGAAACTCAGGCTAGGATGAATGTTTCTGTAATTGAGCAAACGACCCAACAAGATCTTGATGCCCGAAGCAAGAAGGTTGACGCTGAGGCTACGAAGTATAAAAGGGAAGTTGAAGGATATACATATCAGCAGGAACGAGGTTTTGACGTTGCTGAAAAAACAGCACAGAATGAAGGAGCGGGAAATTTTGCCGCCGCCGGTATGGGCGTTGGTATGGGAATTGGTGCAATGGGAGCAGCTGCTCAGACTGTGGGTGGATTATATAACGACGCATTAAGTAATATAGGTTTCAATGCACAACAGCAATCATCGCCGCAAGTCACTCAAGCAAATTCTATGTTTGAAGGTATTGACTTGAGCGGCGTCGGTCTTGAATCCACAGAAAAAGCAGAAACAACGCCACCCACAAATGCAAAGGCAAGCAGAAAAGAGCGTTTATTAGAGATTAAAGAACTTCTTGAAGAAGGTATTATAACTCAAGAAGAATATAACGAAAAAAGAAAAGAAATTCTTAATGAAATATAATTTAATGTGTTAAGGGGAAAAGGAATATGTCTGTAGTATATAAGTGCAAAGAGTGTGGTGGAGAAATTGAACTGCAAGAAAACGGTTTAGGTAAATGTTTATATTGCGGAGCGTTACAGACATTACCTAAAGAAAAAGATGATAAAATTCAAAACTTATTGAACAGAGCAAATGATTTTCGTCTGAATTGTGATTTTGACAGAGCTATCTTTGAATATGAAGAAGTTCTAAAATTATCTGAATCAGAACCTGAAGCCCATTGGGGATTGTTTTTAAGTAAATACGGTGTGGAATATGTCAAGGATAATATGACATTTACATATAAGCCGACATTACATAGAATTTCCTCAATATCTGTGTTTGACGATGTTGATTATCAGGCAACGATTAAATATGCCGATTCAATTTCTGCAATTCAGTACAAAAAAGATGCAGAGAATATTGAATCGGTAATGAAAGAATTGCTCTTGCTTTCCGCAAATCAAGAGCCGTATGATGTTTTCCTGAGTTACAAAGAAGCAGATGATACGACAAGGAAACGCACAAACGACAGTTATTTGGCACATGATTTGTATAACGAGCTGACAGCGCAGGGATATAAAGTCTTTTTTGCACCTAAATCGTTAGGTGTTGGACTTTATGAGCCTAAAATTTACTCTGCCATTATTTCATCAAAAGTAATGATAGTGCTTGGAACACAGCCAAAATATTTTGACGCAGTATGGGTAAAAAATGAGTGGTCAAGATTTGCAGAACTCATTGATAACGGTGAGCAAAAAGTTCTTATTCCCGTTTTCAAAAATATGGAAGCAGGTCAGCTGCCAAACAGACTTGCAAGATATCAGGCACTTGATATGTCTAATATAAGTTTTCTGCAAACATTAACGGAAATAATTTCTAAATCGGTGAATCGTCAATCAAGGGTGAATTTTAATAAAAATTCATCAGCTGAGGATGCCTATTTAGAAAGAGGATTTCTTGCTATTGAAGACGGAAACTTTTCACAGGCAGATTCATTCTTTGAAAATGTACTGAATCTTAATCCTCACAATTCACAGGCATATTTCGGAAAACTAATGGTTGAAATGAGAATCACCAAGCAAGAGCAGATCCTTACATCGCCAAAGTATCTAAATGAATATCATAATTTTGAAAAAGCAGTTAGATTTGCTGACCAACAATTAAAAACAACACTTATTCAGTATGAAGAAACGGTTTGTCAATCAATAAATGAGCAAGTTTTCAATACACAAAAAAATGCCCTTAAATCTGTTGAAAACGCAAATGAACTGAAATCCATCATTGATAACCTAAAACCAATTGCACATTATAAAAATATATCACAATATATTAGCACTCTTGATAATATATTGAAAAACATTGTTGATATAAGTGAAAAAATTGAAACTGTCAAAAACAAAATATGCTATCTTGAAAATCAATATAATGACATAAAGCAACAAATTAATAAAACTCGTAGCGTTGACTGCTATTTGTTTCGTGTCATCGGAATTGTAACAAGTATTTTTTTCATTATTACTCAATGGGACAGTATGATGAAAGCATTTTGGATTATAGCTAGCATAGTTGTAGCTGGGATTATTATTGCCTTGTTTTTCGGTATAGGCTTTCTTCTTGATCGTTTATTAGGTAGAGTACTTTTATCTCTAAAAAAAAGAGAAAAGAAAGCAGAAGCAATCAAATTGAAAAATACAATTGATAGTGATGTACAGAGATTGGAAACCTTGAATGAACAGTTTTCTAAACTCATTTATCAAGTGCAACAATATAAAATAGGTGAATGAAATGCCGATTGTGAGATTGTCAAACGGAAACTACATAGCTAGTAGCATTTTTGAAATAACAGCTTTTCCAAAAGCAGAAATAATAGATAACGATCATAAAATTGCTTTTGAAATGAATAAAAAAGTCTTTGAACAGATAGTTTTTGAACTGCATAAAATTAGTGATGCTAATTCAACTGTTGCAGAAATTTTATGGATTTCAGAAAAGGTGGAAAATCAGACCTT
The DNA here is from genome assembly GCA_947630835.1 of uncultured Clostridia bacterium. Taxonomy (GTDB): domain Bacteria; phylum Bacillota; class Clostridia; order Oscillospirales; family Acutalibacteraceae; genus Fimenecus. The sequence continues at coordinate 74,743 of CANRIZ010000011.1, read as the reverse complement.
TGGGGCAAAGGCAAGAGTTTTTATCGTTATCAGAAAAATAGGCAATAAAATTGATTTATTGAACAGAGAAATTAATGCTATTCAGTCCAACTGTATTTCCGCTTTAAATCAGGCAAAGTTTGAAGCAAGACTATTTGATTTAGAAGATAAGGATTTTATCAACTTAGCAAAAAATATTGACTGCTCAGGCTTGCTTACCATTGCTAAAAGGGAAAAGTTTGTCGGAAATTCTGCATCTTACAGCAGTTATTATACTTGGGATGTATTAAATAATGATAGTGATGATACAATGTCTGGACTTGTTTCAGAAATCAGCCAAAGTGAAAATTGTGCTGTATCTTTTCAAATAATTCCTACAACATTAACAAATATTGAATTGACATATCTTAACGAACTATCAGCTCAATATAAGCAAGTTATGGTGATGGGGGATGTTTCTGCAGAAACACCATTAAAAACTAATAAATATTTGCTTGATAGAAGCCAAAAGCCATTATTTTACTATAATATATGCACATTTGGCACTATTGAAACTTGCAGATTAATTACTACTAAATTGTTGTCTGTTCTTCAATCGGGAAAAGAAAAAATCGCTGATTGCGATTTAATTACTCTTGATTTGAGTTCGGAAAAACTAAATCTTGCGAACCAATTTTATGTTTATCCGTGGATAATTAATGAAAAAATGGTTAACAAGTATAGAAATCCTCAGTTGCAGCAATATCCGCTTGTTAAGGCTATGAGTAGACTTCCATATATTATGACAATAGAAGAATTAAATGTCTTTTTCAGATTGCCATTATATGATAAATCTATGCCTGCATTAACGGAACGAAAAGCATCAAGCGAAGTTGAGCAATTCTCAAAAGATGTTATTGATGAGAATACAATTAAATTTGGTCATCTTATTTCAGATAGCAGTTCTGATGTTGTAATAGGATGTCCTTTAAAATCATGGACACAGCATGCACTTGTTGTAGGTATGCCCGGTACAGGTAAAACTACTTTTGCAGTCAATATCCTTACTCAGTTTTATAAAAAAGGAATACCTTTTTTAGCAATAGAGCCAACTAAAACAGAATATCGTGCAATGATAGACATAGTTGATGATTTGCAAATATTTACTCCCGGAAATAATAATGTTTCGCCATTTATTATCAATCCTTTTATACCGCCAAAAGGAATAACGGTTGAACAGTATGTCCCTAGTTTACTTGCAGCATTTAAAGCGGCTTTCTCAATGGATGGCCCTCTTGAGATGATTTTCTTAAAGGCTGTCAATAATTGCTATATTGAACATGGGTGGAAAAAATATAGTAAATATGGTGATGAAGATGTTACCGTATTCGGTATGTTTGAATATATTCTTTGTTTTAAAAAGACAATGAATTCAATGAATTATAATAAAGAAAACAAGAGTAACATTGAAACAGCCGGACTTTTAAGGTTAATGAATCTTATTGAACAAAACAGTAATATTTACGATACGGTAAACACGGTTCCTATTGAAGATTTATTAAGCAGGCCCACGGTGTTGGAACTTAATTCGATTGACAATGATGAGCAAAAATCTCTTATAATGGCGCTGATTCTATCAAGTGCATGCGTACATATTAAAAACAATCAAATTGGTGACGGGCAACTAAAAAATGTTATTCTGATTGATGAAGCACATGTACTTTTAGATTCAGAAACCGGCTCAGAGGGCAGCGGCAATTCTAAAGGTACTACTGTGAAAACAATACAGAAAATGATTGCAGAGGTTCGCTCATACGGTACAAGTATCATAATTGCTGATCAAAAGCCATCCGCAGTAACAGAAAGTATTGTTTCCAATACTAATGTAAAAGTTTCATTTAGATTAACTTCATCAAAAGAGCGAAATTTAATTTCTGAAAGCACAGATATGTCTGACAGCAATGCCGAATATATTTCACAGTTGGGCGTTGGACAGGCGTTTGTACATTTTGATAAACTTCGCTCTCCGCAGCTTGTCCAAACAGAGGATACACGAAAATCCGACGGTGTAAGATTAAGTGTGACAAATCAAGAAATATTTGAACGCTCAAAGTATTGGAAAGGCAAAGAAAGCAGGCTTATACCATTCAGAGAATGTGCTTGCTCAGGCTGTTGTAAGACTTGTTCATTTAAAATCCGGTCTGATGCCGAATACTTTGCAGAAAAGCTATTGAGTGTTAGTATACCTAAAATAAAAGACAAAAATACACTCTTAAGTTATGCTGTAAAAGTACCCCAGGCCTTGAAAAAACATACTGCAAAATATACTCAAAATGAAATTGGACAGATTTATAACTGTACAATAATTAAGTTCATCAGAAAAGCTGAACTAAGTATGCCATATATAGTTACTCAGAATGAATTGAAAAAAATTATTGATATATCAAAGAAAAGTATTTAATTAACGGAGGTAAAATTATGCCAATAGTATTAGCAAAGTGTACCGAATGTGGCGGTACAATAAAAGTTGAAAGTGAAAAGAAGTTAGGAGTTTGTGAAAACTGTGGTCAACCCTTTGTTGTCGAGGAAGCAATAAATAATTTTACAAATTTTTATGAAGTTAATTACATAACAAATAATAATACGACAAACAATTACGGAGACGGAACAGTTGTAAACATTTATGAAAATAATAATAAAGAGTTTATAGTTGAAGCAGGCGTTTTGAAGAAGTATACAGGAGCCGATGATAATATTATTATACCAACTAATGTTAAAACAATTGGCGAGGCATGTTTTGAATCAATGCCAATTGTCGAGGTTAAGTTGCAAGATGGTCTTAAAAGGATTGAAAGCGGCGCATTTTGGAATTGCAAACAATTGAAAAAAATACATATACCAAAATCGGTGGAATATATAGGAGAGGCATGTTTTTTTGGTTGCTCAGAATTAGAAGAAGTTATATTTGAAGGCCCTGTTTCAGGACTGCAAGCAAAAATAAAACATAATTTTTGCGACGGTGAAAGTTGGACCCAAGAGTTTGGTACTTTTGATCATTGCTCAAAATTATCCAAGGTCGTTTTCAGCGAAGAACAAAAGAATATACCACAGTATTGTTTTAGGTATTGTCATTTAGATGAAATATCCATATCAAGGAATTGTAATATTAGTAACAATTCATTTGATAACTGTGTACTAAATAAAGTAATTCTAGAAAAAGATAAACCAATAAATTCCGAACTGATTTCAAACATATTTATTGATACATTGGTAATAAAAGATATTAATGATTATTCAATTTTAAATAAGATTAATGCTAATAAAATACTTATTGATTCTGATACGGAAAATGAAGATGAACAATGGCAATTGATTCAAAAGGTTAAGTCCAATATAAATGGTGATATGAAAAACAAGAGTATTAGAACGAATAAAACTAAGGATTATTTGGTGTGGAAAAGTCTTGATAGATGTCAACATTGTGGTGGAACATTTGATTATCCTTTATTAGGAAAACCCAAATGTAAAAATTGTGGCAGAAAAAAAGATTATTAAGACAAGGAGGTAAATTATGCCATTAGTACCAGCAAAATGCCCTGAATGTGGAGGACTTGTATAAGTAGACAGTGAAAAAAGAGCAGGTTTATGTCAGCATTGCGGACAGCCATTTGTAGTTGAAGATGCAATTCAAACATTCAATACATATTATCAGACAACAAATAATTATAACACCACTCACAATTACGGAGACGGTGCAGTTGTTAATGTGTACGAAGATAAAAGTAAAGATTTTGAAATCGTTGGCGGGGTACTAAAAAAATACAACGGAGAATCAACAGATGTTGTAATTCCTGAAAATGTTACCGAAATTGGAGAAAATGCGTTTCTTAAAACTGCAATTAGCAAAGTGAATATTCCAAAAAGTGTAATTTGCATAGGTAACTCTGCGTTTTCTGGCTGCAAAGAACTTACAAGCATTATAATACCTGATGGTGTAACAAGAATTGGTGACTATGCATTTTGTGGTTGTGCAGGACTTACAAGCATAACAATACCTGATAATGTAACTTTCATAGGCAACTCTGCGTTTTCTAGTTGCAAAGAACTTACAAGTATAGCAATACCTGATTGTGTAATTGCAATTGGCTATTGGGCATTCGGAGCTTGTATTTCTCTTAAAGAAATAAAACTGCCGTGCTCAGTGATAGTAGACATAGATTCGGCCATTCACGGTCCAGCATTTGGGGGCTGTATCAATATTGAAAAAGTTATATTGTCAAAAGGCACCGGCAACATGCTAGAGTATGAGCTAAGGGAAAAATACAAAAGTTTTGGCCCAACCATATCCTATTGTCCTAATACACCATGGTATATTAGCAGAGAAACAATTAAAGAAATTGTACTTGAAGAAGGAATAAAAAACATTTCTGATTATGCTTTTTCATATTGTACAAATCTTAAAAAGATAACAATACCCAATAGTGTAGAAAGTGTTGGTACGCAAGCTTTCTCATATTGTACGAATCTGACAAGTGTAACATTACCCAATAGTGTAAAAAGGATTGGCAAAGACGCTTTTTCGGGATGTGCAAATTTAACTAGTATAGTATTGCCTGATAATTTGGAAGTTATTGTTGCCGGTGCATTTTCAAATTGTTCTAATTTAAAAAATATAGAAATACCGGATAGTATTATAAGTATTGAAGGAAGTGCTTTTTTGGATTGTAAAAGTCTAACAAATATTGTGCTGCCAAATAGTGTAACGAGTATTGGTTATCGTGCATTTTTCTGTTGTAAAAATTTAACGAATATTGTAATGCCAAGCGGTCTGTTAAGTATTGGTCAGGAGGCATTTTTTGGTTGTGGTTTTGAGAATATATTAATACCTGATAGCGTAACTGATATTGGCGAAAAAGCATTTTTTAGTTGTAGAAGATTAAAAAATGTAATGATTTCTTGCAACGTTGACAAATCCACATTAGGCGATTATGTATTTGCAAATTGCAATAGCTTAACAGATGTACAATTTTCGGCTAAAACAATTAATTTAAGTGGAAGTTGGAAAACTTTTGACGGTTGTGAAGAATTAAAAGCTATATGGCGCAATAATAAACGATGCACTTTTTGCGGCGGAGAGTTTAAAGGGTTAATTTATAAAGAATGTGTTAGATGCGGACATGTAAAGAATTATTAATTCACAGGTTTTATATATTTCAAATTTTTAAGCGAAATGCACTAGATTAAGAAAAGTTAATCAATAAATAATTGTTAAACTATGTTTTAGGAGAATAAAATATGTGTGATGATATGGATTTTGATGTTTCTTCTGATGTATCGGATTTCGGTTTTGATTCTGTAGATGATGTTGGTTCTGATTTTGATGATGCAAGCATTGATTACGATGATACTGCTTCCGAAGATTTTAGCCTTAATGATATAGGCGATGATTCGGTATCTTTTGACGATTCATTTGAAATGGATGATGTAAGTGATGATATTGTTTTCGAGGTATCTGATGATATCAAAACATTAGATTTGGATAACGAATTTGATAATTCCGAAGTTATTGAAACATTGGATTTTGATGATGACATTGAAACCCTTGAACTTGATAATCCGACAGAAGAGATCGAAACACTTGAATATGATGAATCATTAGAAAATACCGAAGCGTTGGGATTTGACGATTCTGTTGAAGATATATCGGAAAATGTTGATGGTTTTGATTTATCAGAAGAAATAGAAGATTTGGATTTTGAAGAAGATATTAACTTTGATTTAGACGAAGTTGCCGATGAAATTGAAACTTTGGATTTTGATGATGAATTTTCTCAAGAAAGTATAGAAGAAGCATTTGATGAAACGGATTCTTTAGATGCAACAGATTTTGTAATTGATGATTTAGATCCTGAAGTGGAATTTGAAAATGATGCTATAGATACTAAAGATATAGATCCAGAATATTATGAGGCAACACCGATTTCAGAATTTCCGACAGTTCAAGAAGACGAAAATATTGATGGTTTAGAAAATATAGAAAATGCCAACGAAGGAGTCAATGATATTCAAATTGATTCTGAAATATCTGAGACAATGCCCAATGAATATGTTCCTTCTGAAACAGAGATGACCGAAGTTGAACCATACCAAGCAACTCCTATTTCAGATTTGCCAATAGTTCAAGAGAATGATGAGATTTTGGAAGAAATAGATGATACTAAACGCATTCCAATCGAAGACGAATTTGAAGAATTTAATGGAGAAACTTTTGAACAGGCTCTTCGTGATGATGCGGTAGATAATGCACCATTAACCGAGGCAATCTATGAAGACGATTCGGAATACCCCATTGAAGATGGTCTTGAAAGTGAAATTCCTCATATGACTGATGAAGAATTAGAACAGTTTGTCAATTGGGAACTTCAACATGAAAATGGTAATTATGACTTGATAAACAATGTCATGAATGATGATTCTTTAACTGATGATCAAAAGGAATTTATAACTCAACAGTATCTTGATGAAATTAACGAAGGCGAAAAAGAAGTTACAGAATTTGGGCAAAGAGTAATGGGTCTTACATATGACGAACGAGACATAATTACTAAGCCGGAGGAACTTGAAAACACCTTTGAACAAACTGATCAGATTGATGATATATTTAACGGCAAATTAACCGAAAATGATATTGACGCAGTCTATGAGGGATTAGAAAACTATGATTTTCAGGGCGTAGATTGCCTTGAAAATATTGAGAGATTAGATTCAAGTTTAGAAAGTTTTACTTCTGAAAATTGGGAGAAACTATCACTTGATGAACAAAAGGAAAAAATGAATGATCTTGCTGAGTATATTATTGATGTTACAGGATTGGAAAATCCGCCGAGAATCGAGTTTTACAATAATGAACAAGAAGGCGATTACGGCGGTTTTGACCGTACGACCAACACCTTAAGCATCAATGAGCATATGCTTTATCAAAATGATGAGGCAGCTGATACTGTTGCTCATGAATTGTGGCACGCTCTTCAATATCAACATGCGTCAAATCCGAGAACAAAATTAGATGCAATGTATGCCGAAAATTTTAATGATTATATATCGCCTAATGAAGATTTTGAAGGTTATCAGTCACAGATATTGGAATCGGAAGCAAGAGCATTTGCTCAGCAAATCAAAGACAGACTTCATTCTTATTAATAGGAGGAAAGTATTATGGATAGAATTATGACATATTTAATTGAAACTTTAAATCAATCAGAAAGGACAGCAAAAAGAAATTCTGCAAAACTTTCTAAATATGATGATATTAAATCGGAATTTGAAACTTGGATTGATACGCAGGAGTATCCTGTCAAGGGCATTGAAATAGAAGGATATAATGCTGCTAAAATCAGTGAGCTTGCACCCTTTATGAATGGAGTAGGTGTATATAATTTTCTTGTAACATTTAGAGACAATCCGAAATTAGCAAGGCAAACCATTTTTGATGGATTTCCTAGAAAATAGGAATAATTATTTATTTCATAGTTAGGAAAGCAATTGGTATAATTTATATGGAATATATTCATTTAATGTTGAGTCATTATAGTAAACTACGCGTTACTATATCAGATGATTGACCGAAACGGTACATCCGTATTTGATTGCTTTTTACGCTTTATTAAAGGTTGATTTTTACCAAAACATAATAATTTACAACGCCGAATATTGAAGTATAATATATCTTTGATCCTGTTAGTTAAAGTATATATATTGTATTTGCTACAAATATAGAAAGTGTTCTTACTACATATTTATTACAAGAAAACGGTTTATAAATAGAATACTGAAAAAAAGCAATGTAAAATTAAAAACAGGAATGTCAAATCATTCCTGTTTTTTAATGGAGCTGATAGTCGGACTCGAACCGACGACCTGCGCATTACGAATGCGCTGCTCTACCAACTGAGCCATATCAGCATATTTAGTTTTGTTATTGATTTTTGTTCTGCTGTGGGCTTTGGAAAAGTTATCCTTAAACACGTCCAAAGACCTGCTCATTACGAGTGAGCTGCTCTACCTGCTGAGCCACAGTAGCGTATTCGGTTTTTAACTGAATCTCGGAAAATTCCCTAAGCCCCGCCGCCGTAAACCGACCGAACTTACGGACGAATTAAATCGCTATATTATTATATATAAACAAACGCATTTTTGCAAGACTATTTTTAAAATTTTTTCTTTATTATGAATTATTATTGAAAAAGGGCTTACAAAGGCGGGGTTTTATCAAAACAAAAGCCGCTTTTTGCAGCGGCGTTGTTTTAATTTTATTAAATCTATGAGATTACGGGCAAAATATGCGCGTAAATCGACGGGATAACAAAAGAGAAGGCAACCGAGGTTAAAAAGGTTACTCCCCATTTTTCAAGGTATGCCCCGCAATAGAGAACGGCAAAAATCGGAGAAGCTGTTATTTTTACAAAGAGATTTGTATTTTCGCCGTACAGTAAATCCTTTAATGTAAGAGCGTCCTCAACCGAGGGAAAAAGGTTAGTCAAAAACGAAACTCCGAGCCATAAGAAGATAAAGTTTAAAATATTCACATAGCCCGACTTCGTGAAAAACTCGCCCAAATAATAAACGTTCATCGCTCCCGCGCTCAAAAAAATCATTCCGATTATAAAGCTGAACAGGAACGGGAAGAAGCACACGCCGAAGCTTGCGCCCCTTCTTTTGATTATTTCGTGGTCGACATGCCCGCACATTTCGTTGGCGGGTAAATATCTGCCGTCCTCGATAAGCACCTCGTAAAGCCTACAGCAAACATGCTCGAAAAACGCCTTTACATAAGTTCCGATTACCGTAAAGTACTTGATTATTACATACAATACCGTCATACTACATCAAAATCTCCCTTCGTAAAGATCTGCTCCAAGCTTGTTTTTCCGTTCTTGTAATCCAAGACCTCGCCGCTTATATTCATATTGCTCTGCTTGAACATTTCCTCTATTTCACTGTAGGTATCCGAGTCGTTTACCGCTATGCTGCAAACCAAAAGCAAATTTGCGGTAAGGGGAACGGCGGACTGACTGTAAGCCTGCTGCGCCGTTTTAAACGCCGCTTCGTAATCGTCCTTAAGCAACTGGCATATGGCTTTTTGGCGCAAAAATTCATACGCATAGGTATCCTCTTTATCGATAAATTTGTTGCAAATTTCCATCGCCTTATCGTAATCGCCCTTAATTCTCAAAGCGGTCGCCTCTATTACGTCGGCGCTTGTATCCTCGGCGTTAACCTCTCTGATTTTCTTTATAATCCCGCTGACGTCCTTATTCGATTTGTTGTAAATATCTCCGAGCATCGCCCCGTAAATCCAGGTCATTTCGGGATATTCTTCCCTTATTTTTTCAAGGAAAGAAAGCTGGGTTTCGGTATCCTTCTCGCAAATTACGGCAATATAAAATTCATAGTACAGCAGCATAGGCTTACTGTAATTTTTAACCTTGATATTGTAAGCGGAGGTAGTGGAAATTTCCTCGCCGGTCTCGCCGTCGTAAACGGGCATTTCCTTTGCGGGTGCGTCGACTAAGGCGTTGATTTCCTCAATAATTTTATCGTACGGTATATCCTTTACATCCTCGGAGTCGTACTTATACAAAATTTCGTCGATTGCCGACTGAGTGTTCCGCATTTCAAGCGCTTCAAGCTGTATATTGTAAACGGATTTAAGATGCGGAAGCTTAAGCTCCCAGCTTTTGAAAACGTCCTCCTTCAAGTCGCTGTTTAAAAACATACCCGTTTTATATGAGCAATCAAGCGCCCGCTTATATACAAGCTCGCCGTTAATATTGCCGCTTTCCATTTTTTCTATAGCCATATCGTATGCGGAGGAAGCGGTATAAAGCTTTTTTTCGCTAACGTACTTATCCGCCTGCTGTACCGCGGCGTAAATACCTATGTTGTCGGAAAAAATATAACAGCAATAAAGGCTTAACGCAATAATCAGCAAGGGAATAATGACGTTCAACAGCTCAAAAGGATAATGCCTTAAAGCCTTTTCGCACTCATAGCAATAAGGGGAATCGGGATTTTTTTTGGTTCCCCTCCTCTTTTCGCCGCAGCACTCGCAAAGCTCCTCCTCGGGTATTTCCTCGGTTTCGCTTTCGTCATGGGAAACCGTTTGAACGTCCTCAAGGTCCTGAATGAGTCCTTCGCCGCCAAAGACTTCTTCGCCGTCCCGCGCTTCGCTTTCTTCGTCAATTTCCTGCGCCTTAGCCTTGTCAAGCTCCTCCTGAAAGACCTTGGCAAGCTGATCAAGCTCTTTTTTGAGCTGCTCGTCCTCTGCGGAATTTACGTTGTTCTCTTTATTTTCGTCCAAGGGGTAACGCCTCCCTCATATTGTTGTTTATATTATATTACCACGCGTAAGCTTTTATTTCAAACTCTGCGCGCTTTAGTTACAAATTATTTACAATTTATCTCTTTAAAGAACTCGTCCAAAAAATCATGCATAAATTTGTCCCGCCCGCAGGCAATTTTCTTTGCCGTTTCGGTATTCATCATATCCTTCAGCAAAAACAGCTTTTCGTAAAAATGATTAACGGTTGTGGAATTTTCGTTATTAACGTACTGCTCGCCGTTCATATCGGAAACGGGTTTTATTTCGGGATCGTACATTTTTCTGTTTCTGCTTGCTCCGTAGCAAAACGCCCTCGCTATTCCGACCGCGCCGAGAGCGTCAAGCCTGTCCGCGTCCTGAACGCACTTGCCTTCAAGGGTTTGCGGCACAAGCGAATCCGTACCTTTGAAAGAAATTTCGGAAATTATGCCGATTATTTTTTCGGTTTCCCGCGCGCTTATATTTTGCAAAGCAAGAAAACCCCTCGCATTATCGAAGTATTCGCTTGTCTGCGGCGACAGCTTCCTGTCGTCGACATCGTGCAAAAGGGCGCATACGGCGGTTAAATTCACGTCCGCATTTTCCTGCTCGGCTATTTTTACCGCAGTTTTGTAAACCCTGAACGTATGGTAAAAATCATGCCCGTCGGCAGAGCCTTCAAAAAATTTTTTCGCAAATTCAAGCGCATTGCCGATTATTTCGCTTTTCATATTGCTCACCAAAAATATAATTTCAGCTTTTACAGCTCCTTACTCAAAGCGCTCAGTGACTCGGCAACAAACGAAGCTTTTATTTCGCTTTTTTCGTAAGCCTCAATATCGGTAACGCCCGTTAAAACAAGCACGGAGCATACGCCGTTATTCATACCTGCCGCAATATCGGTTTCAAGCCTGTCGCCGATAAAGCAAAGCTCCTCCTTTGTGCAGCCGAGCTTTTTTTCAAGGTACTCTACGGTTGCGCTCATAGGCTTTCCCATAACCTCGGGTTCTCTGCCCGTGGAAGCCTTGAACATAGCCATCATAGAACCCGTATCCGGCATAAAGCCGTCGGAGGTCGGGCAGTTAAAATCGGGATGCGTCGCTATATAGCGCTTACCCTGCGCCAAAAAGCCGCAAGCCTTATGGATTTTTTCGTAAGTCAGCGTAGTATCGAAGCCGAGCACGACTATATCGGGGTTTTGGGAGTCCAATTTTATCCCTGCGTTTAAAAAATCGTTTGTAAGCCTTTCGTTGCCCAAAAGGTAAACCGTTTGGTCTTTACAATTTTGTTTAAGAAAATCTATGGTAACATGGGAGGAAATAACTATCCTGCCCTCGTCAACGTCGCAGCCCATTTTGCGAAGCTTGGTCCTGCACGCCTCGACGTTGTTTGAAGAATTATTTGTAAAAAAGCAATAATCCTTACCGCACTCTCTTACCCTTTTCAAGAAATCGAGCGAACCGTCGATTATATTGCCGTCAAGGTAAAACGTACCGTCCATATCAATAATGAAATATTTGATTTTTTCAAACAGCTTATTTTTAACCATATTCTTTCTCCTTAAATGCTTTGCCTATGTAATTTTACATTTTTGGCGGGGTAAAGTCAATAAATTTACGGTAGATTTTACTCGGATGATATGGTAAAATAAGCTGTAAGGAGTGAGACGATGAAAAAATTTATTTCCTGGAACGTAAACGGCATACGCGCCGCTATGAATAAGGATTTTCTTGAAAGCTTTAATTTGCTTGACGCAGACGCTTTCTGCTTACAGGAAACCAAGGTTCAGCAAGGGCAGATTGACTTTGCTCCCGAGGGATATCACTGTTACTGGAACTATGCGGAGAAAAAGGGGTATTCGGGTACGGCCGTTTTCACAAAGGACGAGCCTGTTTCCGTCACCTACGGCATAAATCAGGCTTTTTATGACAACGAGGGCAGAGTTATAACGCTTGAGTTTGAAAACTACTACCTTGTCACCTGCTACACTCCCAACTCGCAGGACGGACTTCGCAGGCTTGAATACAGAATGTCCTGGGAGGACCTTTTCAGGAAATACATACTTTCTCTCGACAAGAAAAAGCCCGTAATCTTCTGCGGCGATTTGAACGTAGCGCACAACGAAATAGACCTTAAAAATCCGAAAACCAACAGAATGAACCCGGGCTTTACCGACGAGGAAAGGGAAAAGATGACTACGCTGCTCGGCTGCGGATTTATAGATACTTTCCGTTTTTTCTACCCCGATACCGAGCAGGCGTATTCCTGGTGGAGTTACCGTATGAAGGCAAGAGAACGCAACGCGGGGTGGAGAATCGACTACTTTATAGTTTCCGAAAGGCTCAACGAAAATCTAAAAGGCGCTTCGATACATTCCGAAATTTACGGCTCCGACCACTGCCCGGTTGAGCTTCTTATCGAAATATAACGCTGAACGCGACTTTAATACATGAAAGAAGCCGGCTTCCTTTTTGGGGAAGTCGGCTTTTACTATAGGCTTAATATGGCTGTCAATTATATTTTTTCCTTGCGACATACGAGGTGTGGAGAATCTCGTGCGCCTTATGACTGCCGGGTTTTTCAAGATATGTGTCGTAAAGCTCCTTGATTGCGGAGTTTTCGTGGGACCTTCTCTTTTTGTTTTCCTTGTCGGCTTTGTAAAGCACTTCGGCTCTTCTCGCTTTAAGGTCGATAAAATTATGAACGACCGCGTGCTGTATAGGCTGACCGCCGCCGTTAATGCAGCCGCCGGGACAACCCATTATCTCAACGAAAAGATAATTGCTCTCGCCGCTCTTAATTTTATCCATAATAACCTTGGCGTTCTTTGTGCCGCTTGCAACCGCAACCTTAACGTCAAGGTCGCCTACCTTGTAATCGGCTTCCTTAATGTTTTCCATACCTCTTACGGCTTCAAAATCGGGGTTGGGAGCGTCCTTACCCGTTATCATCTTAACCGCTGTACGAAGCGCCGCCTCCATAACGCCGCCCGTTGTGCCGAAGATTGTAGCCGCACCCGTTGACTCGCCGAAGGGATTGTCAAACTCCTCGTCGGGAAGATGATTGAAGTAAATGCCCGCGCTCTCAATCATTCTTGCAAGCTCACGCGTCGTAAGCGCAATATCTACGTCGGGATAGCCCGAGGCAGCCTGATTGGGCCTCTTTGTTTCAAATTTCTTTGCGGTACAGGGCATAATTCCGACAACTACCATATCCTTGGGGTCAATGCCCATCTTTTCGGCATAATATGTTTTCATGGTTGCGCCGAACATCTGCTGGGGCGACTTACAGGTTGAAAGATGCGGAATAAGCTCAGGATAATAATGTTCGCAATACTTAATCCAACCGGGCGAGCAGGAGGTAATCATGGGAAGAACTCCGCCGTTCTTAACCCTCTCAACAAGCTCGTTTGCCTCCTCCATAATGGTAAGGTCGGCGGCAAAATCCGTATCGAACACCTTATCGAAGCCGAGTCTGCGCAGAGCCGCAACCATTTTGCCTTCGACGTTAGTGCCTATGTGCATACCGAAAGCCTCGCCGAGGGTTGCCCTTATTGAAGGCGCGGTATTTACGATAACAAACTTCTTGGGATCGTTGATAGCGGCAAGCACCTTGTCGGTGTCGTCCTTTTCAACGATAGCGCCCGTCGGGCAGTTTACTATACACTGACCGCAGGATATACAGGAAACGTCTGCAAGGTCCTTATCGAACGCGGACGAAACGTGAGTATCGAAGCCCCTCGCGTTTGCGCCGATTACGCTTATTCCCTGATTGTCGCAGGCTGCTATACAACGGCGGCAAAGTATGCACTTGTTGTTATCCCTTATCATATGAGCTGCGGAATCGTCGAAATCATAGTGAATAACCTCGCCCTCATAGTAGTTGGGCTTGTCAACGCCGAATTCCTTGCAGAGCTTTTGAAGCTCGCAGTTGCCGCTCCTTACACAGGCAAGGCAGTTCTTGTCGTGTGTTGAAAGGATAAGCTCAAGGGTCGTTTTGCGTGAATGACGCACTCTTTCGGAGTTCGTATAAATCTCCATTCCCTCGTTTACGGGGAATACGCAGGCAGAAACGAGGCTTCTTGCGCCTACGACCTCTACCATACAGATACGGCAAGCGCCGATTTCGTTAATGTTTTTCAAATAGCAAAGCGTAGGAATTTCAATACCCGCATATCTTGCGGCCTCAAGAATTGAAATACCTGCCGGCACGCTTAAGGGCATGCCGTTAATTTTAATATTTACGTTACCCATAGTGGCACACTCCTTATTCTTTAACTATTGCTTTAAACTTACAGGTTGACATACAAGCGCCGCACTTTACGCACTTTGAAGCGTCAATGGCGTAGGCGGGCTTTTTCTTGCCGGGCGCAACGTAATCGGTAACGCTGATAGCCTCCGCCGGACACTGTTTGGCGCACATTCCGCAGCCGAAGCAGGAATCCTTAACTATCTTATATGTCAGAAGGTCTTTACATACGCCCGCGGTACATTTTTTATCAACAACGTGCGATATGTACTCCTCCCTGAAGAATTTAAGCGTTGCAAGAACGGGGTTGGGAGCGGTCTGTCCCAAGCCGCAGAGTGAATTGTCCTTAATGTAATAGCAAAGCTCCTCAAGCTTGTCTATATCCTCAAGCGTTCCCTTGCCCGATGTGATTTTGTCAAGAATTTCAAGAAGCCTTCTTGTTCCTACGCGGCAGGGAGTACATTTGCCGCAGGATTCGTCAACCGTGAAGTTCAGGAAGAACTTGGCTATATCAACCATACAGTTGTCCTCGTCCATTACGATAAGTCCGCCCGAGCCCATCATACAGCCTATAGCGGTAAGGTTGTCGTAATCAATGGGCGTATCCATCAATGAAGCGGGAATACATCCGCCGGAGGGACCGCCCGTCTGCGCGGCTTTGAATTTCTTGCCGCCCTGTATGCCGCCGCCTATGTCCTCGATAACCTCGCGGAGCGTCGTTCCCATGGGAACCTCGATAAGACCCGTGTTTTTGATTTTGCCGCCGAGCGCGAATACCTTTGTACCCTTTGATTTTTCTGTACCCATTGAAGCAAACCAGTCCGCGCCCTTTAAAATAATCTGCGGAACATTTGCAAAGGTTTCAACATTGTTCTCCGTTGTGGGCTTTCCGAAAAGTCCCTTAACCGCCGGATAAGGCGGTCTGGGCCTCGGTTCGCCCCTGTTGCCCTCGATTGAAGTCATAAGAGCCGTTTCCTCGCCGCATACAAACGCGCCTGCGCCGAGCCTTACATGAAGGTCGAAGTCAAAGCCGGAGTCGAAAATGTTTTTGCCCAAAAGCCCGTATTCCCTTGCCTGCTTGATAGCGATTTTCAAACGCTCAACGGCTATCGGATACTCGGCGCGGACATAAACATAGCCCTCCGTTGCGCCGGTTGCGTAACCGCATATCGCCATAGCCTCAACTATACAGTGGGGGTCGCCCTCAAGAACGGAACGGTCCATAAACGCGCCGGGGTCGCCCTCGTCGGCGTTGCAGACGACGTATTTTTGATCCGCCTTGTTAGCGGCCGTGAAGCTCCACTTTTTGCCGGTGGGGAATCCGCCGCCGCCTCTGCCTCTCAAGCCCGAATCGGAAATTACCTTAATTACCTCCTCGGGAGTCATCTCCGTAAGAGCCTTGCCGAGAGCCGCATAGCCGTCCATAGCTATGTACTCGTCAATGTTTTCGGGGTTTATAACGCCGCAGTTACGAAGCGCAACTCTCTTTTGCGTTTTGTAGAAAGTGGTGTCGCTAAGGGAAACGTTTGCAATTTCCTCCTTAACCTCCTCGTCAACGTCGGAATAAACGAGTCTTTCAACAACACGACCTTTGAGAAGATGCTCTGAAACTATCTCGGCTACGTCGTCCTTTTGTACCCTGCTGTAAAAAGTACCGTCGGGATAGACGATAACAACAGGACCCAAGGCGCAAAGACCGAAACAGCCGGTTCTTACTATCTTTACTTCCTCCGAAAGACCGTTTTCTTCGATACGGTTTTCAAATTCTTCGATAAGAACCTTACTGCCTGATGATGTACAGCCTGTACCGCCGCATATCAGAACCTGGGAACGAATCATATTTTTTACCTCCAATTTATATGCAATCGAATAATTAACCGTTTAAAATCAGGAGTTGGAAATTGTATATTCCGCAACTACCTTGCCGCCCTTGAGATGCTTTTCAACAACCTCCTTGGCTTTTTCGGCAGTCATTTTAACGTATGTTACCTTTTCCTTGCCCGCCTCGAATACTTCTACAACGGGTTCGTACTGGCAGATACCGATACAGCCTGTCTGCGTAACCATAACCTTGCCCGAAAGCCCTTCCTTATCGACCTCCTCGACGAAGGTGTTGAGTACGGGTCTTGCGCCGGCCGCGATACCGCAGGTTGCCATACCGACTACAACCCTTATATCCTCGCTGCCCTCACGCATAACGACCTTGTTCTGCATTTTTTCCTTGATTGCTGCAAGCTCAGCTAATGACTTCATTTTTATCTTTTCCTTTCATATAATATAAACTTTTAAATTTATTTTCAAGAGAAAATTCATACCATTTCGGCATATGCTTCCTCAAGATAACCTTTTATCCAGATAATAACCTCCGTATTGTCAAGAGGTACGTCGCCCAATACCGCTTTAAGCTCGTCGGTATCGAGATTTACTTCGCCCTTAGGGCAGGTGTGGACAAATATCCAGCGTATTCCGGGACTGCCCTGAATAAGCGTGGTAACGGTTGAAACTATATCGCCCAAAGGCGTAAAATCAATGCTGTTTTTATTAAATACCGCCTGAGTTACCGTACCGTGGGAGTCGGGATATTCGCTTTTGTGCTTGGATTTAACGGAAAAGCTGCCGCCCGTCTGCTCCGCCGCAAGCTTCAGAAAAGGTATTCCCATTCCTACCTTGCGCGTGGTTCTTGTAGTGCTGAAAGGGTCAGTAACGGTCTTTAAAAAATCCTCTTTCATACCGCAGCCGTTGTCCGAAATGCTTATTTCAAAGCTTTCATCAGTTTCCGTAAGCGTTATTTTTACAGTATCCGCCTCGGCCTTAACGGAATTCATAGCTATATCGAGTATGTTAAGCGACAGTTCCTTCATACTAATTCACCAATAATTCAAACAGCCGTTTTCGTACCAAATCACCGCTGTACGGTTCGTCGTCTATAATAAAGTATTCTTTCTTTTCTTTTATATTCCATAAATAATGGGCGTCCGAAGACACTATTATTTTTTTGCCGGAAACCTCGGGATATTTTTTTGAATACTCCTCGATATTTCCGCTGTCGTGAAACTCCGCGGCAGTAAAGCCGCTGTCGGGAGGGAAATCGCCGAGAGTTGCGATAATGCCGTTTGCCTCCCTGTCGATATGAGCAGGATAGCAAAACCCTCCGTACCGCCTGACAAGCTCCGGCGTTTGCTCGACGGTAATATCGGTTGCGTTGGGTAAAAAGAAATCTTCCGTACCGACAAGCTCGTCGTTTTCGTCAAGTATGAGCTGATTGCCGAAAATATCCGTCCTGTTGGGATATTTAACCCTGTGCAAATCAACCGTATTGTCAAATTCCATTGCGGCCTCAAGCTCCGGGAAAAGGCACACTATATGTATATCCTCAGCCGTTGTAAGCTCCATACCGGCAATGGGAATTATGCCGTTTTTCTTTGCCGCCTTAAAAAAGGCGGGGCAGTTTTTTGAAGTGTTATGGTCGGTAAGCGCCATTATATTAAGACCGTTGAGCACGCCCATACCCGCAATGTTATTGGGAGTCATATCGTCGTCGCCGCAGGGCGAAAGACAGGAGTGCATATGCAAATCGTAATAATACTTATTCATATCGCTTCGTACACGGCAACCGCCGTTTCATAGGTTTTTTTGTCCGAAAGCAAAATATTGACGCCCTTTTCACCGGCAAGCTTAACAATTTCATCGTCAACCGTTACGCCCTCGGCAAGTATTATGCAGCAGACGTCGGCAAGCGTCGCCACCGCAATTATATTGATATTGGACATAATGGTTATCCAGACGTTGTCCGCCTCGGCCCTGCCCATTACCCAGCTTAACAAATCGCCTATATAGCAGCCGTTTATTTCCCTTTCGGGTTCGGGAAGCGAAACGGCGTTAAAGCCGCATTTTTCAATAAGCTCATTTACCGTCATCGGTATCCCCCGTTTCGGCCGCGTTTTTAAGCACGCAGCATTTTGAAATTTCCGCCGTTCCCCTGACTATATCCTCGGCAAATGCCCTACAACTCGGCGAACCGCAGGCTCCGCAGTCTATACCGGGAAGCATATCTCTGATTTTTTGAATCTCGGACATCATCCGCATAGACTCGCTGAAGCTTTCGCTCAGCCTTGAAATGGGCATATATTTGGGAAGCTCGTTTGAGCAGAAGCTGTCGGGTATATAGTGCATATCGGCAGGAAGCCTGTTAAGCGATACCGGCAAATATCTCCTAACCGATTGCAGACGGGTTCTCGCGATATACGGGTTTTCTATAGTCATAACGCCGCCCACGCAGCCGCCGGGACATGCGTTCAGCTCTACAAATTCAAGCTGAGGAATATTGCCGTTCTCGATAGCGTCAAGAACTTTGTTTATGTTTTCAATTCCGTCGGCGGCAAGGTATTTGTCGTTAAGTATTGCGGAAGCCTCTCCGCCGCTGGAAGCCCAGCCTATACCTATCATACCCGCGTTTGACGAAACCTTAGGCGAAGTTCCCCTTTTCAGCACGCCCATAAGCATAAAGTAGATATCCTTAAGCGAAACGACAACGTCTATTTTGCTTTTGTAATCGCCGAAGCCGTTTCTGATATAGCTTACCTTTGCGGGACAGGGCGAAATAAAGAAAATTCCTATATCGCCGTCGTCAAAATCGGGATGCTCCTCCTTAGCCTTTTTCCGTGCAAGCGCCGCCGCAATTTCGATAGGCGGCAAAATCGGCATTATATTATCCCTCAAATAGGGGTATCTAAGCGAAATAAGCCTTACCACCGCAGGGCAAGCCGAGCTGATAACGGGCTTTTTTATACCCTCGGTTTTAAGATAAAGCCTTGTATATTCGGTAACAAGTTCCGCCGCGCTCGCAACCTCAAAAACGTCGTCAAAACCTATATCGAGAAGCCCCTGCAAGACCGTATCAACGTCCTCGAGGCCGTCAAACTGACCGTAAAGAGCCGGAGCGGGAAGAGCAATCTTCCACTTATAATGCTGATAATGCTCAAACTTACTGCACATTGCCCTTTTGGCGTTGTTGGGGCAAAGCCTTATACATTCGCCGCAGTCTATACAGCGTTCCTCGTTAATAACGGCATGGCCGTTCCTTATTCTGATAGCCTCCGTGGGGCAATGGCGTATGCAGGTCGTACAGCCCGTACATTTGCTGACATCCAGCTCAACAGAATGTGCGTACATATTAACTCACCCTAAAAAATTTATCGGTTAAGATAAACAGTCATTTTTATAGTAGTTCCCACGCCGACGGTTGAATCTATGGTCATCTCGTCCATATATCTTTTCATATTGGGAAGTCCCATTCCCGCGCCGAAGCCGAGCGAACGCACGCTGTCGGGGGCGGTTGAATAGCCCTCCTGCATGGCAAGCTCGATATCGGCAATTCCCGGACCGTGGTCGGCAAGGATAATATCTATCTTATCCTCGCTGACAATAACGTCCGCTTCGCCGCCGCCCGCGTGAATTACCATATTGATTTCACCCTCGTACATGGCTATTGAAACCTGCCTGATAATATCGGGAGCGATACCCAGACGCCTTAAATTCTTTTTCACCTGAACGGACGCCTGACCCGCAGATGTAAAATCCTCGCCGTCAACGTCATAATGGAAAGTCAAAGATTCACTCATGCTTCACCGTGCCGTTTCCGACAAGGCCGTTTACATACAGCTTTCCGCAAGCTTCGTAAAGGCGCATGTCCGTAGTGAGAACCGCCATACCGTGGTCCCTTGCAAGGTCAATCATTTCCCGTGTGGGCTGCTTTGACCTGACAAAGACGATGCAAACCATATCCATCATCTCGGCTGTTCTGATAACCTGCGAATTTACAAGACCCGTCAGCAAAACCGCCTGGTCTTTAACATAGGCGAGCACGTCGCTCATCATATCGCTTCCGCAGGCGGAAAACACGTCGTCGTCGAGCATATCCTCGCCGCAGACGATTTTTGCGTCAAGCAAATCTCTGATAGTGCTGATTTTCATAGCGGCAAAACCCTTTCATCACCGAAAAAATTTTAGTTGAAATCAGTTATACTTGGCGAGTATTCCCGGAATTTCGTCGGGAACAAGCCTGCCGTAAACGTCGTCGTTTATGGTCATAACGGGAGCAAGTCCGCAAGCTCCTATGCAGCGGCACTCCTCAATGGAAAATTTGCCGTCCATGGTACATTCGCCCGCGCCTATTTCAAGGCTTTCCTCAACCTTATCGAGAATTTGCTGAGAGCCCTTAACGTAGCATGCGGTACCCAGACAAACCGAAACATTGTACTTTCCCTTGGGTGAAAGCGCAAACTGAGCGTAGAACGTGGAAACGCCGTAAACCTTTTCAAGCGGAACGTTCATACCCTCGGCTATCATAATCTGAACCTCCATAGGAAGATAGCCGTAAATGCTCTGCGCCTCCTGCATAACGTGCATAAGCATACTTTTGTCGCCCTTGCACTGCGCAATTACAGCCTTGAGATTCGCTTCCTGTTCAGTAGTTCCTTTAAAAGGAAGATTGCTGATTTTTTTAATCATTAATATATTTCCTCCTTGAATAATTTACAACTTTGGTTTATTGCAGGCATTAACCCGCTTATTCTATATGTTTATATAACATATACACAAGGATTATATCACCTAAACAAATAAAAATCCATATTTTTTTGAAGATTTGCAACAATTTTCGTTATTTTTTTCACAAAACACGAAAATCTAATAATTTAAACAAAAAACATATGCAAAAAGCATAAAAACTACAGTAAAATTTCCGCCATTCTTTTTATATCCGGCTCTATGTTTTCCGCTTTTACCGCAGAGACGGAAAAAGCCACGGTAAGCTCCCCCTCCTTCTCCTTTACGGGTATTATTCTCATAGGCTGCGGGGAATTTTTGAGCCTTCGGCAAAGCTCGTTTAAGCTTATCCCGCTTTTTAACGTACAGCGCACATAAAGCGGGGTGGCGGTCTTTTCGATTTTCACCCTGCCGCCGAAATTGTCGGTAAGTGCGTCCGTAAGCGTTTTTGATTTGAGCGTGTAAAGCTTTCTCGCCTTTTTGATTTGCAGGGAGAGTCTGCCGTCGTTTATATAGCTTTTCAACGCTATCTGGTCGGGTATGGAAACCGTCTGATTATACAAACGCCCTATCTCCGAGTACCTTTGAGTGAGGGTCCGAGGCAGTATCATATAGCTTATGCGAAGCGACGGAAGCAGCATCTTTGAAAACGTGCCGAGGTAAACGACGTTTTCGCTGTCAAGGCTTTGAAGCGACGGCATAGGTCGGTTAAGCTCCCTAAACTCGCTGTCATAATCGTCCTCGATAATCAGCTTCCCGTTTTTTCGGGCGTATTCCACAAGGCTGTGACGGCGGCTGACAGAGATAATATCGCCCATATTCCCCGCATGCGAAGGCGAGATATAAAGTATGGAGGCGTTTTGAGCGTTTTCGGTAATCTTATATCCCCTGTCGTTAAACACGGCCGTTCCCTGCTTATATGCCGCGTCGTTAAAATATATGCTTTTTTCCCTGTCGCTAATCAGGGCGCACAGGATATTCAGAAGCGTCTGTACGCCTGCGCCTATGACTATATTGGTTTCGTCGCAAACGCAATTTCTTGTAGAGCTTGTGTAATTTGCAATCTGCTCCCTTAGCTCCCTCTCGCCCTGGGGAATACCGTAATCCTTTAATCTGTCGGCATATTTAAGCGCATTTTTGACGTATTTTGTCCAAAGGCTTAAATCGAATACCGTAGAATCGACTCCCGTGGAGGCGTAATCTGACGCAAAGCCCGTATTTTCATCCCTTTTGACCGCCCTGCTCTCCTCTCTCTGCCTTCCCTTATAGGAAACGTAATATCCGCTTTGGCTTTTCGGAAGCAGATAGCCGTCGTCGCATAAATTAATGTACGCCTGCTCGACCGTCGTTTTGCTGACCTGATGGATTTGGGCGCAGCGCCTTATCGACGGAAGCTTGGTTCCCTGCGAAAGCTTACCCGTTTCTATAAGCTGCTTGTAAAAGGAATATATTTTTTCATAAAGGAAATCGTCGCTTTTCATAACTGACCTCTATTTTTTTATTAAAACTGTCTATTTATTTAGTGACAGTTCGGTAGTATTATATATCAAGACAAAAGCTTTTGCAATAGTAAAAATTGGGGTGACGCGATGAAAAGGATAGCCGTGATTAATGATTTATCGGGCTTCGGGCGATGTTCGCTTACGGCGGCTTTGCCGATTATTTCCGCGCTCGGGGCGGAGTGTTGTCCTCTGCCTACCGCCGCGCTTTCAAACCAAACGGGCTACGACTCCTATTTTTGCTTTGATTTAACCGATAGCCTCGACCGCTTCATAAGCGAATGGAAAAAGCTCGGCTGTAAATTTGACGCAATTTTAACGGGCTTTATCACCTCGCCGAAGCAGGCGCAAATTATTTTAAAATTTATAGACGAATTTAAAACGGACAAAACAAAGCTTATAGTCGACCCCGTTATGGCGGACGACGGAAAAATTTACGATTCCTACTCTCGGGAGCTTTGCGAAAATATGGCGCAAATAGCGAAGAAGGCTAATATAATTACGCCCAATCTGTCGGAGCTTTGCATACTTGCGGGTACGGGGTACGAAGAAACGGTTAAGCATAAGGACGGCGACGGCTATATAGAGCTTATTTCCGATATTGCCGCCGGGCTTTTGAGCGAAAATTTAAAAGCCGTTACGGTTACGGGAGTAATTTACCGCGGGCATATTTATAATATTATTGTTGAAAAGGAAAAAGTATGTACGGTAAAATCCGAAATATACGGCGGAAGCTTTTCCGGTACGGGAGATATTTTTTCAAGCATAATAGCCGCCGAAGCCGCAAACGGCAAGGAGCTTGTTCATTCGGTTGAGCTTGCGGCAAAATTCCTTGAAATGTCGATTAAAAGCTCCTACCTCGAAAAGACCGACAGGAACGACGGAGTTAATTTTCAAAAATTTTTGGAGGTGCTTACAAATGAGCAAAAACAATAAATCAAGACAAATTTTTCTTTTGGTTTCGACCGCGCTCTGCTGCGCCGTCATTACGGTAATGACGGCGGTGGTAAAAATCAATTTGCCGCTCAACGGCGAGTACATACATCTCGGCGACAGTATGATTTATCTTTCCGCCTGCATTCTGCCCATGCCCTATTCCCTGATAGCCGCCGCAGTAGGCGCGGGGCTCGCCGACATTTTTACGGGAGCCGCCGTATGGGCGCCGTTTACGGTTATTATAAAAATTCTGAACGCCCTGCCCTTTTCGCTTATGTACAGTCTTAAAGTCGTAAAAAATCCCAACAGGCTTTTAAACAGGGCCGTGGCTCCCATGCCGGTGCTTTCGGGCGTTGTAACGGTTGTGGGTTACCTTGTTGCGGGCGGTATACTCTACTCCTTCGCCTATTCCGTAACAAGCGTGCCTATGAGCATAGTTCAGGCGGTAAGCAACGCCGCGGTTTATTACGCTGCCGCGGCGGCTCTCGATAAAATAGAATTCAAAAAAAGAATTTTTAATAAATTTTAAGGAGAATTATATGGCAAGCATAGTTTACACTTACGAAAATCAGGTGTATCTCAACATCACAAACGCCTGTCCGTGCAAATGCGAATTTTGTATTCGCAACAACGGCGACGCAATAGGCAACGCCGATACTCTTTGGTTTGAGGGTCACAGTCCGTCGTTTGAGGAGATAAAAAGGGAAATTGACGCCTTTGACTTTTCGGACTGTTCGGACGAAATTGTTTTCTGCGGCTACGGCGAGCCCACCTGCGCTTACGAAAACCTGATAAAGACCGCAAAATATCTTAAAGAAAAGCTCCCCGGCCGTAAGCTTCGGCTAAACACGAACGGGCTGTCGGATTTAATCAACAAAAAGCCGACGGCACAGGAAATATGCGGCGTTATCGACACGCTTTCAATCTCGCTCAATGCGCCGACAAGCGAAAAATACGAGGCGCTGTGCCACCCGTCGTTTAAGGAAAAGAGCTATCCCGAGATTATAAAATTTGCTGCCGAGTGTAAAAAGCTTGGCGCCAACGTAAAATTCACCGTTGTGGACGTTATCCCGAAAGAGGATATAGAGGAATGTAAAAAAATTGCCGAAAATCTTGAAATACCGCTTCGGGTAAGGACATACGAAGCGTAATTCACGGCTTGCAATTTAAAATTTAAACTTAATATGACGAAAAACGCCGCAGACCGTTCAAATGGTTTGCGGCGTTTTTTCTTCCTGTATTGAATTTAAGTCGTAAGGCGTTTTTTGGTACACAAAATAATTGAGCCAATTTTGGAAAAGCAGACTGCCTGCGCCCCGCCAGGTGAGTCTCGGCACTTTTTTGGGATCGTCGTCGGGGAAGTAATTGTAAGGGATTTTAATATCGAGCCCCTTTCCCTTATCCCTGAAATACTCCTTTGCCAGGGTGTCAAAATCATATTCGGAATGACCGGTGCAGTAAAAATTCCTGCAAGCCATATCGGAAATAAGATGTACGCCCGCCATTTCGGAATAGGACAAAATCTGCAAATCCTTTACCTTTACAATATCCTCTTTTCTCGTTTCCGTATGCCTTGAATGGGGGACGTAAAAGACGTCGGAAAAGCCCCTTAAAAGCGGGTGATATAAATCGAGCGGACGATGCTCGAAAATACCGAACATCTTTTCGGGCAGTATATGCTTTTTTATGCCGTATCTGTGGTAAAGCGCCGCCTGCGCTCCCCAGCAAATATTATAGGTGGAATAGACGTTTGTTTTTGCCCAGTCGAATATGGCGCAAAGCTCGTTCCAGTAATCCACCTGCTCAAATTCAAGCATTTCAACCGGCGCGCCTGTAACTATAAGCCCGTCGAATTTCCTGTTTTTAACGTCGTCGAAGGTCTTATAGAATTTAAGCATATGCTCCTGCGAAACGTTTTTTGAAACGTGAGAGGTAACCTGCAAAAGCTCAACGTCCACCTGAAGCGGCGTATTGCTCAGGAGCCTTAAAATCTGCGTTTCCGTTTCGATTTTTGTGGGCATTAAATTAAGTATCAGAATTTTAAGCGGACGAATGTCCTGCTTTAGTGCGCGGGTTTCGGTCATAACGAAAATATTTTCAAGCTCCAGCGAATGATGAGCCGGAAGCTGATTGTCAATTTTTATGGGCATTCGTTTACGCTCCTTTCATAAAAGTTATATCATTGTATCACATTTATTTAAATTATGCAATCGGTTGTACCTTAAAGTATTTCCGCCAAAATCGAATTTGACAGCAAAAATCCCTTTCTCGTAAGTCTTAAAGAGTTTTCGTCGGCGCAAACAAGCCCCAAATCAATAAATTTTTCAGCCCCGAGCCTTAATTTTTCGGGTATTTTAAAGCCGAAGCGCTCTTTTACCTCGCTTTCGAGTACGCCCTCGGTAAGCCTGAGCTTCAGCATTGCAAACTCCTCAAAGCTGCCGCCGTCGCCGTCAAAAACATAGCGGGGTTCTTTAACAAAGCCTTCGGCGTCGTTTTTACAGTAAAACCGCTTGCCGTTCAAGAAAGAATGGGCGGACGCTCCTATTCCGAGGTACTCCTCGCATCTCCAGTATTTTAGATTGTGGCGGCTCTCGCGGCCCTCGACGGAAAAATTTGATATTTCATACTGTTTAATACCGTGGCTTTCCAAATATTCGCAGGCAAACAAATACATGTCGGCAACCGCGTCGTCGTCGGGCAGATTAAGCCGCTCCCGCATTTTGAAAAACGGCGTGTTCTCCTCGATTTTAAGCATATAACAGCTTATATGAGGAACGCCACGGGAAACGCAAAATTCAAGCGTTTTTTCAAGGCTGTCAAGCGTGCTTTCGGGAATACCGAGCATAACGTCGAGCGAAATATTCTCTATCCCGCTTTTTTGGGCGTAATATATCGCCCTTTTAACGTCCTCGCAGCCCGCCCGCCTGCCGAGCTTTCTGCGCTCCTCGTCGTTTGCCGACTGAAGCCCGAGCGAAATTCTGTTTACCCCGCATTCTGAAATTTTGTTGAAAAACTCCTCGGTAACGCCGTAGGGATTACATTCGAGCGTAATTTCGCTATCCCTTGTCAAAAATCGGCTCTTTGCTGTGCTTACAAGTTGGGCTATCTGCGAAAAGCCGAGAAGGGACGGGGTTCCGCCACCTATGTAAAGCGTATCGGCTTTACAGTTGATTTCACCGGATTTTTTTATGATTTCCGCATTCATTTTGTCAACATACCGTGAAATAAACTCCCTGTCGCTTCTAAAGGAATAAAAATCGCAGTACGGACATTTTGAGGAACAAAAAGGTATATGAAGATAAAGACCGATATTTTCCATATCACACCTTGATAAAACGGATTTTATGCCCCGTGCTTTCTATGTATTTTACTGCGTCATCAAAGCTCAAATATACGGTTGCGGTGTTGTCGTTGGGATGGAAGCCGAGGCGTTTGCATTTTTTCAAATCCTCGTCAAAATACAATTCAACCTCGCCCGAAGCGTCGTTTATAACGCCGAGCGCGGAAACCGAGCCCTTTTTCACGTCAAGATATTTTAAAAGCCTTTCGTCCGAAGCGAAGCTCAATCTTGTGGAATTTGTTTCGCGGCGTATTTCAACCAAATCCGCCTGCTTGTCGCCGCAAAGGACTACAAGCATATGCCTTTTGCCCTTGTAATCCCGCAAAAACAGATTTTTGCATACCGCGTTGTCGGGATTTAACCCAAGCCTGTCCAAATCCTCCATGGTAAACGCAGCGGTATGGTTTACGATTTTATAGTTTATTTTAAGCTCTTCAAGCCTTTTCAAAATATTTTCACGGTTATTCATCTAATTTAAGCACCGCCATAAACGCTTCCTGCGGCACTTCAACCGTGCCAAACTTACGCATTCTCTTTTTGCCCTCTTTTTGCTTTTCAAGCAATTTCTTTTTTCTTGTAATATCGCCGCCGTAGCATTTTGCAAGAACGTCCTTTCTCATAGCCTTGACGGTTTCCCTTGCTATGACCTTACTGCCGACGGCAATCTGAACGGGGATTTCAAACATCTGCCTCGGGATATTATCCTTCAGCTTTTCGGCTATCTTCCTTGCCCGCGTATAGGCTTTGTCCGAATGGATTATAAACGAGAGCGCGTCTATAACGTCGCCGTTCAAAAGCACGTCAAGCTTTACAAGCTGTGATTTTTGATAACCCTTCATCTCATAGTCAAACGAGGCGTATCCCCTTGTTCTTGATTTTAAAACGTCGAAAAAGTCGTAGATAATTTCGTTTAGCGGCAGCACATATTTTAAATCCACACGGTCCGCGTCAAGGTAGGTCATACCCTCATACGCTCCGCGCCTGTCCTGGCAAAGGTCCATAATTGCGCCAACATATTCGGGCGGGGCGTAGATATGCGCCTCAACAACGGGTTCTTCCGAAAAGTCGATGGCGGCGGGGTCGGGATAATTGCTCGGGTTGTCGATTTCAACCACGGATTTATCGGTAAGGTGTATTTTGTAAACAACGCTCGGAACTGTTGTTACCAGATCGAGATTATACTCCCTTTCAAGTCTTTCCTCTATTATTTCAAGGTGCAGAAGCCCCAAAAATCCGCAGCGGAAGCCGAAGCCGAGTGCTCCCGAGGTTTCGGGTTCAAACGAAAGCGCCGCGTCGTTTAATTGTAATTTTTCAAGCGCGTCCCTTAAATTTTCGTAATCCGCCCCGTCTGCGGGATAAATTCCGCAGAAAACCATGGGATTTACTTTTCTGTAGCCCGGCAAAGCCTCTGCGGCGGGGTTTTGCGCGGTTGTAACGGTGTCGCCCACCCTTGCGTCGGAAACGGTTTTAATCGACGCCGTGATATAGCCTACCTCGCCCGAGGAAAGACTGTTTGCGGGTTCAAGCGAGGTTGCCCTCATATAGCCCGTTTCAACCACCGTAAACTCTGCTCCCGTTGCCATCATTCTCATAGTGTCGCCGGGCTTTATTTTGCCGTCCATAACCCTTACATAAACTATTACGCCTCTGTAGCTGTCGTAAACGGAGTCGAAAATCAACGCCCTGAGAGGCTCCGAATCGTGGTCCTCGGGAGCGGGAACGAGCTTGACTATCTCCTCAAGCACGTCCTCGACGTTCTCGCCGGTTTTTGCGGAAACCCTCGGCGATTCAAGGCAAGGTATGCCTATAACGTCCTCCACCTCATGCGCCACTCTGTCGGGGTCCGCGGCGGGCAAATCTATTTTGTTTATAACGGGTACTATCTCAAGATTATGGTCAAGAGCCAAATATGTATTGGCAAGCGTCTGGGCCTCAACGCCCTGCGACGCGTCGACAATAAGAACGGCGCCCTCGCATGCGGCAAGGGAACGGGAAACCTCGTAATTAAAATCGACGTGACCGGGGGTGTCAATCAGATTAAGGACGTAGTCCCTGCCGTCCTTCGCCTTGTAATCAAGCTTTACGGCGTGCGCCTTAATCGTTATTCCCCTTTCCCGTTCAAGCTCCATATTGTCAAGAAGCTGCTCCTCCATATCACGCTTTGCAACGGAATTTGTAAGCTCAAGCAGCCTGTCCGCAAGGGTGGATTTACCATGGTCGATATGAGCTATAATCGAAAAATTCCTGATATTGTCTTTCTTTGCCATAACATACCTCTTATATATTAATACTGATTGTTTTTAAGCCTAAAGCCTTTACCGAGTATATCGTCCGAGTCGGTCACAACCATAAACGAGTTTTCGTCCTCCTGCCTGATAAGCTTTGAAAAGTGCGGCACTTCGCTCTCCCTGACGGCGCAGAAAAGTATCTGCTTATCCTTTTTGGTATATCCGCCGTGAGCGTCGATAACGGTTACTCCCCTGCCGAGGGAATAGAGTATCTTTTCGGAAAGCTTTTCACCCTGCTCGGTCACTATGAAAAGGGTTTTTGAATGTGAAAAGCCCGAGCTTACCAAATCAATAGCCTGGGTGCTGATAAAAATCGCCACTATTGCGTACAAAACGCTTTCAACGCTTCTGTAAACAAAAGATGAAAGGATTACGATTAATACGTCGATTACAAGCATAACCCTGCCCATGGAAAGGTGGGGATATTTAAGGCGCAAAAGCTTTGCTATAATATCCGTTCCTCCAGTGGTTGCGCCGTGGCGGAATATAAGCCCCAGCCCTGCTCCCAAAAGCACTCCGCCGAAAATTGCGCTTAAAAGCCTGTCGCCGGAATAACCCTTTAAAAACGGGGCGGAAAGGTCGATAAACACGGAGGTTTCAAAGGTTGCGATTATTGTATTTATAATAAACTTAAAGCCGAATTTATAAAAAGAAATTATAAAAAGCGGGACGTTAAGGGCGAATATGCAAAAGCCTATCGGTATTGAAAAAAGGTAATTGAGAGCCGTTGCAACGCCCGAAAAGCCGCCTACGGTAATGTTGTTGGGGGCGGTAAAAATATTTATTGCCGCCGCAAAAAGCATACTGCCGAAGGTCTGCCAAAAAAATTGCAGAATATAATTACCGAACTGCGATTTATTCTTCTTTACCCGAGTCAAAACACCGTACCTCCGAGTTTTCAATTATTAAATTGAAAAGCTCCCTGATACGGGCGTCGTTTTTTTCAAGATAAAGATAGCCGAAAAGCGCCTCGAGCCCCGTTGCGTAATGATAATCGCATTCGCTCTGATTTTTGGGAGTGTGCCCGGGGTGCGCGTTTCTGCCCCGTTTAAACACTTCAAGCTCCGTTTCGCCGAGCTTTGAAAGTATTTTCTTTATCGCCCTGCTTTGAGCGCCCGCGTTGACCGCTTCGGCAGAGAGCCTATGTAGCTTTGAGGTGCGCATATCTGCGTTTGACAAAAGATATTCCCTTACCAAAAGCGAATATACCGCGTCGCCCAAAAACGCAAGCGAAAGCGAGCCGTATGTGTTAATAATATTATTATCCATAAACATCCCTTTATTAAGGTATATAATCAAATTCCAAATCGTAAATCGACACGGTATCGCCCTGACGTATGCCCTGCTTTATAAGCTCGTCAATAATGCCGCTTGAGAGCAAAACGTTTTGGAAATATTGCAGGCTCTCGTAATCGTCGGGATCGGTCTTTTGAAGAATTTTATTGAGCCATTGAGCCTCGACTATATAAACCCCGTCACGGACCGTAACCTTAAAGCCGTCGTTTTTCTTTTGGCTTATAACCTCAAGAGGAATTTCCTGCGCCTCGTACCTTTTAACGGGCGGAAGAGACGCGAGCTTTTTGGCAACCGCATTTATTAACTGCTTTGTATTGTGCTTAATCGGTGCGCAGATTTCGTAATACTCGTAACCCTTGCCCTCGATATACTTTTTAAAGCGTTCAAGCTGACCGTCGGAGGCGAGGTCGATTTTATTGCCCGCAACTATCTGCGGACATTTTGCAAGCTCCGGGTTGAACCTTACAAGCTCCGCGTTGATTTTTTCAAAATCATCTATCGGATCTCTGCCCTCGCTGCCGGCAACGTCAACAATATGCACAAGCATTCTGCACCTCTCCACATGGCGCAGAAATTCATGCCCCAGTCCCACGCCGTCGGCGGCGCCCTCGATAAGCCCCGGAATATCCGCCATAACAAAGCTGCTTTCCGGTCCGAGAGTAACCACGCCCAAAACCGGAGTAACGGTTGTAAAATGGTAATCGCCTATTATGGGCTTTGCCTCGCTTACAACGGAGAGGAACGAGGATTTGCCCACGTTCGGAAAGCCCAAAAGTCCAACGTCCGCAATCAGCTTTAATTCGAGCGTTACTTCCCACTCCTCGCCGGGAGCGCCCGATTTTGCAAACTTCGGAGTCTGGCGGGTGGCAGTCGCAAAATGGCTGTTTCCCCAGCCTCCCTTGCCGCCCTTCGCGGCGATAAAAGGCTCGTCGGAGGACATATCGGCTATAACGACGCCGCTTTCAACCTCCCTAATAACCGTACCCCTCGGCACTTTGATAACGAGGTCGGGGGCTTTTTTGCCGTTGCAGCGGTTTCCCCTGCCGTTCTCGCCGTTTTGCGCCTTGTACTTTCTTTTATGCTTAAAGTCGGACAGGGTTGAAAGGCTGTCGTCAACGAGAAAAACAATATTGCCTCCCCTGCCGCCGTCGCCGCCGTCGGGACCTCCCGCCGCAACGTACTTTTCACGGTGGAAAGCAACGGCGCCGTCGCCTCCGTCGCCCGCCTTTATCAAAATTTTCGCTTTATCAACAAACATAGGCTTTAATTCCTTTAAACCTTATAATTTTACGGTGATAAATTTTTTAACCGAATAATTATAACAAATTTTTTATTATTATTAAATAGTATTTGAAGAAAAATTATGATTTTTTTAATTTTTGCGTTTTTTTGCGATTTTTGACCTGTATTTTGGGATAAGTCCTTTTTTCGGTACTTTATTTAGAAATATTCCGAACATTTGTATTGACAAATTAAAAATTCCTGCTATAATAAAGCTGTAATCAACAAGAACGAATGTTCGTTAAATAAAGGGAGGCAAACGAAATGTTATCTGTAATTTTAAAAACCGCAATAGAATTCATACTCTGTGCGCTTTTGATATACGGCTTTATTCACGAAAAGGAAGTAATCAAATTCGAACAGCGCATAAAAAGGATTATAGTTTTAAATTACCGCAGGAACAAGAACAAAAACAATATAAGAAAAAGCGGGCGCAAATGCGCGAGGCTTAAAATAATAAACGGCAGAAAGGCCGATAAAAGCAAGCCTTACCGCAAGGGCTTTGACGTTGCTTAAAGCTCATTAACAAGCTATTCTCTTTTCTCTTCATAGATTTTTTCACACACAAGGCAGACAGGGGCAGATTTTTTCTGTCCCTGTTTGTTTTGCGCCGCAAAACAAATTACATTCAAGCAGTTTTTACAAATAAAAGGCCAACTTTCTTCTTTGCGTTAATTTTAGGTAAATTTAAATAAAATGCCTTTAAATGGTTGACATTTTTTTGTATATTAGCGTAAAATAATGGTGTGGTTTAATAATATGTTATTTATATTATTACAAATTTTACGAAAGGATATGATCCCGATGACTTTTGAATAGTATGCTTATTCGCTCAAGCTTATTTTGTTAAAAACTTATAAGTCACATTTTTACTTATTATGAAACGATTAGTACATTTAGATTATTAAAGAAGAGGAGTTTTAAAATGAAAAAAAATTTTTTAAAAATAATTACAGTAGTTCTTTCTCTCGTTATGCTTGTAAGCTTACTTCCCGTCGGCGCATTCGGATACAGTACGGGAGTGATAGTGAAAGAGGATTTATATGACACGCTAAAGGATATCACTCAGGATACATTAAACAAATTCGGCGACATTAATAATGACGGTAAAATAACGGTTGCCGACGTTGTTTTGATTTTAAAACGCATCGCCTACGAAGAAAGAACAGACTCTTTTTTGGATGAAGATCACGATATAAATATTGACGGTCAAATCACTGTTTTGGACGCGATTAAATTATTGCATGTTTGCGCAAACTCCGATAATGTGTTCAAAGTCGATGTAAAGCTTAGCGTTGGTCAGGAATATAAAACCTATTGGATGTATAAAAAGGGAAATCTCTCCTGGAGCTGTGAAGCTGCTCCTTCGGACAGCGTTTATGAGGTTACTCCCACAGACGGCGTCCAAGAGGTTACTCCCACAGACGGTATTTGTGTAGAAAAGGAATTGGACAAAGCAATACCTCCCGACTATCCTCCGGCATATGAAGACATTATGTATCGCTACATTTTAACTCCAAAATCTGCCGGAACATACATCTTTGATTTTAAATTTAAAAATTCCGAAACAAATATCGTTGAAAAAGAAGTTATTTACACTTTAACCGTTACTAAATAAACTAATTTAATACTAACAAACAGCCGTATATTTTGCTTTGCCGAAAGAAAGCTAAGCAAAAATACGGCTTCTCTTTTTTAGGCGAAATTTTCCGCTTATACAAATTGCACAAATTATATCCCATAAACTGGAAATACCCCCCCCCACGGCTATTTTTGGGCATTGTAAATTGATTTATTTGGCATATTTGCATAAAAATATTTGTGTTTCGTTGACATTTATTGTGTCGAATGTTAAAATAATAGTACAATTAATATTATTGGGAGGTAGTGTTTTATGAAAAAAACCTTATTAAAATCAGTAACGGCAATTCTTTCGCTCGTTATGCTTGTAAGCCTGATTCCGCTTAACGCAACGGCATATTATTATACCGACATACCGGAAAAAAATTTAAACGCTTTGGGCAACGTCGATAAAAGGCTCAGCGACATAACGGTTTCGGACGCAAAAGCGGTTCTAAGCTATATAGCTTCTGTTAAAGAATTGGACGAGGAGCAAAAGTATGCCGCAGACGTTAATATGGACGGCAAAATAAACACGCTTGACGCAAAGCAGATACTCAAATACTGCGCGGAGCTCGACGTATTCAGGGTAAATTTGGAGCTTACCGTAGGTCAGGAATATACCCTTGATCCCGGACTTAGCATTACTTATCATGCTTGGAAGCCCACGCTAACATGGGATCCCTATACAGGAAGCGGTATTGAAATTGAGGAAAGCCATGATTCTCCCGAACCTGAAGATATAGTCGGCGGAGCCGGATTGCAGTACTTTAAAATCATCGCAAAAGCCCCCGGCACATACGATTTGGATTTAAAATATGTCGTTGTATTTGACCAAAGCCAAGTAGAAAAAGAGATAATATTTACGATTACCGTTAACGAAAGATAATTTACAAAAAATATACCGCTTAAATAAACAAAAAAGCAAAGCGCAAGACCGTCGGTTCACCGGCGGTTTTGTTTTTTGCGGGAAAACAAAAAACGCCCCGTATTAAATGAAAACAATTTGCCTTTTGAGGTTGTAAATTAAAAAGAAAAATGATAGAATATTTTTAAATTTAAGTTGCAAGGGGAAATTAAAATGATATACGAAAGCATAAAAAAGCTCGTTTGCTACGGAATCGAAAAGGAGCTTATCAAGGATTGCGACCGTATTTACGTTACAAACAGAATAATTGAAGTTTTAAAGCTTTACGAATACGAAGAACCCGAGGAGGATTTTGTCAATATTGACCTTGAAAGCACTCTGCGCGAATTGCTCGACTTTGCGGCGGAGAACGGCGTACTCGAAAACAACAGCGTTGTTTACCGCGATTTGCTCGACGCCCGGCTTATGGCATGCCTTATGCCTATGCCGCACGAAGTGATTGAAAAATTCTACTCCCTTTATAAAATCAGCCCCGAAAGCGCTACCGATTATTTTTACCGCCTCAGCTGCGACAGCGACTATATCAGAAGATACAGGATAAAAAAGGATATGCGCTGGAGCGTCCAAAGCAAATACGGCGATATTGATATTTCTATTAACCTTTCAAAGCCCGAAAAGGACCCCAAGGCGATTGCGGCGGCGAAGCTTCAAAAGCAGTCGGGCTATCCGAAATGCCTTCTCTGCAAAGAATGCGAGGGCTACAGCGGAACCGTAAATTTCCCCGCAAGGCAAAATCACAGGGTTATACCCGTTACCGTAAACGGCTCTCAATGGGGTTTTCAGTATTCTCCGTATGTTTATTACAATGAGCATTGCATAGTTTTCAACGGCGAGCATACGCCTATGAAAATAGAGAAGGCTACGTTTAAAAAGCTTTTTGATTTTGTAAAGCTGTTCCCCCACTATTTCCTCGGCTCGAATGCCGACCTGCCCATAGTAGGCGGCTCTATACTCTCCCACGACCACTACCAGGGTGGTCATTACACCTTCGCCATGGCAAAAGCGCCCATAGAAAAGCATTTTACCGTTAAGGGCTATGAAAACGTGGAGGCGGGTATAGTAAAATGGCCGCTTTCGGTTATCAGACTGCGTTCAAAGGACTGCGATGAAATAATCGAGCTTGCCGACGTTATACTAAACAAATGGAGAAATTATACCGACGAGGACGCCTGCATTTTCGCCTACACGGAAAACGAGCCGCACAACACGATAACGCCCATAGCAAGAAAAACAGACGGCATATACGAGCTTGACCTTGCGCTTCGCAACAATCTCACGACCGAGGAATATCCCCTCGGAATTTACCACCCGCATCAGGTTTACCACCATATAAAAAAGGAAAATATAGGACTTATAGAGGTTATGGGGCTTGCGGTACTGCCGTCAAGGCTTAAAGGGGAGCTTGCGAAGCTCGGCGAATACATTGTGGAAAACAAGGATATTCGTTCGGACGACGAGCTTAAAAAGCACGCGGACTGGGTTGACGGTTTTAAAGGAAATTACGAAAAAATAACAAGCGAAAACGTTGACGAAATACTCAAAAAAGAGGTCGGCAAGGTTTTCGTCGGGGTGCTTGAGGACGCAGGCGTTTACAAATGCACCGACGAGGGCAGAAAAGCCTTTATGAAATTTATACAAACAATATAAAAAACACAGCTTCCGAAAAAGGGAGCTGTATTTTTTTAGTCGGAAATTCAAATTTTAAAAACCGTTTAAGCTATATAACAAAAAAGCCGATTATACCCGAAATTATACCTATCGCCGCGCCGACCAAAACATCCGAGGGGTAATGTACTCCGCCCAAAACCCTGACGGCGGCGAGAATTACGCCCACCAAAAGCATAGGGATTGACAAAACGGGTATGCAATACAAAAAGGTAAGCGCTATCATAAAGACGGAAAATATATGGCGGCTCGGCATCGATTCGCCCGTCTTTTCCTTTTTTATAACGGGTTTGACGTTAAAGGCATAATAAGGTCTGGGCCTGTCAATAATTTTTCTGAGCGCGCTTACAAAAATGAGCATAATTGCCGGTACAAGCACGGATTTTAATAATTTTTCCCTTGAAAACAGGAAAAGATAAAACAGCAGGGACGGATAAGAAACATATACCAAAGCCGTAAGAGTTTTATCCAGCGCATTTAAAGCGGCGGCGGCCTTGCCGTTTTCAAAACGTTTTATAAGCCTTTCATAGCTCTCCTTTGTCATATATCCACCCGCCTTTCAACTAACAGTATAGCCCAAAATCCGCATCCTTTCAAGTCAAAAAGCGTTGACAAAAGAAACAAACTAAAATATACTATACAATAAGATTAAAAAAGGAAGAAATTTAAATGAACGGTAATTCCCGTCGGGAAAGAAATGAAAACATACAAAAGAAAAACGCCGCAAGGAAGAAAAAGTTTTTAATCGGTAAAATTGCTTTAATCTGCTTTATAACCGTTGCGGCAATAGCCGTGGGCATATTGGTAAAGCACAGCGTAAACAAAAACGGAATAAGCTCCGAGGATTCCGCTGTTATCACCGCTTCGCCCCAATCGGAGGCGAGCGCAAATATCAATTTACAGCCTATTACCTCCCCCATAACGACAACTCAACCGGAAACTACCGCCGCTTCTTTGACGGGCGCAGCGTCCGGCGACAAAACTGTTGGCGAGGGATTATATCAGCTCAAGGTAAACAGGCAGCAAAATATCGTTACCGTTTACACCGCCGACGCAAACGGCGAATTTACCAAAGCGGAGAAGGCTATGACCTGCTCGGTCGGGCTTGACGACAGCACGCCCACCGGTACTTTTACAACCACCGACAAATACGAGTGGCGCCTGCTTACAGGCAATGTTTACGGTCAATACGCCACAAGGATTACGGGTCATATTCTTTTCCACTCCGTGCCCTATTATACGCAAAGCAAAAGCGACCTTGAATCCGCCGAATACAACAAGCTCGGTCAGGCGGCTTCCAAGGGCTGCGTAAGGCTGAGCGTTGAGGACGCAAAGTGGATTTACGACAACTGCAAAGCGGGAACAACCGTTATAATCTACGACAGCGCAAACGAGGAGCCTATAACTCCCCCAAGCCCTATAAGGATTGATTTAAACGACGCAAGAAAGGGCTGGGACCCGACCGACCCCGACCCGAATAATCCTTGGTAATTAAGAAATAAAAGGTTAAACTTCCGTTAAATGCTCGGCGCTCGGCATACGGAAGTTTATCTTTTCAAAGCTCAGGGGCATAATTTTTCAATTCAAGGTGATATAATGAGCAAGGCGGATATTGCGATAATAGGCGACGGCCCTGCGGGAATTTCCGCGGCGATTAACGCAAAAATCAGAGGGAAGTCCTTTTTCCTTTTCGGAAGCGGAGATTTGAGCGGTAAGGTTAATTCTTCAAATCTTATACAAAACTATCCCGGGCTGCCCGAAATAAGCGGAGCTGAGCTTAACGAAATGTTCAAAACGCATTTGGATAAAATGGGTATAGCCGTTACAAAGGAAAAAATCACGGGAATTTACGGCGGCGGCGGACATTTTACCTTGCTTGCAAATTTAAAGGAGTTCGAAGCAAGCTGCGTAATAATCGCAACGGGCGCCGAAACGACAAAGCCCGTAAAAGGCGAAAGGGAATTTGTCGGCAAGGGCGTAAGCTATTGCGCAACCTGCGACGGCAATCTGTTCAAAGGCAAAACCATAGCGGTTTTCTGCGATTCTCCCGAGGAAGAGGCGGAAGCGGTTTTCCTCAGCGAAATTGCTAAAAGGGTATATTATTTCAGCAGTTTCGCAAGTAAGCTC
Organism: uncultured Clostridia bacterium; assembly: GCA_947630835.1. Classification (GTDB taxonomy): domain Bacteria; phylum Bacillota; class Clostridia; order Oscillospirales; family Acutalibacteraceae; genus Fimenecus. The sequence goes on along the minus strand of CANRIZ010000011.1, from coordinate 36,651 downwards.
GAAAGGGATAACATTATTAAGCCCGACAGCGGCATAGAAGCGGTATGCGGCAAAAGCCGAGTTGAAGAAATCGAGCTTAAAAACGGAGATAAAATAAAGGTCGACGGTATATTTTTTCTGAAGCGGTCCGCGGCGGCGGATATACTTTTCGGCAAGCTCAAAACCGAAAACGGAAAAATAACCGTTGACAGGGAAATGAAAACAAATATTGACGGCTGTTTTGCGGCGGGCGACTGCACGGGCGCTCCTTATCAGATAACAAAGGCGGTCGGCGAAGGCAATACTGCGCTGCACAGCGCAATTTCTTATCTTGCAAAATCGAAAAAAATACAATAATTTAATCGGCGCTTACAGCCGTGAAAGGACGCAGTTATGGCGGCAACCGCTTTATTGGCAGTTATTTTTACAGCTTATATAGGCCTCGGAATACCCGATTCTCTGTTGGGAAGCGCCTGGCCTGCAATTTACCCCGAATTTAACGTCGACGTTTCAAGCGTAAGTTTGGTTTCGTTCATTATATCGCTGGGCACGATAGTTTCAAGCTTTTCAAGCGAACGGGTTGTTAAAAAATTAAAAACCGCGCCCACTATGGTTCTGAGCACGGCCCTTACGGTAATAGCGCTTATAGGCTGTTCTTTTTCAAAAAATATGCTTTGGCTGTGCGTTTTTGCCGTTGTGCAGGGACTTGGCGCAGGCTCCGTCGACGTTGCGTTAAATAACTTCGTTGCAAAGCATTTCAGCGCTTCGCATATGAACTTCCTGCATTGCTTTTACGGCGTAGGCGTGGCGTTAAGCCCGTATCTTATGTCGCTTTTTATCAGGGATAATATGCGTTGGCGTATGGGCTATCGCACAATGTTTTATATCCAGCTTGCAATACTTACGGTTTTGATTTTGTCGATGCCGCTTTGGAAAAAGATGTCGTCCGAGGAATACGGCGACGGCTTTAAAAACAAAAAGCCCGTTAAATTTTCCGTACTTTGCAAAAATCCCGCAATCAGAATACAATGGCTTGTGTTTGTAGGCTCCTGCTGTATTGAAGCCGCCTGCCTTGTTTGGGGCAGTACTTTCCTTGTAAACGCAAGGGGCTTATCGCCCGAATACGGCGCAAAGCTCGTAACCTTTTATTTTGCGGGTCTTACGCTCGGAAGATTCATCTCCGGATTTGCGGTAAATAAGCTTTCAAGCGAAAAAATAGTTTACATAGGTCAGGGAATAACGCTTGCGGCAATACTTATTTTGCTTTTAACAAAAAACGCCTTTTTCGGGACGGCGGGACTTTTCCTTGTGGGTTTGGGGAACGGGCCGCTTTTCCCGAATATGACGCAGCTTACGGTAAAATATTTTGACTCTTCGATTTCCGGCTCCGTAATCGGTACGCAAATGGGCTTTTCCTATGTGGCTATACTGCTGTCTCCCATAGTTTTCGGTTGGCTTTCAAGGCTTTGCGGCATAGGCTTTTTCCCCTGCTATTTGGGAATTTGCTTTATACTGATGTTTGTATCAACCGTCCTGCTGAGCTGCAGGGTGAAAAAGCAATCCGCAACAAATTAATTATCCGATTGATTTAAATTTATATAAACGGACAAAACTAAAGGGAGAAAACGGCAAACGCTTTCTCCCGAATTTTGTTGATTTAAATTGACGTGTTTTAATTGCCGGCCTACGCTTTTTGTAAAAAGCGAAAATTAAAAATCGGCAATCCTCTTGCGAGTATTGCCGATTTTTGGAGCTGCTAGGCAGACTTGAACTGCCGACCTCATCCTTACCAAGGATGCGCTCTACCACCTGAGCCATAGCAGCAAAGTTAATTACCAAGCAGAGATATTATACACACTTTTATGCGGTTTTGTCAACCGTTAAATTTATGATTTAGGGAAGATAAATTAAATAATTTATCAATTATCCCGCAAAAACTGCATAAAAACATAATAATTGCACTTGAAAATATCAAAAATGAATAGTATAATAAATATATGTTATTATTGCAGGATTTTATGTAATTTTTAGAGGAATTTGAAATTTTTAGGGTTTTGTTTGAACATTTCAGGAGGAATTTATGTTATACGGAGATTTGCACTGTCACACTAAATTGTCGGACGGCTCTCTCGGAATTGAGGATTTGATTACCCTGGCAAAAAAGCGGGGACTTGAAACCATTGCCATCACCGACCACGACTGTCTTGCGGGTACAGTCAGGGGCAAGATTATCGGCGAACGCTACGGAGTTAATGTAATTCCGGGCGTTGAGCTTTCTTCGACCGACTCTCAAACGGGCAAAAAGGTTCATCTGCTTTGCTATTTAAGCGATATGCCCGACAGGCTTGAGGGGCTTTGCCACAGGAATTCCCTTGCAAGGAAAAAGGCGGCTCATATTATGATGCTGCAGGTTGCAAAAAAGTTTAATATCGCCACGGAATTTATTATAAAATGCGCCACCGGTTCTACAAACATATACAAACAGCATATTATGCAGGCTCTTATGGAATGCGGCTATACAACTTCCGTTTACGGCAAGCTTTACGACAGGCTTTTTTCTCCCGAGTCGGAAGAAAATATTTTGGTTACGCCGAAATTCCCCGATATTTCCGAGGTTATTACGGCTATTCACGACGCCGGCGGCGTAGCTGTGCTTGCGCATCCCGTTATGTCGGATAATCTCGATTCCCTGCCGAGGCTTATTGAAAACGGGCTTGACGGCATTGAGGTTTGGCATCCGTCCGCAGACGAGGAGAACCAATCGCAGTTAAAAAAGCTTGCCGCAAAGTATAAGCTTGTTATGACCGGCGGCACGGATTTTCACGGCCTTTACAACAGGCAAAGCATTTCTTTGGGCGACGTCGGCGCGCCGGAGGACGCTATAGCGAAATTAAAAAGCTATAAAGCCCGCCAAAAGAGGCTTATGAAAAAGGCTCAAAAAGCCGCGCAGGAAAGCGCGGGTTGAACCCTAAGGAGCAAAAGATGGACGATAACGACATTAAAATTTTTATCGGTAAAACCAAGGACAATACCGACGACAGTATTGCGCTTATTTCGGAGATGAACGCCCAGCGTTTAAACGGCAATACGCAGAAAGCCAAGGATTTGGGCAAGGAGCTTTCGGCAAGATTTCTTGACACCGAGCGCCTTCGCAGCTCGCTTGAGGAGGAAGTCGGCCCGCTTAACTATCCCGAAAAAGTGATTTTCCAAATAAAAATACTTATGTTTTTCACCGCGGAATACTGTATCAACAGGCTGTTGCCCAACGCCCTGCTCAAAAGCACCGCCACAAATACCATTTACGACAGCATAATAAAAAACGCCGGCGAATTTTACGAGGAATTCTCCGACGCGGTTGAATACAGTTTTTACTATCTTTCCGTAAAAAAGGACGATATTGTTTCCGCCGTAGGCAAAACCTTTGCAATGGTTTGCGGCAAGGGCGGGGACGAGGAATACGAAAGGCTCGGCTCCGAAATTTTCAGAGTAGTCGCAAAGGAAGTTGAGTCTATTATAGAAAGCTATGACTTTCAAAAATAGCCTGTAAAGCGATTTGCTTTCGGCGTTGCCGCCATGGCAATTAAATTAAATTATTTTCTTTTTTTCCTGTTTTCCGTTATTATAAAAACGGCAGCTTTTTTCAAGCTGTCGTTTTTATTTTTAAGACGAGGGAATCCCTGTCGCACTTAGATTATAATGCCTTTGCCGGTTATGATACAACAGAAAAATCTTTCTTTGTCGGCGGTAATACGTTTTTATCTTTAATATTTTCATATCGACATTTCCGTCTATATTGAACGATTGCTTATACTGTTCAAAGAACACATCGTCAAATCTCAGTTTTCGGCTAAGATACAATGTCATAACGCCCTGCACATTTTCTGACCGGATATTGTTCATGTTATTCTCCGATAAATTTTTATTTTAATAAATCAAACTACAAAATCATCAATAAATCTACCGCTATTAACCGGCACATTTTACACCGCAAGGCGCGCTTTTAGGGTTTCCTCTGCATTGTATCAAGCTCTGCAAGGTCATATCGTTAAGCTTTTTCAATGTCGAACCAAAAACATACGCCGTCCGGGGTGTTATAAACCCCGTAATCCCTGTTGTGAAGCTTTTGTATTGCGGAAACAATGGAAAGCCCCAAGCCGAAACGACCCTCGCTTCTCGAACGGGATTTATCCGCCCGATAAAAGCTTATCCATATCTTATCCTTTTCGTCGTCCGAAATATTTTTGCCGGTATTGAACACGCTTATTCTGTAGCAATCGGGCAATTCCTTGCTGCTTACCGTTATAAGCTTTTGCCCGCTTGTATGGGAAACGGCGTTTGAAATATAGTTATTGACTATCATTTCAAGCTTAATTGTATCTCCTATCCCCTCAATCCCCTTCTCGACCTCGTTTTTAAAAGTGATTGAATTTTCCTTCATCTTCATTTCAACCCCGAGGGCATAATCGTTTATCATATTGTAAATATCGAATTTTTCCCTGTTTATCTCGATATTGCCCGATTCGTACTTTGAAAGCTCCAGCAGTTCAAGCACAAGAGCGTTCATTTTTTCCGTTTCGTTTACTATAACGTCGCAGTAGGATTTGGCGGATTTTTCGTCGCCGCTGTCAAGCAGCATAACCGCGCCCTCGGAATACCCTCTGATTATGGAAATCGGAGTTTTCAGCTCGTGGGAGACGTTTGAAATAAAGTCTTTTCTGATTTTTTCGAGATTTTTTTCCTTTTCTATATCGTCCTTGAGCTTTTCGTTCTTTTTGTTTAAATCCTCAAGGGTGGAATTAAGCGAATCCGAAAGGTGATTAATACTTGACGACAGGACGGAAATTTCATCGTTCCTGCCGTTTAATTCGCACTTCTCGGTAAAATCCATTTCCGCCATTTTACCGGTGATTTTACTCATGGCAATAAGCGGCTTTGTAAACCTTCCCGTGTAAAAATAAATAAACACAAGCGCCAAAAGCAACGCCGAAACGCTTATGGTATTAGCGATAAAAACAACGGTACGGGCGGTATTGTCGATATAATCCTTACTGCTGAACATCTCAATTTCGCCGCCCGAACTCAAAGGCGCGCCGTAAACTATATACTGCTTATCGCTGCTTGTGTTTGTTTGGATTTCATAAAACGAACCGTCGTCATATTCTTTCCTGTGTGAAACGGTTACCTTACCGCCGGAAGCAAAAATGTCCACCGTTCCTATATATACGGGAGCCGAATCCTCGCCGTAAATATCTATTGAAAAGCTGTTGTTTTTTTCCTGCTGGGAAACATACTGCCCTATGTCCGCCCCCGTTGAAAGATAGGCGTCAATATCGCCGCAGACGTTTTTCATATTGCGCCTTTCGTTGTAATTGTAAAATGCGGGCAGAATAAAATTGTTAAGCGAGAGTATAACCGTTACCGCGACAAGAATTACCGCCCCAACCTCAAGAAAAAGTTTGGTTCTTATACTTATATACTTTTTACTTTTTTTATTCTTCATTCAGCTTCTCCTGAATTTTATAACCCACGCCGTACACGGTTTTAAGATGTTCCTCTCCCCAGCCGCCTAACTTTGTGCGAAGCCTTGCGACGTGAGAATCGACCGTTCTCGTATCCCCGAAATAATCGAAGCCCCAGACGCTGTCAAGAAGCTGCTCGCGGCTGTACGCCCTGCCGACCGAAGAAAGCAGCAGCTCAAGAATTTTAAATTCCTTTAAGGTAAGCTCTATCCCCTTGCCGCCGATTTTGACCTCATGCGCCGAAGAATTAATATTGAGCCCCCAATAATCGTTCGCCTTTTCACTGCGGTTTGCGGGATTTCTCCTAAGCAGAGCCTCCACCCTTTTCACAACGACCGCGGGCGAAAAGGGTTTTGTAACATAGTCGTCGGCGCCCGCTTCAAAGCCCGTTATCTGATCAAAATCCTGGCTCCTCGCCGTTAGCAGCATTATCGGCACGTCGGAAGTTTTCCTTATTCTTCTGCAAACCTCCCAACCGTCCGTTTCCGGCATCATTATGTCAAGAATCAGAAGATTTGCGTCGGGATTTCTTTTAAAAAGCTCAAGCGCCTTTTCCCCGTCCTCCGCTTCGAGCACGGTGTGATTTTCCTTTTTTAAAAAATCGCATAACAACTTTCTGATAAGCTGTTCATCATCGGCTACAATAATTTTTGACATAAAAACACCACCCTGTTTTTTAATTGTAACATAAAAGGGTGGTGTTGTTCAATCATTATTTAAACTTAAAATACTTTTTAAGCCCCGTTTTTTCAACAGCAATAAGCAGCGGAATTCCCGCTCCGAAGCATACCGCAAGCTCGCCCAAGCCTACCCAAAGCGCATTTATAAGGAAGCCGTAAAGGCTTATTCCCTCGGGTAAAAAAAACGCAATTTCCAAGCCGACTATTACCGAGTTTGAAATTACCGGGAAAAGCGGAGCCAAAACGGGTATGCCCTTGATTTTGACGTTCCTTGTCAAATACGACAGCACAGCGGCAATTAAGGTAGCCAGAGTTCCGCATATAATATCAACCATACCGTAAGGACTGCCGAGATTGCCCAAAAAGCAGCCTATCGTAAGCCCGGGTATTGCCGCAGGCGTAAGCGCGGCGAGGACGGTGAGCGCCTCGGAAAAACGGAACTGCACCTGCCCGTATGCGAGCCCCGCAAGGGAAGCGGCATAGGTAAGCGCGGCGTAGAGCGCGGCGATAAACGCGCCGAGCACAAGGGTGTTGACATTCGTCTTTTTCATATTCAATTTCTCCTTAGTTTTGATTGGCAAAAATGCCGGTCAGGATGGTTACGAACTGACCGCTTCAAAAGCTATACGCTTGTTTTTTTGAAGCATATATATTATATATTAATGCTGAAATTTGTCAACAATAAAAAGCTCTCCCCGAAAAAAGGGAGAGCCGAAAATCAATATTAAACCGTTGTTTTATTCTTTCAACAGAGCCTTGTAAAGCTTAATATACTCGTTGGCGGATTTGCCCCAGGAATAATCGCATTCCATAGCCCGTTTAACGAGTATGCTCCAGCCCTCTTTGTTTTGATAGCCCTCGATAGCGCGGCGGATAGTATGGAGCATTTCGTGCGCATTGTAATTTGCGAAGGTAAAGCCGTTGCCCTCGTTGTCGCCCGAATCCCTGATACTGTCGCGAAGTCCGCCCGTTTCACGGACTATCGGAACAGAGCCGTAGCGCAAGGCTATCATCTGCGAAAGCCCGCAAGGCTCCGATTTTGACGGCATAAGGAACATATCGCTGCCCGCATAGATTTTCTTTGAAAGCGACGGCACAAAGCCGAGCGTAAGCGAAAGCTGTTCGGGATACCTGCCCGCCATCTGCTTAAAGAAATCCTCATACTGCCAATCGCCCGAACCCAAAACGATTATCTGAACGTCGGTAGTCTGAATAAGCTCCTCCAAAACCGCTTTGATAAGGTCGAGCCCCTTATGCGAAACAAGCCTTGAAACTATGCCGATAAGCGGCGTATCGGCCTTTTGGGGAAGCCCGGCAAGCTCCTGCAATTTTTTCTTGTTTTCGGCTTTATTCTTAAAGTCGTCGGAAGAATAATGACAAAAGATGTCGGGATCCGTTTCGGGATTGTAAAGCTCAACGTCTATGCCGTTGAGTATGCCCGAAAGCTTCCATCTTCTCTCGTTTAAAATTGTATCAAGCCCATGAGAATACCAGGGGTCAAGTATTTCGCTTGCGTATGACGGGCTTACGGTGGTAATCCTGTTAGCCGTTTCTATCGCGCCCTTCATAAAGTTAACGTCGCCGTCATACTCGATAATATTTGCAGCCTGCGGCGGTGTGCCGACAACCTCGGGAACAATCTCCATGCCGTATATGCCCTGATACTGGATATTATGAATTGTAAATACCGTTTTTATGTTTTCGTATCCCGGCGAATTTGCATACATCGTGCTGTAATAAACGGGAACGAGAGCCGTCTGCCAATCGTTGCAATGGATAATATCGGGTTTAAAGTCTATATACTGTATCATCTCAAGCACGGCTCTTGAAAAGAAAGCAAATCTCTCGGCGTCGTCGTAATAGCCGTAAATACCGTCGCGCTTAAAATAATACTGGTTATCCAAAAGATAATAAATAACGCCGTTGTGCTTCGCTTCAAAAACGCCGCAATATTGCCTTCTCCAAGCAACGGGAACGGTAAAGCTTGTTACAAAGGTCATTTTATCCTTTAATTCCTGCTTGATGGTATCGTACATAGGCATTACTACCCTTGCGCCTATAAGCCTTTTACGAAGAGCCTGGGGCAATGAGCCGGCAACGTCTCCGAGCCCGCCCGACGCCATAAAGGGTAACGCTTCGCTTGCTGCATACAAAACTTTCATATATAAATCCTCCGTAATTGTCATTAAAAATCAGAGTAAAGATTAAATCATAATGCCTTTGCCTACATAGATTGGATAATTATCCGCGCCCGATAAGGTCTTATACGGCGTAACCGCCGAATTTTTATCAATAATCGTATAGTTAAGGGAAGCTCCCGCCGCAACGTAGCTTTCGGGCATAATTATGGAATTTTTGACTACCGCGTTTTTGCCTATTCTTACGCCCCTGAAAATAATTGAATTTTCGACCTCGCCCTCAATAATACAGCCGTTTGCTATAAGGGAATTGTTTACCTTTGAGCCTATTCTGTAGGTTGCGGGCATATCGTCCTTAATTTTGGTATAAACGGGTCTTTCCCTGTTGAAAAGCTCCCTGCGGTTTTCAATATCAAGCAAATCCATACTCGTTTTAAAGTATGTTTTCATAGAGTCGATAACCGCGGCGTAGCCGGTAACCTCATAACCGAAAATGGCAAGCTTATTTACGTTGCGCTGTATTATATTCGCCTCAAAATCATTGTAATTTTGGCTTATGGCTTCGTTCATAAGGCGCTCGATAAGGGACTTTTTCATAAGTATAACGTTGAGCGAATAGTTGACGTTTTCCTCGCTGTGCAAGCCTACCGCAACGTTTGTAACCTTGCCGGAATTGTCGGTATCCAACGCCATAATATCGTTGAGCGCAGGGGTTTTGCCGTTTTTGTAGGCTATGGTAATATCCGCATTCTTTTCGGAATGAAACTCCATAAGCTTCTCGATATCGACGTTAAAAATACAGTTGCAGTCGGAGAGCAAAACGTATTCCTCGTTGCATTGGTTTATAAAGCCCATAATGCCTTTAAGGGAAGCTATTTTATCGCCGTTGTTGCTTGCGTCGGCAGTTGAAAACGGCGGCAGGAGGAACATACCTCCCGTTTTTCTTGAAAGGTCCCAGGGTTTACCCGTTCCGAGATGGTCCATAAGAGACTGATAATTCGCCTTTGTGATTACGCCCACCTTTTCGATACCGGCGTTAACCATATTTGAAAGAGAAAAGTCGATAAGGCGATAACCGCCGGCAAAGGGTATGGAACCCATGGTGCGAAGCCCGGTAAGCTCGGGCAGGCACTCGTCATAAGCGTTTGAAAAAACAATTCCGACTATATTCTTGCCCGTCATATTATTCGTCCCCCTTTCTTAAATCCTCTGCAATCATAGCCTTGGGAGCAACGGATACTCCCTCGCCTATCGTGACCGAAGCGCCGACTACGGCAACACCCCATTCGTCACGGTCCGAAATTTCCTCCGGCCGGCAGCCGACCTTTGCGTTTTCCTCTATAACCGCGTTTTCCGCTATTATCGAATACTCGACGTCCGCGCCCTTTTTAATTACCGCGCCCGGCATTACAATGGAATAGCGTACCTTTGCGCCCTCCTCTACAACTACGTTGTGGAAAAGGATTGAATAATCAACCTCGCCGAACACTTCGCTGCCCTCGGCAACCATAGAGTTCTGAACGTCCGCCGTTGCGGAAATGTACTGCGGCGGTACGGTGGGGGTTTTTGAATAAATTTTCCATGTATCGTCCGACAAATCAAGGTTTACCTTGGGATTTAAAAGGTCGAGATTTGCTTCCCAAAGAGAATCTATTGTTCCTACGTCCTTCCAGTAGCCGTCGAAAAGATATGCAAACATTCTCTCCCCCGCCGCGTGCATGGCGGGTATAACGTCCTTACCGAAATCGTTGGAAGAGTCGGGATTGTTCTCATCGTCTATAAGATAGCGGCGAAGCTTTGACCAGGTGAAAATGTAAACGCCCATGGAAGCCTTGTTGCTCCTCGGATTTTTCGGCTTTTCTTCAAATTCCCTGATTGAATTGTCGTCGTTCAAAATCATCAGACCGAAACGGCTTGCCTCCTCCCACGGCACTTCAAGCATAGCTATGGTACACGCCGCGTCGTTGGCCTTGTGGTATTCGAGCATTTTGTTGTAATCCATTTTATATATATGATCTCCCGAAAGAACCGCTACATACTCCGGGTTATACCTGTCAATAAAATGTATATTTTGATAAATTGCGTTCGCCGTACCCTTGTACCACTCCATACCCTTTATCTGCTGATACGGGGAAAGCATATGAACGCCGCCGTTTGCGCGGTCAAGGTCCCAAGCCTGACCGTTTCCGATATAGTCGTTTAATTCAAGCGGCTGATACTGCGTCAAAACCCCGACCGTTGATATGCCGGAATTTACGCAGTTTGAAAGCGGGAAATCAATGATTTTGTATTTTCCGCCGTATGGTACTGCGGGTTTAGCAATGTTCTTTGTGAGTACGCCGAGCCTTGAACCCTGACCGCCGGCAAGGAGCATCGCTATACATTCCATTTTTCTTGCCATAATATATTACTCCTTTTTGAAAATGATTAAGCTGATTTATATATTAAACCGTCTTTTTGATATAGATTGCAGACAGCGGAGGCAAATCCAAGCTTACGCTCTGCTCGAAGCCGTGCATATTTATTTCTTCCGTTTTTATTTTATCGCCGTTACCTTTGCCCAAGCCGCCGAACTCAACAGCGTCGGAATTGAAAACAACCTTGTAATTTCCCTTTTTGGGAACGCCTATTCTATAGTTTTCTCGCTCTACGTTGGTAAAATTACAAACTACTATTATTTCCTTGCCTTTTTCGTCAATCCGCCTGAATGCTATAACGGAATTGTCGTTATCGTCGGACGAAATCCAAGAAAAGCCCTCCCAGGAATAATCGACCTCCCACATAGGAGAATTTTTGCGATAAAAGCTGTTTATGCTCTTAAAATAAAATTGCAGTTGACGGTGTTTTTCGTAATCGAGCAGCAGCCAGTCAAGCCCCTGTTCGTAATTCCACTCGATAAACTGACCGAACTCCGAGCCCATAAACATAAGCTTTTTCCCGGGGTGAGCCATCATATAGCCCAAAAACGCGCGCACACCGGCGAATTTTTCATCGTACACTCCCGGCATTTTGTTTATAAGCGAGCATTTGCCGTGTACAACCTCGTCGTGGGAAATGGGAAGCACGAAATTCTCCGAAAATGCGTAAAACATTGAAAACGTGATGCAGTCGTGATTGTATTTTCTGAAAAAGCCGTCAAGCGAAAAATACCTTAAAATATCGTTCATCCAGCCCATATTCCACTTGAAATTAAAGCCCAAGCCGCCCATAAACACAGGCTTTGAAACCATAGGCCAAGAGGTGCTTTCCTCGGCTATCATCAAGGCGTGGGGAAATTCCGCAAAAATGTTTTCGTTGAGCTTCTGCAAAAACTCAACCGCCTCAAGATTTTCCTTGCCGCCGTTTTTATTGGCAATCCATTCGCCGTCCTTACGGTCGTAATCGAGGTAAAGCATCGAGGCGACGGCGTCGATTCTAATGCCGTCGAGGTGATATTTTTTAAGCCAGAAATTTGCGCTTGACATCAGGAAAGAGCGCACCTCGGTCTTGCCGAAATCAAACACCTTCGTTCCCCAGCCGTAATGCTCGCCCTTTCTCGGGTCGTCGTATTCGTAAAGCGGTTGGCCGTCAAATTCGTAAAGCCCGTTGGCGTCTTTCGGGAAATGCGCCGGAACCCAGTCGAGTATTACGCCTATGCCCGCCCTGTGGCACTTGTTTACAAGATACATCAAATCGGCGGGCGTACCGTAGCGGGAGGTTGCGGAAAAATAACCCGTAACCTGATAGCCCCAGCTTCCGTCGAACGGATATTCGGTTAAAGGCATAAACTCGATATGAGTATAGCCCATTTTTTTAACGTAGGGCACAAGCTCGTCTGCAAGCATACGGTAGGAATAAAAGCTGCCGTCCTCGTTGCGTTTCCACGAGCCCGCATGCACCTCGTAAATATTGACGGGGGATTTATAAATATTTTTCCCCTTCCTTTTGCCGAGCCATTCTTCGTCCGACCACTCAAAGCAATTGTCTATTTCATAAAATTTTGAAGCGGTTCCCGGCCTTGTTTCCATATGAACGGCGTAGGGGTCGCTTTTCAAAATGACTCTCGAATCCCGAGCCGTTATGGCGTATTTATAGTTATCATACTGCTTGATACCCTCAATACCGCACTCCCAAACGCCGCCGGAATTTTCAATAAAGCTCATACAATTTGCATTTGCGTCCCAATTGTTGAAATCGCCTACAACGCTTACGGACTTAGCGTGAGGAGCCCAAACCCTGAAAACAACGGTATCTTTATTTTTCCTATGCGAACCGAAATATTCGTAAGAATGAGAGTTGCTGCCCTCGTGAAAAAGATAAAGCGGAACCTCTCTTTCTTTTTCGGCTTTTTTCAAAAGAGTTTCAGACATTTATACTACCTCATTATTTCTTTATAAAAGCATTTTACCAAATTAAAGGAGCAAATTCAAGTGTTTTTTGACTATTTCGTTCAAACAGATAACGAATTTTGTTAGTGCTATTTGTGCATTTTGTTACAAAATTCACCTTTTTTTAGCTGTAACAAAAAATACGCGCAGGACTGAAAATCCTGCGCGTACCGATATGTTTTTAGATTGTCAAGCGTAGTAAATTCCCTTAATTTCAAAGGTCAAATCCACTACTATACTGTCCACGTCGCGGCGGTATGCCGCGCTTGAACACTTTAAGCCCTTGACGGCGTCCGGAGCCGTAAACTGCTCAAACATCGTTCTGATTGTTTTGTCGATAAGGAAATAACATTTTGCCGCCCCGTTTCTGTACTTGCCGTAATAGCTTATTTTTACCTCGGCGGTATACTCTCTCGTATCCGTCGGCTGACCGAATTCGTCTAAATCCTCGCTTATGTAATAGCTGTCGAGTCCGACCGCAATAAAGACCTCCGCATTCGGTTTTTCGTCTATATTCGTGTCATATTCGGTAAAAATAACCGTATCGGCAAACTCCGAGCTCTGCTTTAACTTCTTGACAACTATCGGAACTATCTGACTTGGATAAAGCATTTAATCACCTGCCGGTTTAAGCCTGAGAATTGCCCATACATATACGGGCTTATCGGCTAAACATATGCGTTCGGTTTTAAAGATATTGTATTTTTTACCTCCCGCAGTTGTAAGCACCGCCCTGAGCGTAAGATTTTCAAGCAAAATCTGCGGCGGGCCTATGTAAAGATAATAGCCCTCGTCGTAATGGCCTATCTCGGTAAGATTACCCGTCATATACATTTTGTTTTTGTATCTGAGCGGTCTGATGCAAGCGTAGTACGTTTCCGACCTCCAGTTATCATCAGAAACGAATACGCTTTCGCCGTACTTTTTGAAATCTATTTTGGGATATTCCAAAAATCACACCTGCCTGAATATAAAATCAATGTCCTCAAGCAGGCACGAAGCCCCGCATACGGCGTCGTCCCTGAGCTTGGCGGCCTTTTCAAGTATGAGCGACGGGCTCTGGGTAACGGTAATATCGCCGAGCTTAAAATAATCGGGATAATCGCCCGTTAGTATCTGCCTGAGAACAAGACGGTAATAGCTCAAATACACTGCGGCGTTTATTGCCCGAAAGTCGTCGGCGTATTCCTCCTTTTTAAGGCGGCCGGAAAGCTCCGCGCAGACTCCCTTTACGGTCGGTATCAGCTCGTTTACCCTCGAATTCGGCATATTGGTAAGCCTTTTAACCGCCTTGGCAACCTTGATTACATCAATCATCGAAATTCCTCCGATTAAACCTCGAGTACCTTTGAAGCTTCGGTAATAATTTTGGCAAAGCCGGAAATCTCCGTAATTGCCGCTCGCTCAAGCTGACGGTCAATAAGCTTATCGTATTCGGTGAGTATTCCGCCCGCCTGCACCATTTCAAGGGCGCAGTTTTTATCAAGCCCGATAAGCGAACCCTCCGTTACCGACGAGCTTTTAAGAAGCTTTGCGCCGAGAGGGGTTATAACGTTACCCGTCGAATGGAAATTAAGACCTGCCGCAGCGTCGCGCATTTCGCTCATTTCAAGGATTTTCGCCGCAACGTCGGGCGCAGCGACAATAGTGTTGAGCTCATACGGGTCAAAGCTGTTCCAGAACGAAACAAGATCCGCATATGTAATTTTATCCGCGGAAGCCGTGTCCGTCTTTGCGGCGGCGTTGTTGTTGCCGTCGCCCGAAACTATAGTTTTTACCGCCTCGCTCAACTGGGATTTTGCAATATACGAGCCTATCTGTTTAAGCATAACCGTAAACAGGTCGAGCCTCTGAAACCTTATCGCCTCGTAAGAAGCGACGAGCATCCTGCCGTGCTTTTTGAGTTTAACGAGATTTGACTGCACCTTGATTTCCGTTTCGGGTATGGTTTCGCCCTCGGCAACGTCCTTCAACGCCTTGTCGTCGTCGGTGGGTACGGAGGCTATGCTTCTGTAATCAAGCCCGTTGATATTTGTTTTTGAAGCTATAATAAAGGGGAGTATATCCGCCTCCTCCTTGCCCTTCCTGACAGCTCTTGCGACATACTCGGGGAAAAGCGCCGCAGAATCCGCGGTCTTGAAGAACTTTTCAATCACGTCGCTGCCGCTGCCGCTTATTTTAATGTTAAAACGCTTTAACTGTCTTTCAAAGGCGTCAAGTCCCTCAAGCGAAGTGCCTTTGTAATTTTCGGAAGGGTCAACGGCTTCAAGCTCCTTTGTAAAGCCTCTGCCCGTTGAATAAAGTCCTTTGTCAAGTTTAATATTTTCATAAATAGCCATATTATTAATCCTTTCTTTTACAATTTAAAATCTGAACTGTGAATTAAGCGAATTTTCGCTCTGCTGTTTTGCTTTAACAAGCTGCGGAGCGGAAAGCTCCCGATTTTTTTCTTTAAGCGCCCCGTTAAGCTCCTTTAAATCCTTTGTAGAAAGCGATTTGCATATGCTTTTAGTGCAATCGTTTGAAATTTCGGGAGAGGTAAGGGCAAATAATTTTACCGTTTCCGTTTCAAGCGCTTTTCTGTACTCCCTGCCGTCCTGCGCCTGAGTTTCTACAGAAACGATGTAATCCCTAAGCGCTTTTACGTCTTCCCTGCTTAAAATTATTTCGCTGTCGAGTTCTTTAATTGACTTTACTGCGTCCTGCGCCACTGTGTTTTCCTCCTTATCCTTAAAGTTTTTTATAACGCCCGCGTTTTTCTGCGCCGGCACTGCGACAAAAGACCACTCATAAGCGTCGAGCGGGTCGTTAAGCTCCAAATAGCACAATTTGCCCTTGTAGCTTTTCCCCTTTTTGTGATGGCATGCGCTTTGCCTTAAATCCGCGCCGCAAATCGAGCATATGCTTTTGCCCACCGAACAGCTTACGCTTACCTCCTTTTTTATGCCCGATTCGATTTCCTCTATCAGGCTTTCGTACTTTTTAATTCTGGGAATATAGCTGTACGCTTTTAAGTAAACATAAGGCTCGCCGAGACTGTTCTTTTTGCTTTCGTCCGTTACAAGCTGCGTCTTGAACGTTCTTGCGGATTGATCCTCCGAATTCATAGAATGGTTTTTAATTGCGGTCTTGCCCTTAAAAAGCTCCGCCAGGGTTTTGAGCGACTCAACGGAAAATCTTTCAAAATCACGGTCTATTTCATTGTCGCAAAGCACGGCGGAAAACACAAAGACGTCCTCCGCCTTCAGCTTTTTTCGCGAGTAGGAGTTAATAAGCTCCATATCCTCCTCGCTTACGTCCTCCGCGCCGCATTTCGGCTCTGAATTATAGCTTTTGTTCATGGCTTTCCTCCTTTTCCTCGCCGATTCTTTCATATATTTCGTCTGCCTTTGCGTTGAGGTAACGCGCGTTCGCCTCGTCAAGCATATCCTTTAAGGTGATGCCGTCCCATATGACGTTTACGGATTTTGTATATCCGTAAGCCCTGAGATGCGTTTTGCAGATTTTTTTGATTACCGGAGTGAGTATTCTTCTGTAAAATTCAAGCTCCGAGGTAAGAGTGTCCGCCTGCTGTTGGGACATTCTTTCGGTCGTTGACCAGGAAATACCGAGCATAAACGGCGGCAGAGAAAGCTTTGCCACTATCTGCTCGAGCATCTGCCTTGCGGGGACCTCGCTGTCAAGTATCTGGTTGTCTGCGCCTATAACCTTGATGTCAACGTCGCCGACGGCTATAAAATCCCTTACCTCGCGGCTTTTCATCGCCTTGCCCCATTCCTCGGCTATGGTAAGCGCCCTCTCTTTTGCATACGCCTTTGAGCTTGAATCATCGTTCGGCTTATAGGTTACGGCAAAGCGCACGTTGCCTACCCTGTCCCAATTCTGACCTATGGCGTTATAAATTTTCAAAAGAACGTCGCTTACAAAAGGCAGTCCCCTCAGCACGGAACAGCCGATAAGCTCTCCGGGCCTTGCGTTAAGGGTGGAATATATTATCCTATCCTGATTTACCGCAGGAGTTTGGGTTACGCCGTCGGTTGAGCATACGTCTATCTCGTTGAAGTTCTTTTCGTTCCTTTTTAAGGTGATATTCCTGCACGAAGCATTGTAAAGGTATTTTACTTTACCGTCGGAATCAACGAGCATTTCTCCCGCTGCCACGCCGTAAGTCAATAATTGCTCAAAATAGCTGTCGATAAAGGTCTGCAAAGAGCTTTGCCCTGCGTCCGTGCTGACCTCTTTTACAAAATCGTTAACAATCCTGTCGAAGCGTTTTTCCTCGGTTTCAACACGGAAGCCGCCCGTAAGCCTGACCGTTTTGTAAATTGCGGCGTCGATTATCGGTATCGCCTCCCGCAGGCTGTCGTACAAATCGTACTCTATATGCTCGGCGGGCATATAATTCTCTATTGCGGAAAACGGACGCCTTAAAGCTTCGGCTTCGGAAGCGAGTACCGGCACGGAAACGCTCTGCCTTTTCTTTTTATTAAAAATAGCCAGATTAAAACCCCCTTTCTCTTGAAAAGCTGACTGCGAAGAAATCATCCTTTTTTTCTTTCAGCGCGGTAACGCTGAAATATCTCATATCGTCCATGGCGTGGTCGTTCTCCTTTCTCGGAGCGTCGTACCTTGCGCTCTCGTCCCACCTGTAGAGGCTGAATTCCCTTATAATATCGGGACAGGTTTTGCAAATTTTGATTTTCCCCTGCTTTAGCGCGTCCGAAGTTATGCGAATACCCGCAAGCACGTCGTTATCGGCTTTAACCGCCCTGTATTCCCCGTGCCGTCTGATACATTCGATAAACGAAGCCGCCGACGGGTCTACAACAACAAATTCCGTTTTTCTGCCGCCGATTAAGGAAGCGAGTGAAGCATAGTATTCCTCATCGGTCATTTGAAAGCCTTTTTGCTTTGAATCGTGGTAGAACTCGTCGATTCTGTACCATACGCCGCCGTGCCTTCCCCAAAGCCCCATGGAAGTGGGATTGACCGTTCCGTAGTCGCACGAAACCGCAAAGCTGTCGAAATCTTCGGGAACCTCGTATATAAAATCCCTGTTAAAGAAAGGATAGATAAGTCCGTCTGCGGCAACCCATTTGCCCAAAACAAAGCGCTCGTAAAACGCGCCGGAATACAGGCTTTTGTACCGCTTGATTATTTCCTTTGAAAGCGACGGATTATCCTCCATAACAAAATGAAGATAAAGGCAGTTTTTCTCGGTTCTCTTTTGTATCCACTCCTTGTAGAACCAATGCGAGGGATTTTCGGGATTACAGTTAAACCAGATTTTAGAGCCGTCTACGGAACAACGGGCGATTGCCTGCTCGCAAAACGAACGCGGCATAAGCGCAACCTCGTCAAGCATAACTCCGCCCAGCGTCATACCCTGAATCAGAGCCGCGGACGACTCGTCCCTGCCGCCGAAAAGGTAAAACCTGTTGAGCCTGCCGTCGCGGGAAATTTCAATATAATTTTTAGAAATCTTTTCCTCGCATTTAAAGCCCAGGTCGCACAATAGGGGTAAAATCGGAGTAACGACGTTCCTCCTAAGGCTTGTTACGGTTTTTCCGCAAAGGGCGAACGAGCTGTCGTTAAACTCGTAAAACGCCCAGCAGACGAATGAAATGAACATACAAAGCGTTTTGCCGCTTCGCACCGCGCCGTCGCAAATAACGGCGTCGCAGGTATTGAAAGGGCTGTTTTTACACCACCAGGTTAATAGGGTTAATTGCTTTTTGGAAAAGCTTTTAAAACTGCCGCTTCTCATAAATCCACTCCGTCGGAGGAAGCGTTTTCGGGCGCTCCCGAAACAAGGGCGGCGGACTTTTCCAATGCGTCGTAAAAGGGCATGGTTGAGCTGTTGTCGGACAGACCTTCCATCGACGCAAGACATTCGAGAGCCTTTTGCCTGTCAAAAAATTTAATTTCCATTCCCCCGCCCTTGGGGATTTTTATATCGGAAACCATAAACAAATCAAGCCCGTCAACGTTTTCCCTTTCGCCGTCGAGCAATCTTACCGCGTCCGCAACCGAACCGAACGCAAGGCGCCTGAAGCCCGCTTTGGCAAGCTTGAAATCGGATTGCTGCGCTTCAAGCCTTAAAATCTCATCTCTGATTTTCTTTTTATCAAGCAGCTTTTCCCCGCATCTTTCGGGCA
Organism: uncultured Clostridia bacterium; assembly: GCA_947630835.1. GTDB lineage: Bacteria > Bacillota > Clostridia > Oscillospirales > Acutalibacteraceae > Fimenecus. The sequence continues at coordinate 17,810 of CANRIZ010000011.1, read as the reverse complement.
GTAAAATAAAGCCCGCAAGAGCGGCGGCCTCGCGGGGCGAACGCAAATACGCATAGTACCTGCAAAAATCCTGTTCTTTTTTACTCAGCTTTTCTTCCATAATCAAATAACTCCTTTCGCCGTTTTAAAAAAGCCCTTTCATATAAACGTCCAAGCAGGGCGATTTGTCCGCGTTTTGTGTTACGCTCCAAAATGAAATTAATTCTTCAAAGCTTTGCAATAAGCCCGTAAGGGTAAGAAAAAGCAAATTTTTTTAATTTAATTCGGCAATAAAAAAGCCGGGAAATCCCGACAAACATTTGCAAAACGGCGCAAAAAAACTATTGACAATACAAGTTTTATATATTATAATAATCAAGCCGAAAACAAAGGCTCGGCAAAAAACAAATGGCGGCATAGCTTAGCTGGCTAGAGCGTCCGGTTCATACCCGGAAGGTCGTAGGTTCAAGTCCCACTGCCGCTACCAATACGGCCCGGTGGTCAAGCGGTTAAGACACCGCCCTTTCACGGCGGTAACACGAGTTCAATTCTCGTCCGGGTCACCAAATAAATATCCCTCGGCATAGCCGGGGGATATTTATTTGCAAGTAATAGGTAAAAGTATACGTGAAAAGTCGTGGTGCGAACAAATTTATAAAAATTAACAAGAGAATTGAACTCATCGTCCATCTTTTGCGAGGTACGAGCAAAAGGGACATATAATTTGATAATTGCGCAGCAATACACAGGCGTAAGCCTGCAATTCTCGTCCGGGTCACCAAATAAATATCCCTCGGCATAGCCGGGGGATATTTATTTGCAAGTAATAGGTAAAAGTATACGTGAAAAGTCGTGGTGCGAACAAATTTATAAAAATTAACAAGAGAATTGAACTCATCGTCCATCTTTTGCGAGGTACGAGCAAAAGGGACATATAATTTGATAATTGCGCAGCAATACTCAGGCGCAAGCCTGTAATTCTCGTCCGGGTCACCAAAATGCAATAGTGAAGAGTTGAAAATGATGGCCGGAAGGTTGTATAATAAAAGTACGCAATAAAGACCGATTATAACGAAAACAACGGAGAAACAATTATGGAAGGTAATTTTAAAGGCTTTGACAAAAGGGCTGTGGATTTTCTCTTTGCCCTGCGCTTTTCAAACACATTGGAAAATCAGCAAAAAAACGCCGCAGACTACAAAAAGTACATTTCCCTGCCCCTAAATCTTCTGTACCTTGATTTACTTGAGATTATAGGTCAATTTGATATGGACTTTGAAACTAAGCCCGTAAGGTGCGTATCTTCGCCCTATACCGACAGGCGATTTTCGCCGACTGCGCCATTAAAGGAGTACATGTATCTGCGCTTTCGTCAGGCAAACAAATCAAGCGATATGCTCGGGCTGTATTTTGATATGGGCTGCGAGGCTTACGGTTACGGATTGAGGATTTACAAAGCGAGCACGGGCGGCGTTAATAAGCTTAAAGAAAAAATCAGCGCAAATACAAAGCTGTTTTCGTCGCTTGTTGACGATTTGAAGTCAAACGGTTTTGAAATTTGCGGAGCAGGCTATAAAAAAGACCGTTTTCCCGATATTGAGCCTTGCAGCGCAAAGCAGCTTCTTAATATGAAGTCATTTTCCGTTTCAAAAGTAAGGGCAATTAACGATAATATATTTTCCCGCGCCCTTGAAAATGAAATTGCAAACGCCTTTCTCGATTTAAAGGATTTTATGCAAAAGCTTGCGGAGTAAAAATTAAAATTGAGCCCGTTATAATATAAAAATCAAGCTTCCCACATTAACGGGGAGCTTGATTTTTATTGCAAGCTTTTTTGCCGTATCGCAAATTGCCTGCGCTATAGCTTTGGCGTATTCTTCAATATTTTTATCAAAAAGCTCGTTGTCGCTTTTGCTTGTGATAAAGCCCATTTCGACAAGACAGCTCGGCATTTTTGTGTTTTTGTTTACATAATAATCCTTGTCCTTGCCGCTTATATAGCCCGATTTAACGCCCCTGTTTTGCGAAATTCCGACCTTGTCGACGCCTTGTAAAATGTTTTCGGCGAGGGCGTTGTCCGTTTTGGAGGGTTCGCTGTTTACCCAAATTTCAACGCCGCTTCCGCTTTCGGCGCTGTTCCTGTGAAGCGCAACAAAGAGATCCGCCCTGCTCCTGTTAGCCTTTTTGCACCTGTCGTCAAGGCTTATGTAGCTGTCGTCCTCCCGTGTCATCACGGTTTTTATTCCGCTTGATTCAAGCTGAGTTTGAACAAGCTTGGCAAGCTTTAAATTGTCGTCCTTTTCCAATCTGTCGCCGAGGGAAGCGCCCATATCCTTGCCGCCATGCCCTGCGTCTATACAAACTACTGTTTCTTTTTTTAATATATTGCCGTCGTTCGGAAAGCCGCTTAATATGAAATAAACGCCCAATATGCCGCCCGCCGCAATTACTGCCAAAAGCAAATAAGTCTTGTTTGACGCCTTTTTATTGTTTTTTCCGTTATATTTTAAATGTCTGTTAAACTTTTTTCTCACTTTAGGATTACCTCCTAATAAAAGTATTTATGTTTTAATAAAATTATAACAGACAGGGCGATATTTTTGTTAATATGCTATTTCTCAACTCTTAAAATTTTGTAACTTTTTTGTTAATACGATAAAAAACCGTCGAAGCCTTTTAAGACCTCGGCGGTTAATATTATCAGGAAAAATATTATTTAAAACGGAAGATAACCCATAGAGGAGTTTGTTACAAGAACGGCAACGTAGCCTATATAAATGCAAACCATAAGCGCGCCCTGCCAGCGGCTTAATTTTTTGAAAATAATCGTCGGGATAATCGCAATTAAAATTACCAAAAGGCAGATTATTACGTCAAGATAAGCCGACTGCTTGCCTACGGGCAGAGAGCCGTTTGAGATAAAGGCGCATATGGGTAAAATAAGCGTAAGGTCGATTATATTTGCGCCTATGATATTGCCGATTGAAAGCTCCGACTGCTTTTTTATTATAGCTGTTATGGTAGTTACAAGCTCCGGCAGAGAGGTGCCGACCGCAATAATCGTTACGCCGATAATCGCCTCCGAAACGCCCAAATGCCTTGCTATAACGGTGCCGTCGTCAACGAGCAAATCCGCCCCGACAACGATTCCCGCCGCGCCTATTATAAACTTAATGACGTTTTTTAAAAGCGCCTTGCCGTTTACGTCGGGCTTTCCGTCGCCGTCCTCGTCAATTATGGACGCCTTGCCCGTAATGATATTCTCTATCATAAATACTGCGAATATCGCTATAAGCACAATGCTCTCGACAACGGAAAGGCTTAAATTGTTCGTAAGTATGCTGAGCGCAACGACGGCGGCTATCATCAGCATACCCTTAAACGCAACCTCTTTTCGCTTGACAAAAGCGGGCATACACAGTATGGAAATACTCATAATCAACCCTACGTTTGCGGTAACGGAGCCTACGGCGTTGCCTATCGCCATATCGTTTTGCCCTTTGGAGGCGGCAATTGCGGAAACGATAAGCTCCGGCAATGTTGTAGCGAAGCTTACAACGGTTGCGCCTATAATAAATTTGGGAATTCCGGTTGCCTCGGCTATCCAGGTTGCGGCGTCAACAAAGATGTCGCCGCCCTTGACTATAAAGAAAAGGCCGAGAACGAACATAATAATTACATATATCATATTCTCGCCGGAGATTGAAAGAAGCGAAGCTACAGTCTGCGATATGTTCATTAAACATCCTCCGTGTTTTGAAATTATTAACTTTAAAATATTAACATATTATTAACTTTTAGTCAAACGGCGCAGACATATTCTATACCGTTTAATTAATGATATGTTAAGAAGATTGAAAAAATTAATTAAAACAAACCGGAAATTTTGCCGCTTTCGTCAACGTCAATTCTTTCGGCGGCAGGCGATTTCGGAAGCCCCGGCATAGTCATAATATCGCCTGTAAGCACGACTATAAACCCGGCGCCTGCGGAAATTTTAACATTCTTAACCGTTACCGTGAAATGTTCGGGCGCGCCGAGCTTAGTCGGGTCGTCGGAGAAGCTGTACTGCGTTTTTGCGATACATACCGGGCATTTGCCGAAGCCGAGCGACTCAAGCTGAGCTATCTGCTTTTTGGCGTTTGGCATAACGGTAATTCCGTCGCCGCCGTAAATCTTTTTAACGACGGCTTCGATTTTTTCCTCGATTGACAAATCGCTGTCATATGAGAAAGTGAAATCGCCCTTTTCCTCTCGGCACAGACGTACAACCTCTTTTGCAAGCTCCTCGCCGCCTTTGCCGCCATCCGCCCAAACGGTTGAAAGCACGGTATTTACGCCGAGCTCACGGCATTTTTCGATTATAAAATCTATTTCCCTGTCGGTGTCGGTCGGGAACCTGTTTACCGCTACAACGCACGGAAGCTTATACACGTTTTTAATGTTTGAAACGTGGCGCAGAAGATTGGGTATTCCCTTTTCAAGCGCATTAATATCCTCTGTGTTAAGCTCTTTTTTATCAAGACCGCCGTGCATTTTAAGCGCCCTTACCGTTGCGACAACCACAACCGCGTCGGGCGTAAGACCCGCCATACGGCACTTGATATCGAGGAATTTTTCAGCGCCCAAATCTGCGCCGAAGCCTGCCTCCGTAACGGCGTAATCGCCCATTTTCATAGCCATTTTTGTCGCTATTACCGAGTTACAGCCGTGCGCGATATTGGCAAAAGGTCCGCCGTGAACAAACGCCGGAGTACCCTCAAGCGTCTGAACGAGATTGGGCTTTAAAGCGTCCTTCAAAAGAGCCGTCATAGCGCCGACCGCCTTTAAATCGCCTGCGGTTACGGGCTTGTCGTCATATGTATAGCCTACGATTATTCTCGAAAGCCTTTCCTTTAAATCCTTTATGGAATTCGCAAGGCAGAAAACCGCCATAATTTCCGAAGCAACGGTAATGTCAAAGCCGTCCTCTCTCGGCGTTCCGTTTACCCTGCCGCCGAGTCCGTCGGTTATGAAGCGAAGCTGGCGGTCGTTCATATCGACGCAGCGCTTCCAGGTTATTTTTCTTACGTCAATTCCGAGGCTGTTGCCCTGCTGAATGTGATTGTCGAGCATAGCGGCAAGCAGATTGTTGGCAGCGCCTATGGCGTGAAAATCCCCGGTGAAATGAAGATTAATATCCTCCATGGGGACTACCTGCGCGTAGCCGCCGCCCGCCGCGCCGCCCTTTACGCCGAAAACGGGGCCGAGGGACGGTTCTCTTAAAGCGACGACTACGTCCTTGCCTATTCTCTTTAAGCCGTCGGCAAGACCTATGGTCGTGGTGGTCTTGCCCTCGCCTGCGGGCGTGGGAGTAATGGCGGTAACAAGTATAAGCTTGCCGTCCTCCCTTTTGCTTTCGTTAAGCAAGGCAAGGTCAACCTTCGCTTTGTAATTGCCGTACTGCTCTATGTACTTTTCGTCAACATGAGCTGCCTTTGCAATTTCCGTTATATGCTTCATTTTGCACTGCTGGGCAATCTCAATATCCGTAAGGTATGCCATAATATTTTGCTCCTTTATTTGAAATATTTAACTGCGGACTCGAACATTTTAATATCGTAATTTCCGGGTACGTTTTTGTAAAGTCCCGAGCCTGTACGCTCGCTGTGTCCCATTTTTCCGAACACTCTGCCGTCGGGCGAGGTAACGCCCTCTATGGCGAACACGGAGTTGTTGGGATTAAACTGAACGTCGTCCGTAGCGTTGCCGGAAAGGTCAACGTACTGGGTGGCAATCTGCCCGTTCTCGGCAAGCTTTTCGATAAGCTGCTCCGACGCCAAGAACCTGCCCTCGCCGTGCGAAATCGGAACCGAGTAAACGTCGCCGACGTTTGTAAGCGACAGCCACGGCGATTTGTTGGAGGCAATTCTTGTTCTTACAATTTTGGACTGATGCCTTGCAATGGTATTGAAGGTGAGCGTGGGACAGTTTTCATCGGCGTCGATAATTTTGCCGTAAGGCACAAGCCCGAGCTTAATAAGCGCCTGGAAGCCGTTGCAGATACCGCACATAAGTCCGTCGCGCTTTTCAAGCAAATCCGTTACCCCGTCCTTTACCGCCGCGTTTCTGAAAAACGCCGTGATAAATTTGCCGCTTCCGTCAGGCTCGTCGCCGCCGGAAAATCCGCCCGGAATAAACACCATCTGCGCCGTTTTGAGCTTTTCGGCAAATTCCTCCACGCTTGACTGAATTGCCGATGAATTTAAGTTCCTGATAACTATTATCTCAGGTTCCGCACCCGCGTCCCTCACAGCCTTTGCGCTGTCGTATTCGCAGTTCGTGCCGGGGAACGCCGGAATAAGCACCTTCGGCTTAGCGGATTTTATTTTAGGCGCAGGATAAGCTTTTGCTTCGTAGGAGAAGTTTTTGAGCTTTTTAGGCTCTTTTGTAATATTGCAGGAATATACCTTTTCGAGCCTGTCCTCGTAAAGTCCGTTAATTTCTTGCGCCGTTACGCTTTCGCCCGAATATTCAAAAGCCTGTACGTCGGTGATTTCGCCGACAACGTCAAGCCCGTCGGCGTCGCTTACCTCCAATAAGAATGAAGCGTAATTATATGAGAAAATATCGTTAAGAGTCAGCTTTTCGTTAAATTTGAAGCCGAAGCCGTTGCCCATACACATTTTAATTACAGCCTCGGCTATACCGCCGAGTCCCGGAGTGTAGCAGGAAACCGCCTTGCCGCTTTTTATAAGCCCGTTCGCCTTTTCAAACACGCTTAAAAGCGAAGCCGTATCGGGAAGCCCGTCGCCGTTGTATTCGGGCTTTATGATTACAAGCTTGTTTCCCGCCTTTTTAAATTCGGGGGAAATAATATCGTCCGTTTTGGCGGTAGTTACCGCAAAAGAGACGAGAGTAGGCGGAACGTCGAGTTTTTCAAACGAACCGCTCATCGAGTCCTTGCCGCCGATTGAGCCTATATTTAGCTCCTTTTGCGCCTCAAAAGCGCCGAGAAGCGCGGCAAGAGGTTTGCCCCAGCGTTTGCCGTCACGCCCCGGTTTTTCAAAATATTCCTGGAAAGTAAGATAAACGTCCTCAAAGCTTGCGCCCGAAGCTATCAGCTTGCAGACGGATTCAACAACCGCAAGGTATGCGCCGTGATACGGGCTTTTTTCCGTAATAAACGGATTGTAGCCCCAAGCCATAAGCGAGCAGTCGTCCGTGTGTTTTTCCTCAACGCTTATCTTCTGAACCATAGCCTGTATGGGCGTTCTCTGGTTTTTGCCGCCGAAGGGCATAAGAACCGTTCCCGCGCCGATAGTGGAATCAAAGCGCTCGGAAAGCCCCCTCTTTGAGCAAGTATTCAGGTCGGAGGCCACAGCCTTAATATTATCTGTAAAGCTTCCGCTTATTTTCTTATCAAAGGCTTTCGGCTTTTCGGGAGTAACCGAAATATGCTTTTGCGCTCCGTTGGAATTTAAAAATTCCCTGCTTATATCAACTATTCTCTTACCGTTCCAATTCATAGTAAGGCGGGGTTCGGATTTAACGACGGCAACGGGAGTAGCTTCAAGATTTTCCTTTTGAGCAAGAGCTAAAAACGCCTCGACGTTCTCTTTTTCGACAACAACTGCCATTCTTTCCTGTGATTCGGAAATTGCAAGCTCCGTGCCGTCAAGCCCGTCATATTTTTTGGGTACGGCGTTGAGGTCTATTTCCAAACCGTCGGCAAGCTCGCCTATTGCGACCGATACGCCGCCTGCGCCGAAATCGTTGCAGCGCTTAATCATAAGGCACGCTTGCTTATTTCTGAAAAGCCTTTGAAGCTTTCTTTCCTCCGGAGCGTTGCCCTTTTGAACCTCTGCGCCGCAGTTTTCAACGGAATGAGCGTTATGCGCCTTGGAAGAACCCGTTGCGCCGCCTATTCCGTCGCGGCCCGTTCTGCCGCCCAAAAGTATTACCGTATCGCCGGGAGCGGGAACCTCGCGCCTGACGTTTTCCTGAGGAGCGGCGGCTATAACCGCGCCGATTTCCATTCTTTTTGCGGCATAACCGGGATGATATATCTCGTCAACTATGCCCGTGGCAAGTCCTATCTGATTGCCGTAAGACGAATACCCCGCCGCGGCGGTGGTGACAAGCTTTCTCTGCGGAAGCTTGCCGGGTATGGCGTCGCTTACGGGTACCGTCGGGTCGGCGGCGCCGGTAACGCGCATTGCGCCGTAAACGTAACTCCTGCCCGAAAGCGGATCTCGGATTGCCCCGCCTATGCAGGTAGCCGCGCCGCCGAAGGGTTCGATTTCGGTCGGGTGGTTGTGCGTTTCATTCTTAAACAGAAGCAGCCACGGCTCTTTCACGCCGTCCGCCTCAATTTCTATTTTTACGGTGCAGGCGTTAATTTCCTCGGACTCGTCAAGCTTATCGAGCTTTCCGTGAGCCTTCAGATATTTAACCGCAACCGTAGCCAAATCCATAAGGCATACGGGCTTGGTTCTGCCAAGCTCCTTACGCACGGCAAGGTAATCCTCATACGCCCTCTGCAAAAGCCCGTCCTCGAATTTTACGTCGTCAATAATTGTTAAAAACGTCGTATGGCGGCAATGATCCGACCAGTAGGTATCTATCATACGGATTTCCGTTAAAGTGGGATCCCTGTGTTCGGATTTAAAATAATCTTGGCAAAATTTAATGTCGTCATTATCCATAGCCAGCGCATATTTTTCCGTAAAATCCGCAAGCTCGTCGTCGCTGTAGCCGTTAAAGCCGACAAGGGTTTCGACCTCGGTGGGTATGCTGTAATCGGTTTTAAGCGTTTCAAACCTGTCAAGCGAAGCCTCCCTCGCCTCGACCGGATTTATAACGTACTTTTTGATTTCATTCGTATCCTCTTGCGTTAAATCGCCGTAAAGCGCATAGACCTTGGCGGAGCGGATTATGGGTCTGTCGCCCTGCGAAATTATCTGTATGCACTGCGCCGCAGAATCCGCCCTCTGGTCAAACTGACCCGGGAGATACTCAACGGCAAAAACCTCTGCGTTTTGAGCTTCAAGCTCGGGCGAAGCAATATCGAGCTGAGGCTCCGAAAAAACGGTTTTTACGGTGTAATCAAACAGCTCTTTCGTTATGTTTTCGGCGTCGTAACGGTTTATGATACGAACGTCCGTTATGTTTTTAATCCCAAGCAGATTTTTTGCGTCGTTTAACAACGCCTTGGCTTCATTTGCAAGCTCTTTTTTCTTTTCGACGAAAATTCTGTAAACCAAGCTGTTATCCCTCCTTGCAGTTCAATGCCCTTTTGCCTATATCGTGACGGTAATAGGCGTTTTCAAAGCGGATTTTTTCAACTTCCCCGTAGGAAGCTTCCACGGCTTCTTTCAGGGTATCTCTGACCTGAGTAACCCCCAAAACCCGTCCGCCGTTTGTCAAAAGCTTGCCGTTTTCAAGCTTTGCGCCTGCGACAAACACGCTTTTTTCCGTTTCCTCGGGTATGGTTATCTCAAAGCCCTTTTCGTACTTAACCGGATAGCCCTGCGAAGCTAAGATAACGCAGCATGCGCTTTTTTGGGAGAATTTAACCTCACATTCGGAAAGCTTTTCGTCGGTAACCGCCATCATAACGGTCAGCAAATCGCTTTCAAGCAGAGGCAAAACCACCTGTGTTTCGGGGTCGCCGAAACGACAGTTATACTCTATCACCTTGGGGCCGTTTTCGGTCAGCATAAGCCCGAAATACAAACAGCCCTTAAAGGTTCTGCCCTCGTTTTTCATAGCCTTAACGGTTGGCAGGAATATTTTTTCCATACACTCGTCGGCTATTTCCTTTGTATAATACGGATTGGGCGCAACCGTTCCCATTCCGCCCGTGTTAAGCCCCGTATCGTTGTCGCCGGCGCGCTTGTGATCCATGGAAGAAATCATGGGAACAATCGTTTTGCCGTCGGTAAAGGATAAGACGGAAACCTCGGGGCCGGTTAAAAATTCCTCGATAACTATTTTATCCCCGCTTTTTCCGAACTGCTTGTCCCGCATAATCGAAATAACGGCGTCCTTTGCCTGTTTACGGGTAGTTGCGATAATAACGCCCTTGCCGAGCGCAAGTCCGTCCGCTTTTATTACTGTGGGTACGGGACAGCTCTCTGCATATTTAAGAGCCTCGTCTGCGTCGGAAAAGACCTCGTACTGTGCCGTAGGAATACCGTACTTTTTCATAAGCTGTTTTGAAAACACCTTACTGCCCTCTATAACGGCGGCGTTTTTCCTCGGGCCGAAGCAGGCTATGCCCTTTTCCTCCAAAGCGTCGACGCAGCCCAAAACCAAGGGGTCGTCGGGCGCGACAACCGCATAATCGACGTTGTTTTTGACTGCAAAATCGACTATTTTTTCAATATCCGTTGCGCCTATATCGACAAGCGTTGCGTCCTTTGCCATACCTCCGTTGCCCGGAAGCGCAAATATTTCGCTTACCCGGCTGTTCTCTTTAATTTTTTTAATTATTGCGTGTTCCCTGCCGCCGCCGCCGACAACTAATACTTTCATTGCTTTTACCTCTTATTAATGATGGAATAATCTCATACCCGTAAACGCCATGGCGATATTGTATTTGTCGCAGCACTCTATAACCGCGTCGTCACGGATTGAGCCGCCGGGTTCGGCTATGTACTTTACGCCCGAACGGTAAGCCCTTTCGATATTATCCGAAAACGGGAAGAAAGCGTCCGAGCCGAGCGCCACGTTATCCTTTGTCGCAAGGTAAGCCGCCTGTTCTTCTTTTGTAAAGGGTTCGGGTCTTTCGGTAAAATATTTCTGCCAAACGCCCGGAGCGCAAACGTCTTCCTCGTTTTGATTAATATAGCCGTCTATAACGTTATCCCTGTCGGGTCTGCCTATATCGTCCCTGAACGGCAGATTTAAAACCTTGTCCGCCTGACGAAGGAACCAGGTATCCGCCTTTGTGCCGGCAAGCCTTGTGCAGTGAATCCTTGACTGCTGACCCGCGCCTACGCCTATAGCCTGACCGTCAACCGCAAAGCAAACGGAATTTGACTGCGTATATTTAAGCGTGATAAGCGCAACTATAAGGTCGCGAACCGCGCTTTCGGGCATATCCTTGTTGGAAGTGACTATATTTGAAAGAAGCTCTTTGTCTATTTTAAAATTGTTTCTTCCCTGTTCAAAGGTAATGCCGAAAACCTGCTTATGCTCCTGCGGCGCAGGAACGTAATCGGGATCTATTTTTACTATGTTGTAATTGCCTTTTCTCTTGGATTTCAAAATTTCAAGCGCCTCGGGCTCGTATCCGGGGGCAATAATTCCGTCGGAAACCTCTCTCTTAATCATTTTCGCGGTGGTTACGTCGCATACGTCGGAGAGCGCAACCCAATCGCCGAAGGAGCACATTCTGTCCGTACCCCTTGCGCGGGCGTAGGCGCAGGCAAGAGGAGAATCGTCAAGCCCCTCTATATCGTCTGCGAAGCAAGCCTTTTTAAGAGCTTCGGGAAGCGGTATGCCGACCGCCGCGGAAGTGGGGCTTACATGCTTAAACGAGGTTACCGCCGGAAGCCCGAGCGCCTCTTTAAGCTCCTTTACAAGCTGCCAGGAGTTAAACGCGTCGAGGAAGTTGATATATCCGGGTCTTCCGCAAAGTATTTCTATGGGGAGGTCGCCGCCGTCGTCCATATAAATTTTTGAAGGCTTCTGATTGGGGTTACAGCCGTATTTGAGTTCAAATTCTTTCATTATAATTCCCTCACTTGTTTTTGTTTACTGTTCTTGAAGTGTGTTTGCCTGTTTGAATATCAATATATCTTACAAAGAGCGACACCTTGTTGTCCTCGTTGAGGTTTTCCCAAATGAGCTGTGTGAGCTCGTCAATTCCTACGTCGGGAAGCTCCAAGGTCTTAGGCTCGCCCTCAAAGCTCGGGAGAGGATTTCCCTCTCGGCTGTATGTGTGGATAAATTTTGCCCTGCCGCTTACGGGGTTTGAATAAGCGTAAGTATATCTTTGGCAGGAGCTTGCGTCGCCCTCGGCGGATTTAAGAATTGACAGAGCGTAATTCATTTCGCCGTTATCAATATGAATAATGCCCGAAATTCTCGGGGTATAGTTGGGAGCGTCGTCCTCGAACTCCCTTGTACGCAGGGACTGTTCAAAGGTCATCTGCTTATCCATAAGCTCATAAATCGTATCGGTCTGGTCGCCGTTTGTAACTATGGTCTTGTTGCCCAGCACCCTTACCGGAGCGTAAATTATAAGATGCGGGTCAACCATTTTCGACTCGTCAAAAGCCTGAGTGCGTATGCCCTCGCCGTCCTCAACAAACACACGGTTCCTGCTGTTTTCGCTCCTGCCCATTATAAAATAGGCGGTAACCGCTTTTTTGCCGTCCGAGCTTTTGCCGATTATAATTCCTCTGCCGTGATAAGCAAGGGAATTAAGCTCTTCTTTGATAGATTTGATTTCCATAAGTACAAGCCCCTTTTTATTTATTTTGTTGAATAATTTGTTCGCAAACCTTTTGCGCGGCCTTTGGCAGAATAATCCACTCGGCGTTTTCCATAACCCTTTTTTGCAGGGTTTCCGGAGTGTCGCCCTCCTCTACTTCGACCGCCTTTTGCATTATAATTTCGCCGCCGTCGGGTATTTCGTTTACAAAGTGAACCGTTGCGCCCGTAACCTTAACTCCCTTTTCAAGCGCCGCCTTATGCACGCGAAGCCCGTAAAAACCCTCGCCGCAAAACGAAGGTATCAGCGACGGGTGAACGTTCAAAATCCTTTTTTCGTAATGAGAAGTGAATTCGGCGCTTAGAATCGACATAAAGCCCGCAAGGATTATTAAATCGATACCGTTTTCGTCAAGTATCGAGATTGTTTTTTCCTCAAAGGCCTCCTGAGAGCCGAGCTGTTTTTTAAGCACGGTAAAGGTTTTTATGCCCGCCCTTTCCGCCCTTGTAAGAGCAAAGGCGTCGCTTTTATCAGATATTACAAGCTCGATTTTTCCGCTTGTAATAATACCGTTGTTTTGGGCGTTTATCAGCGCCTGCAAATTTGTGCCGCCGCCCGATACCATAACCGCTATTTTAGCTTTTTTGCCCGTCAAGCTTTTTACCTCCCGCCATAGACAGCAGCGGAATAAGCATCCCGCCCGCCGAATTGCCTAAAATTACAATCCATATAAACACAAACGCCTTTAAGGAAACTATGCCCGAAACGGCAAAATAAAACATATCGGCAACGGAATGTTCGTAACCGCTTAATATAAAAGCCGGTATGCACAGTAAAATTCCCAAAGGAGTTTTGTTCTTTTTGAAAATATCGACCGCCAAATATATAAGTATCCCGCAGAAAAACGCCCTTATAAAAGTTTGGGGGATTGCCTGCTCAAGCTTTAAGCTGCAAGCGTCAAAGCCCGCCCGACAAAGCTTCGGCACGGCGTAAGCCAAAGCGTAACCGCAGACGGTTGTAGCCAAGACGTTGCCCAAAAGCCCTGTAAGCAAGACCGAAAATTCTTCCTTTGCATGCTTTTCGGGTATGTAGCATATCTTGCCGGTATAAAGGGAATAACCCCGATAACAAATGCAGACAAGCGCCACCGTAAAAAGCAGCGAGCCGACATACTTATTGTCGCAGGAAAGATATACCGCCCCGCCTATCGAAATAAGCAAGCCCGCAAAAATACCGTTAATTACCTGTTTCAGCATATCTCAATCTTACTTTCCGATTTAATAATTTCGCCTATGATATAAGCGTCCTCGCCGTTCGCCCTCAAAATTTCAAGCGCCCTGTCGGCGTCGTTTTTTGAAACGATTACGCTCATACCGACGCCCATATTGAAGGTGTTGAACATATCCCTTTCATCGATTTTGCCTTTCTTTGCAATCAAATCAAAAATCGGCAAAACCTTTACGGCGTTTTTCTCTATTTTCGCGCACAGACCGTCTGGTATGCTTCTGGGTATATTCTCATAAAAGCCGCCGCCCGTGATATGGGAAATTCCCTTTACCGAAAGCTCGGAAATAAGGGCAAGAACGGGCTTTACATAAATTTTGGTGGGCGTTAAAAGCGTTTGACCTATCGACTTTCCGCCGAGGCAGTCTACGGGAGACTTAATATCGCTGTTTTCAACGTCGAAAACCTTTCTTACAAGAGAAAATCCGTTTGAATGAACGCCGCTCGAGGGAAGGGCAATTATAACGTCGCCCTCGCTCATTGTCTTGTTGTCTATAATTTTTGCTTTATCGACAACGCCCGTGCAGTAGCCCGCAAGGTCGTATTCGTCAACGGGATAAAAACCCGGCATCTCGGCGGTTTCTCCGCCTATCAGCGCCGCGCCCGACTGCACGCAGCCGTCGCACACGCCCTTTACTATATCCGCAATTTTTTCGGGCACGTTCTTGCCGCAGGCAATGTAATCGAGGAAAAACAAAGGCTTTGCGCCGCAGCAGATAATATCGTTTACGCACATAGCAACGCAGTCGATACCGACCGTGTCGTGCTTATTCATTAAAAACGCAAGCTTCAGCTTTGTGCCGACGCCGTCCGTGCCGCTTACAAGCACGGGCTTTGTTATGCCCGTAAGGTCAAGCTCGAAAAGCCCGCCGAAGCCGCCCACGTCCGAGCAAACCGACGGCGTAATTGTAGCGGCTATATGCTTTTTCATAAGCTCCACAGCTCTGTAGCCTGCGGTAATATCGACGCCCGCCGCCGCATAAACGTCAGATTTGGAATTGTTGTTCATAATCTTATTCCTTTCCGTTCCAGCAATATGTGCAAAGCTCGTCGGGGTTAAGCCCTATAGCCTCGATTATGCCCTCAAGGCTTTGAAATTCAAGCGAAGCCAAATGCAGCTTTTCGCATATATTTGCCCTTAATTTTTTGCCTCTTTCGGTAGAGGAATCCGCGTACTCCTCAATATAATCAAAGCCCTTCTCGCCCTCGAGCTCCATTATGACTCTTCTGGCGATAAGCTCCATTTCGCTTGTAGCCCTTGAAAAGTTAAGGTACTTGCAGCCGTACATTATCGGCGGGCAGGCGGAACGCATATGAACGGATTTTGCCCCGCTTTCGTAGAGGAAATCGACCGTTTCTTTAAGCTGCGTACCCCTTACTATGGAATCGTCGACAAAAAGGAGATTCTTTCCCACTATCAATTCCTTTACGGGAATTTGCTTCATCTTTGCAATTTTGTTCCTTTCGGCTTGATTCGTAGGCATAAAGCTTCTTGCCCAGGTGGGCGTATATTTAATAAACGCCCTTGCAAACGGTATGCCGCTCTCGTTTGAATAGCCTATGGCGTGGGGCGTGCCGGAATCGGGAACGCCGCCCACATAATCAACGTCCTTGCAAACGTCCGATTTAGCGTCCGTTTTTGCCATAATTCTGCCGTTGTCATAACGCATTTTCTCTACGTTTACGCCCTCGTAGGTGGAGGTCGGGTAACCGTAATAGCTCCATAAAAACGCGCATATTTTTTTCTTTTTGCCCGGTTCTTTCAGCTGTTTTATTTCGTCGGGCGTAATTTCCACTATCTCGCCCGGGCCCAATTCCTTTAAAAACTCGTAGCCTAATTTTTCATATGCAAAGGACTCGAACGAAACCGCAAAGCCGTCCTCGTTTTTGCCTATTTGAACAGGAAGTCTGCCGAACTTATCCCTTGCGGCGATAATGGTGCCCGTCTGCGTAAGCACAAGTATCGAAGCCGTGCCGTCGATTACTCTCTGCGCAAATTCCAGACCGCTTAAAAAGTCGCCCTTTAAGCTAATCAGGGCGGCGACAAGCTCGTTTGAATTAACCTTGCCGCCCGTCATTGCGTCAAAATGACCGCAGTCGTTTATAAGATATTTTTCAATAAGGTATTCGGAATTGTTAATTATACCCACCGTGCAGATTGCGTAAGTGCCTATCCTTGAACGTATAAGCAGGGGCTGAGGGTCTGTGTCGCTGATACAGCCTATTGCCGAAGTTCCCTTCATCTCCTCAAGCACATGCTCAAACTTTGTGCGAAAAGGAGCGTTTTCTATATTATGTATTTTTCTCTGCAAGCCTATTTCGCTGTCATAGGCCGCAAGCCCTCCCCTGCGAGTGCCGAGGTGAGAATGATAATCGACTCCAAAGAAAACGTCCAACATACAATCCTTTTTGGAGGCGATGCCGAAAAATCCGCCCATTAAATTTACCGCCTTTTGTTTTTATTAATAATATTAAAGCTTTAAAGCTTGTCCGCAATATTCAAGTCCTTTTCAAGAACCGCTTTTGCGTCGGACTCCCTTTTTTTATCGAGCCTTGCGGCAAGCTGTGAATCCTCAACCGCAAGTATTTGGGCGCACAAAAGCGCCGCGTTTGCCCCGCCGTTTATCGCAACCGTCGCAACCGGTACGCCCGTAGGCATCTGAACCGTAGAAAGAAGCGCGTCCATACCGTCAAGAACCGACGATTTGCAGGGTATCCCTATTACCGGCAAGGTTGTGTTCGCGGCAATTGCGCCCGCAAGATGAGCCGCCATACCCGCCGCCGCTATTATACAGCCGAAGCCGTTTCTCCTTGCATTAAGGGCAAAATCCCTTGCCTGCTCGGGCGTTCTGTGCGCCGAATAAATATGGACCTCAAAAGGAATTTCCAAGTCCTTTAAGGTATCCGTCGCCTTTTTTATAACGGGAAGATCCGAATCGCTCCCCATAACTATACCGACTTTTTTCATTGTACTGCCTCCTGAAAACATGTATAAAATCTAAAAGGACACACTTATTCGCATAAGAGAATAAGTGTGCCCAGACGGTCGGCTAAAAAATTCTCTGTTCCAGCGTGGTGCTCCACTTTTTCCGTCAGTTGCAGAGAACTGAATATTAAAAAATTACAATGCTATTCTATCATATTAAAACGAAACGTGTCAACAAATTGCTTGATTTGCGAGCATAAATTTTTACCGATAAACCGCGCTTGTTTTTGTGCCTATTTCACAGTAATTTATATCTTAAATTTCGCAAAGGCGAAGGACGTAAGACAAGGCGGCTAAAAACCGCTTACCCGAGTCTGCCGATTAAAACGCTTTCGTATTTTTTAAGCTCCTTGCGGCGAAGCTCGTAATCGGGCAAAACGCTTTCTACCAACGCCCAAAACCTTTTTGAATGATTCATCTCTTTTAAATGGCAAAGCTCGTGAACAATCACATAATCCGTAACGGCCTCGTCGGTAAGCATCAAAAGGCAGTTAAAACTCAAATTGCCGCCGCTGCTGCAGCTGCCCCACCTTGTTTTTTGCGCCCTTACGCTGATTTTGCCGTATTTTACGGACATCAGTTCCGCCCAATACTGCGCCCTTGCCGATATGTATCGCTTTGCTCTTTTTTTAAGAAGCTTGATTTCCTCCTCGCTCAAGGGCGTCGTTTCTTTAGGAAGGGATTTTTTCAGCTTTTCGATATATCCTTCAAGCCTTGCCTCGTTATTTTCCATAAAGCCGTTAATTTCATCTTCGCCCGCGCTCAAAGGTACGCGGCAAACAATGCTTAAATCCGGTTTGATTTCGAGTGAAAATGTTTTTCGGTTGGATTTTATTATATTTATATTGTATTTCACGCATATCTTCCTCCCTGCCTTTAATTTTAACACGGCGGCGGTTTTAGTCAATATTTTCCGAAATAATTTAATTTTCCCCAAAAAAAATTCAAATTGAAAGAAGGTTCGGTAAATTCTCCCGAAAAGCGCGCAGAATCAAGGAATATCGGGGTTTTTCCGGTTGGAAACGGCTTGCGTTTCTTTTGGGAAATATCGCTTTTTTTCATTTTTTTCATTTTTTTTGAAAAAATCTATTGACAATCTTTTCTTCTTGTGCTATTATGCGCTTGTAAGGAAAACTT